>JASLXP010001206.1 GCA_030740295.1 Planctomycetota bacterium
GACAGGTTCCATTGCCACTCAGACCATTACCCGTTTGTTCTTGAAGGCCTTCCAACCGCCGGAATGGCCGGCGGGCCTTTTGCACCTCAGATCCGTTCGTTCGGGCACATGGCCGCGGATACGCCGGACAAGATCTCCCTGACAGACCTCCGCGAAGGAGCTGCCTTTGCTGCCCGCATCCTCCTGCGAGCCGCCAATGACGACCAATGGCCCTGCCTGCGTCGAACACCTGCCGAGGTCAGAGAATGGGTTGATGCTCTGCCCTGAAATGCCGCAACATACCAGCCAATCCCACGTGCTCTAAGCGGCGATCTCACTTTTGGGGGAGTGAGTCTCCCCCTGCCGATCAGACCGATGACTCTCTTCCGTCCTCGTTGTCGTGATTAGGTACTGAAATTGGCGTGAACGGGCACTTGCCTATGCAGGCAGATCAGGTCTGACGGGTTAAACTCTCTTCTTTCCATTGTCGCCCCCGCTTCTCGCAGCAGACATCACCGTGGATAAAAGACTAAAGCTCACCTTCGTATTCATGATGGCCTCTGCCGCGTGTCTGCCGGTTCGAGGTGAGGAGACTGACCTGGCGCAGGACACCATCCAGAAATTCTTCGCGAGCCGAGGGTTGCAGGTCGACCTGAAGAAGCGCGAAGTGAAAGTGGATGCCTCGGTATGCCTGAAAGACGGCATTCTCGAGTACGTGCTGTGCAGCCCGGACAGCTATGAGCATGAGTCCATTTTCGTCACCCGCAGCAAACCGCGATATCTACACCTTGCTCTCACGATGGTGGGACTGCGTGAGTGCCCTTTCAATAACCCGTACTTTTTTCTGATCGCTAAATCTCCAAAACTGCTGCGCTCGCGTGTCGAAATCGATGTGGAGTTCAAAGTGGACGACAGGGTCGGTCGTTCCAGCCTTTCCAATCTCCTGGTGAATCGTGCTGACAAAGACGCTGAGGCGCCCAACGATTGGATATTCCTGGGCTCGACCATGATCGAAGAGAAAGGGAAGAAGGTTTACGCGGCCGACCGTGACGGGGCCGTTGTGAGCATCGTGCCTAATGCCGGCGCCGTGGTTCAGTTCGGCAAGGAAGCCGGTAACCCCTACCACGGCGAAGACCAGGGCTTTGAATTGAACCCGGAGACGGCCCCGAAAGTTGGCACTAACGTGAAACTGATCTTCAAGCCAGCCATTGCCTCCCCGGCGCAGGGTGCCCTCAAGAAGAAGTGAGACGTCACGCATGGTGAATTTCGTTGCTCCTTCCGTCGCGATTGGTCAATAGTTATCAAGCACCATAATTGCTGCAAATCGGCAACTCCTGCGGGCGGCTCAGGGAGATTCTGCCGGATCTCGATTAGCTCTGGATCGGCGTAGCGGACTGCCCCGAGAATTCAATTGGAGGACACGCATAAGCCCAATGAGACCTCACATCATTCTTATATCGGCCCTGCTTATTCCCGGCTGCAGCTATGACCAATACACGCTGGTCCTTGTTCCGGACGGAGAATCGCTCCAAAGAACACTTTCCGTGACTCATGTGAATCCCGAGAAGAACAACAAGCAGTCACCAGTTTCCGTTGAAGTCCAGATGCGTATCAGCAAGTACTACAACGACCACGCGACCGTGGCCGAGCCGTGGGCAATGAGATTTTCAGGTAGATTCGCAGGAACTCAGCCCGGCGACGTGGGTGGCCGCGGAGAGTACAGCCGTTGGGAATCTTCCCTTGGCAATTACTCATTCTACCGAGAGCGTTTTCGAGGAAACGATGACCTTAATGGTCAACTGGAGGATGTTCAGGCGAAGGCCGATCGTGCCGTCGAACTCATGATGCGATGGCTGAGTACGGCCCTGGGCAAGCAGAAGGGATTCAAAAAACTGCAGGAGTTTCTTGACCGTCAATTCCGCAATGATTTGAAAAATGTAGGGCTCTACCTCTGGCTTGGAAGCTCGGCCCGGAAAACAGCACCCCGAAATGAGGCGGAGCCGCTGGTTCGTATTTTTCATTATCTTCAGGAACGTGATTACTGGCAGAAAGACGAGCTTGCCCTGCTTGTCACTGGCGCCACGTTTGGCACGTCTGCGCGTCAGAAAAAGGTCCTCGAGTATGTGCGCAGCCAACTGGCCAAGAGGATGGGAATTTCCAAACAGGACGCGCCACGCGCTCTGGCTCCCTTCGATACGATGGCAAAGATCGAAGCTTCCCTGAACGCGTTCCTGCAGCAGTCTCCCGAGTATCAGGCATTGCTCGCCGAATGGGAACGGAGAGCACCCGACAAGAGAGGCAAGAAGCCGCTTCCGGTGAAAGTGTGGGAAAACGTCTGGGAAGATTTCATTGAGCTCGTCTTTATCGACACAAACGATCGCCTTAAGATCCAGTTGGCGGTGTCCGCTGAGCCCATCGCTACCAATGGAACCTGGGCTCGCAAAAAGAATCAGGTGACCTGGGACTCAAGGATCGTCGAGGATAGATCCATCCCCACTTTCCGATATGCGATCTGGGCAGAGCCTGCCGCCGCGTTTCAGGTGAAGCACTTTGGGAAGGTGGTTCTCAAAGGCGAGCAACTCGGGAAATTTGTACTTTGGTGGTCAGGCCTGCCAGCTCAGGCAGGGCAGGAACTCGCCGAGTTTCTCCGGGCTCTTCAACCCAATGAGAAACTGATAACCAGACTGAACGAGTTCAAGTTCATTACCGCGGAAGGAAAGCCCCATCAGCCGGCTGCTGACACCCTCCTGAAGGCCATAATAGAAAGTCTTCAAGACCCAAAGAATCTTCCAGAGCTATAGCGTTTCAGGGCGAGAGAGTCAGCGCGGTCGAACCACTCATGGACTATTACGCAGGTTGGAACATGGCGACGCGCCACTTCCGATCCGGCCCGTTCGGCAGAAAGGAACCTATGAAAACAACCACAGCGATCTGCAGCACGTTCTTGCTGCTCACCAGAGCTGAGCCTCTCGCTGCACAGGATGTCTCACGTGTGCACATGGCGAATGGGATAAAAATAGGAGAGGTCGCTGCCACAACAGCCGTTGTTTGGATCCGCCTGACGGAGAACGCTGAGCGCAACGTTGACGGCAAGCCATTCCCGCGAAACGTTAACAGGGAGCGCAAATCAGCCCATTATGAAGACC
>JASLXP010001207.1 GCA_030740295.1 Planctomycetota bacterium
GCACGCGTGGGAGTTCAGCCTGGAAGACGGCGAATGCCAGTTAGGGATGTGCATCCCCACCTATGAGGTGAAGATCGAAGGGGATGACATTCTGGTGGGAGTGGGGTCGTAGAGCAGCAGTTTTTTTTCGCGGCGGCCCGCCCTGGTTCCGCAGTCCCTGATTTCGCTGAAGCGGGTCACTATAAACCATCCGAACTTTGAGTAGGTTCAGACTGGTGCTAGAATGCTCCAACCCTCGATTAACCCGATCCCGTTCCCATGCGCCGAATTCCGGGACTTTTTGTCACGCTCTTTCTGCTGACCGTTGTGCTCAGCCTGGCCTTCTTCCTGGCCTTGAATGAGCCGGCAACGGATCCCACTCCGGTAGGCGCGGGCGCGTTGGCACTGGTTGCACTGGGCTTCACCATGTGCCTGATGCTGGCTTACCTCGGTTATGCGAGCTACAAGGCGGCCTCACTTATCTATCGGCATGGCTCACGATTCACAGAGGCCCAGCGCAAAAAAACCATCCAGCGGCTGGTGAAGACGCTCGCATCCAAGGACAAAGAAAAAGCCAGGCGCGCGGCGCGACTGCTCGGCGAATTGACCGACGCCGGTGAGGTAGGCCCCGGGCTCGAAATTCAGGAAGGCAAACCAGGTTGGCGACGCTGGAACGACTGGTGGATGGAGCACAGAAGCACCACTCACGCCAATGAGGATCGGTTGTAGGAAGAATGGTGATGGTTGATGAAAGCCACATTTCCGGATCACTCGGATGCTCTACGACAAACTCGCCCGATTGGAGGAGCAATACTCTGGCAGTTTCTCATTCGAGGTACAGCGTCTTGATGCTGAAGCCGGCTTTGCTCATCGCCCACGGGAGGTGCTTCCAACTGCCAGCACTTTCAAGCTCTTCGTCCTCTGCGAAATGTTCCGACAGGCCGGAGAGGGCGCTCTCGATCTGAACGCGCCTATCACCTGGAAGCCTGCGTTTCACCGGGGTGGGGACGGTGTCCTGCGCGCCATGATTCCCGGTCAGGAGGTTTCGATTCACAATATGGCTGTGCTGATGATCATCGTCAGCGACAACATCGCCACGGCTACGCTGGTCGATCTGGTCGGTGCGGAAAACGTTACCCGGACCATGCAGTCCTGGGGACTCGCTGATACCAACATTCATCAGGGCATTCCCGGCGGCCCCAACGCGGCTCAGATGCAACAGCCGGTCAGCAGCGCGCACGATTTCTGTTCGCTGTTGGCTCGGATTTATCGTCGTGAAATCCTGACCTCTGAAACCTGTGATGAGATTATCCGGATTCTGCGCGCCCAACGCTGCAATGACATGCTGCCTCGCTACATTCCGGTTGGCGAAGACTGGGGCGAGGCGGAAACCTGGATTGCCAACAAGACCGGTTACGGCCAATGTCGGGTCGATATCGGCATTGTCAAGACAAGTGAGTCGATCTATTCGCAGGCGATGTTCTTCAGATCGCACGAGCCGCCAAAAAATCTCCTCAAATGTCTTGCTGACTACCCGCCCGTGCTGGCTATGGCGAATGCATGCAAAGCGGTCTACGACGAGATTGGACAGGAGTCGGGTTGATGCTCAGCTCCTGAGAGACTCTGCAATCTCCCTCGCCAGGTCTGTCAGTGAATGGTCCCGTGCTCCCATCACCAGAACCACATCGCCATCATTGGCCACATTCTGAAGATCGTGGACCAGTTTCTCTCGATCGACGGTCTGTGCCAGGGATGGCCGAATCCCGTTGATCGCATTCGCCATTTCCTCGGACGACACCGTCCGGTTTGCCGTTCCGCCCGCGTCAAAAATGGACAGGAGATAAAGCGAGTCTTGATGGCTTAAGTGACGCGCAAAGACTTTGACGTAATCATCCCATAGAAAGCGGGTGGGCCCGAAGCCGTGCGGCTGAAACACAGCGTGCACACGTCCACGTGCATATTGCGCGGTATCGAGCGCACTTTTAATTTTGGCCGGGCTGTGAGCGAAGTCGTCTATCACATCCACCCCTCTCATAGTCTCGACGCGATTCCACCGTCTCAGCAGGCCTCCAAACTCACTGAGCGCGCGCTGGCAAACCTCATACGAAATGCCAAGCGCACGAGCAGCAGCAATTGCGCAGAGCGCGTTGGAAATGTTGTGCTGCCCCGGTACAGGTAAATTGAAGCGATGACCCTCCAGAGCGAATTCTGCGTGCCATCCTCTGCATTTGAAACTCGCAAACTCGAGGGGGCCCTGCTGGCCGTATACCACCGCTTTGTGCTGGCCTCGATCCACGAGAAATCGTGAATGGTGGCAATCACCGTTAAGCACGGCGAGGTCTGCACCATCAAGGAATGGCATGAAGAAGTTAATCAGTTGAGCCGGCTCAAAATGATCCTTCGAGATGTTCGTAAGCACGGCCACATTGGGACGAAAGTTTTCGACACTGCCGTCGCTTTCGTCCACCTCGGCCACAATCAGAGAACTTCCCGGCCGGTAATTGCCTATGAACATCTCATCCTGATAGCGATATGCCGCAGCACCAACAAGGACAGTGGGATTCATACCGGCGTATTCAGCAATCTGCGCCACCATCGCAGTTGTCGTTGATTTGCCGCAGGAACCGCTGATGGCCACGCCCTGGTTGCTGTTAACAATTGAAGTAAGCAGTTCGGGCCGCTTGATAACGCGAATGCCCAGGTCCCGGGCCGCAGCAATCTCCGGATTGTCCTCTTCAACAGCCTGTGTCATGACCATGCAGTCTGGCTTCATTCGGGACTGCGTACCATCCTGTCGAATGAGGCGAATGCCTTGTCGCATCAACTTTTGATACAGCCATGAGGTACGCCCGCGGTCGTAACCACGATCGGATCCTGAGACCAGGTAGCCCTCATGATTCAACAGTTGAGCGAGCGCGCTCATACCGCTTCCGCCAATGCCGGTGAAGTGGATACGCCGGCAGGCTTTCAGAATGGGTACACGGTGAGAGGGGCAGCCCATGAGTGAACAGTCTTCAAGATCGGAGGTCCAGTCGCGCTGAGACGGTCGTCTCAATGAGGAGCCGGGTGGGGGGCGGGATTATATTTCGAGTCTTGTTTACGTGCTGCCCAAAAGAGGAAAGGTGCGCTTAATATCTCTCCCAACGAGTTGAGCGCAGCGTAAGGCCACCGTTGAGAAGCCACCTCACGACCAGCCGACCACTCGCATGCTTCATTCCGCCATCCATCCTCACTCTCCACCACGCGTTTTATTTCCCTTCACGGAAAACTATAATCGCAGCACCTTCTTTTTACTCATCGACAGTACGCCTGCCATGTCTCAAGACCTTGAATCACTCATTTCGGACTGGTCTTACAATGAGGACGACGAGGCCGAAAATGTTCGGCTCATCATCGGACTGGACGGCCGGGAAAAAATCCAGATTCGCATTCCCTGCGGTCTGCTTCAGTGGGAGGCCGATGGCCGACCTGACGGAGAACGGCCACACGGCCATGAGAGCATGCTTGACTACCTCGAAGATGAGCTTCTTCAAGGACGCTGGCCCGGGCTGGATCAGGATTTCAGGGACGCATTGAATCAGGAGATCATGGCCTACTACGCGCGCCGGGTAGCGTTCTTTCGGCTCTCAGAATTTGATCGGGCTAAGCGTGATGCCGAGCATAACCTGCTGATCATGGATCTTGTGCGTGAGCATGCCGAGGATGACGAGTACATCGAGGAACACGAAAAGTGGCGTCCCTTCCTCCTGATGGATCTGACCCGGGCGGCTGCGCTGAGCAAAGCAAAACAAGAACGATTTATTGAGGCTATCGATGCTATCAACGAAGGCATCGAGCGAATTAGAGACATCTATGAAGATGGAACGATTTCCCCCGGCGAAGGGCAGGAGCTGCGAGCCCTGGAAGATTTGAAATTCTTCTTAAGGGAAACACACGACCTGGGCCTCACCCCGCGCGAATTCATCCGGACCCTCGAAGATGAAAAACTTCTGGCCATCGAAGAAGAAGATTTCGAGCGCGCCTCAGAGCTGAACGAGCGCATCAAGAGTCTTCAGGGATCACAGAATTAGTGATCTGATGCGGGCGTCAATAAGGCCCTCACCGCGGCCATCTCTTCCTCGATCACCGCTCTCTTTTTGCACTTGCAGTAACCAACCATGATTGGAAACACACATACACGACAGGAAGTCCTCGACAAGCTCCGCGCTACTCTCGAAGCCGGTCAACCGATCATTGCATCGGGCGCAGGCACTGGTATCTCTGCAAAGTTCATCGAAGAGGGCGGTGCGGACCTCATCATCATTTACAACTCCGGCAGATTTCGGATGGCCGGCCGAGGCTCATGCGCAGGTCTGCTGGCCTATGGCGATGCCAACCAGATTGTCATGGAAATGGGCGAACGCGAAGTCCTGCCGGTTGTTAAACACACCCCGGTCATCGCCGGCGTCAACGGTACGGATCCAACCCGGCGCATGTGGCATTTCATCGGCCAGGTAAAGGATATGGGTTTCTCCGGCGTCAATAACTTCCCGACCGTTGCTGTGATTGATGGGAAGTTTCGGCAGACCCTCGAAGAGACAGATCTTGGCTACTATCATGAGGTCGAGATGATTCGGATCTCCAGAGCGATGGACATGTTCACCATCGTCTACTGTTTCAATGCGGAAGAGGCATCACAGATGGCCGAGGCGGGCGCCGATGTCATTATCGCTCATGTGGGCACTACGGTCGGCGGATCTATCGGCGCGACGGATTCGGTCATGTCCCTCGAACAGGCCGCCGAGACGGTGCAGAAGATTCTCGATGCAGCCCAGGCGGTCGCCCCCGATATCATCGGCCTTTCTCACGGCGGCCCCATAGCTACTCCCGAGGATGCAGCCTACGTCAATGTGCACACCGACGCGGTAGGCTTCGTGGGCGCATCAAGCATCGAACGGCTGGCCACCGAAGATTCGATCCGGAAGCTGACGGAGGAATTCAAGAGTATTCCGCTCGGTCAGTACCAGATTTGAGATCGGGAGCAGGCTTGGGGCTCGTGAATTGTGAATTGTGAATGGTGAATTGTGAATTGTGAATTGTGAATGGTGAATGGTGAATCCAGAATCCAGAATCCTGAAGCTCTCAATCCCATGCAAAGTTTTCTCTCACATCTCGAATGCACGAACTGCTCGGAGACATTCTCGTGTGACGAGATTCACACGACATGCCCAGCATGCGCAAAGGTTTTGTATGCCCGGTATGACCTCGATGCAGCGAAGCAGAATTTCAGGAAAGAAGACCTTGCCGGCCGGGCGCCGGATATGTGGCGCTGGTTTGAGTTGATGCCCGTTCGTAATTCGGAGCATGTGATCAGCCTTGGCGAAGGCCACACTCCACTTCTGCATGCCCGCGTTCTCGGAGGGCAACACGACGCCGCCAACCTTTTCATCAAAGAAGAGGGACTGAATCCAACAGGCAGTTTCAAAGCCCGTGGGCTCTCCGCCGCGGTTTCCAGGGCAAGGGAGCTTGGCGTATCCAGCATCGCCATTCCCTCGGCAGGTAACGCAGCAGCAGCGCTTTCAGCCTACGGTGCGCGCGCGGGAATCTCGGCCCACGTTTACATGCCCGCAGATACGCCCCAGATGATGAAGACCGAGGCCGTGGCTTACGGTGCGGAATTGACCTTGGTCGATGGTCTGATCAACGACGCGGGAAAGCAGCTTCGTGAGGTAGCCGAAGCGAACGGGTGGTTCGACATTTCGACCCTGAAAGAGCCCTATCGTGCGGAAGGCAAGAAGACGATGGGACTTGAGCTCGCCGAACAATTCGACTGGGAACTGCCGGACGCGATCATCTATCCAACCGGCGGCGGAACCGGAATCGTCGGCATGTGGAAGGCATTCGATGAATTGGAAGCTCTCGGCTGGATCGGCTCGGATCGCCCCAAGATGATCTCCGTCCAGTCCGAAGGATGCGCGCCCATCGTCAAAGCATTCGACGATGGCGCGACCAGTGCATCGCTCTGGGAAAATGCGCAGACTATCGCTCCAGGCCTTCGAGTACCGGTGGCTATTGCCGATTACCTGATCCTGCAGGCCATCCGAGAAAGCGGCGGGACAGCCATCGCCGTCAGCGATGCCGAGACGCTCGATGCGCTGAGAGCCATCGCCAGCAGCGAGGGCATCTTCGCCGCGCCCGAAGGAGCGGCGACCTGCGCGGCCTGCATCAAGCTCTTCGATTCGGGCTTTCTGAATCGGGACGAAAAGGTGGTGCTGTTTAATACGGGGTCCGGACTGAAAACTCCGGAGTTGTTTGCTTAGCGCTCTGCCTTCGCGCGGTCACTCTTCATCAGCCATCCACATACGATGACAGCCATGACCACCATTCCTGCGCCAAGCACGAACGGTGTCCTGGAATCACCGAAATGGCTTGCCGCAAATCCTCCGGTAACTCCGCCCGTGAATTCTCCCAACCGCAGCATGCTCTCATGCCAGCCGGCCTTCTGGCCGAGCGAATGATCGCTGTTGACGCTGTAATACATGCTGCCGACATACGTGACGCCCAGCATGATGCCGACACACCCCAGAGAAATAAAAAGCAGTAGCTGCGATTCCAGGAACACGAGGCCTGCCATCCCTGCGAGACCGAGCACTTGGGAGCCGAGCGTATACCCAGGCCGGTAATGCCACTGATGCCAGCTTCCCAGAACGAAGAATATCGCCACCCGTAATGCGCCGAGCAGAAAGACCAGATTACTGATAGCGCGGGAATCGAGTGAGAGTTCGGATGCGCGTGCAGGGAAGTAGGTGAGCACAACCGCGAGGCAGAAGTAGCTGACGAAATTCGCCAACCGGTGTGCCAGGGTATAGCGGTGATGCCGAGAATCTGGGGTAGTCTTGGCGCTCCGCGACAAGTCAGTGGCCTTGGCGTTCTTCGACAAGCGCTCTGAGGGAACCTGTTGTTCAGGCACGCGTACAATCAAGACAACAAGTCCCGCCACGAAACCGGCCCCCGCAGCTACGTAGAACGGCAATCTGATGAAGGTGCTGATGAGATATCCACACGCAAACAGTCCTGACATGTACCCAAGGCTCCACGAGACATTGAGCGGGACGAGCTGTTTCGAAAGGTCCGCGCCTGATTTCCCAACGCCCGTCATGCCCTCAAAAGGCGGCCAGAACAGCCCCTGCGCCGCGCTCACCGCCAGACAGACGATCATCAGGGACGCCAGGCCATTGGCCATCGGAACAAAGAAATGACTGACACTGATGCAGAAACACCCTACTGCGGCTACCGGCCTCCAGCCGAGCCGATCACCGAGTGCTCCGGCGAACACACAGATTAACGCGTAGGGCAGGGTCGCCGCGCCCTTGGCAAGGCCAATCTCTGCGGGCGACAGCCCCAGTTGTCCCCCGAACTGTGGCAGCGCAAGATTGAACACCCCCATGCAACCGTCCATGAGAAAAGACGCAGCAAAGAGGACAAGTGGTAGACGCATATTGAGAGGGGGAGACGGGGAGACGGGGAGAAGAGAGAGAGGAGACGGGGAGACAAGCAGATGGCTCAATCCTACTTTTTTCACTCGTTCTGTTTGTCTGTCCCCATTCGTCCCTGATCGTCCTGCTCTTTATCTCTGGTTTTATTCGCCTGTCCCTATTCGTCTGTCCCAATCTTCACAGGTCGTAAAGTGCGCCGAACTTTGTCTCCATATAATTCAGAAACGCTTCCGATGATGGCGGCTTACCGGTGACCCTTTCAATCAGATCCGTTGCCGAGAAACGCTTGCCATGACAGTGGATGTTTTTACGGAGCCATTCCCGAAGGGGAACAAACTCGCCGCGTACAATCTGGTTGTCGAGGTCGGGTAATGCCTCTCGTACCGCTT
>JASLXP010001208.1 GCA_030740295.1 Planctomycetota bacterium
ATACCCATGGCTCCGGGCGCCGCCCACAATCCGATGTTCGATGAAAACGGCAATTACTCGTGGCACCAATATGAGACGATCACACCGGCTATTTTCATGGCCGTTGAAGTCCTGCCTCCCGAAACCGATGTGGTGGATTGAATCCATCTGTTGATAGATTGTTGAAAAGCGAGGGTATCATGGTTGATAAACTTTTCCCGACAGATTTTTCGTATGAGGGCCCGTTCCCTCGACTATCAAAAAGACTGCGAATCGGCATTGTCAGCGGCTGCCGTAACGCCACTACCCAGGCAAGTACTGTGCGCTGAGAAGCCCTGTCAATCGTTTCAGAGAGGATTGAACCACTCCGGATTCGCTGCTCACAGCCGGGCTCGAAGGCTGATCGCCTCCAAATCTAGATCTCCCCATATATCAAACCCGTGACTAAACCAAAAAACTCCGCTGATGACCTGAAAAAATCTCTTGATCAATTTCGATTTTCCTATTAAATAACAATGCTCGGGAAGAGGACGCAACCAAGATCACCAACACCAGCGGCATCCACAAACATGCGCACCTGGTTTTCCCAGCCGAACTGGAGGGCGATTTCACCTTCACCATCGAACTGATGGGCAGCTACGAACTCTCTTGCTGAACCGGGAAGGCAAGGATGAGATGCTCTACGTGGAGCTGGAGGAATCATTTGAATTTGCAACCTTCAAACTCAGCCGAAGGGGAACGCGTTACACGATCAAGCGCAATGTGCAGGTCCGGCCAATGGTCCACTTCCGTTTCGACTACGGCGACGATGTCATGATCGCGCTCGCAATCAAGCAGGGCAAAAGCGTAGAGATCAAGTCCTGCTTCCTGAAGAGCGGGACGGAGGATTAAGTCTGCTCAAACCTCGTGCTCGTTCACAAAAAGAAATATGAATCCCAACCACCCAGACGGCACTTTCCGCGTCCAATCCAATCTCAAAGCCGCAGTCGCGCTGATCGACATCACGCCTGGTGATGTTGAACGCGGTGTCGACATAGTTGGTCATCGCCGCATAGTGAAGGAGGTCCGTGATCCGCTGAAGGCGAGTGTACTTCTGCTCGATGACGGGGAAACCAAAGTGGCGATCGTCACACTCGATCTGATCTATGCCTACGAACCGATGGTTCGAGGCATTCGCGCCATCGTCGAAAAGGAAACCAGAATCCTGGGCGCTAACGTAATGGTCGCGGCTTCTCACACGCATTCGGCGCCATTTTGCGACAAAGATGATGAGTTCGTTCAATCCGTCATAGAAAAGGTTGGCGCCGCGGCTAAGGACGCGAACGGCAACTTCAAAATGGCAAGTGTCGGTTACGGCGAGGATGAGATCAGCTTCTCGGTCAACCGCCGCAAGGTCATCGACGGCCGCGCCATCATTCGCATGAACCCGGATGGCCCGAACGATCCGCGCGTCAAGGTGCTGCGTTTCGACGATGGCCTGTCGCTCACGCCGATGGCCGTGTTGATGCACGCGACCTGTCACCCGTGTTGTTTCACGTGGGGCGACAAAGGCTCGCAACCGTATCCTGATGGATATCCCAGGATGTCGGCCGACTTCCCCGGGGAGGCGCGGGCCTTTGTGGAGCAGATTTACGGCGGCGAGACCAACGCGCTTTTCCTGCAAGGCTGTGCTGGCGACATTCGCCCGAATCTTCATGGCCACCCGTACCGCTGTGCCGACGAGGCCGACATCCAGTGGTGCGGCCGGGACCTGGGAGGCGCCGTGGTTCGTTCGCTGGCGAAACAAGTCACGCGTGAAGAACTGCAAACCCGTGAGACGTTCTACAAGATTCGCGTCGCCGGCGAGACTGTGGAACTGCCCGGCAAGGAAGCGCCGGTCCCGGCGGAGTTGATGGCGGTCAAAGTCGGCCCCTTTCTCATATTGACGATGCCGGGCGAGCCGATGGTCGAATACGTCTTCAAACTCGAGGCCGCCATCGCCGACCGCGCGATTCCGATTGTGGTTGGTTATGCCAATGGCAGGCTCGGCTACATCGCGACGGCGGATTCCTACGAGGTCGGCGGCTACGAACCCGAGAAGTCGCCCCTTACGCCGGAAGCTGAAGCGGTGATTCTGGCTGCGTTAGGGCGTTTGACGGACAAAGTGGTCGGCGACGTCATCACGACTTTTTCAAAGCATCCGCAGGATATTGCCAAGCGTGAGGCCGAAGAAAAGGAACGGTCGAAAACTACGTGATCGGACATCGCTTTGACTCCTGTGCAAAATGAAAAATATCCGCCCATCCATGAACCGTTTCTTGTCCGCTTTAGCACTCAGTTTTCTGGTTAGCTAGACCGGATTTTCATCATGACGACCAGTACCCTCATTTAGTGGAGTGTTTGATAGATTTAGAACCAAAATCTACAAACGCTAGAGAAAAGTGTAGTTTTTTGAATAAATAATTATTCCTGTGTTCAATTGTAATAGGAGATGCCAGATTAGCAGCTGAAGCTTCAGAGTGAAATGCTCCTACAGGATTATGGTCACATGGATCAAATGCATTACCTGATGTCTAACAATTAACTATGCTGTATTCAGCAATTCCCCTGACCTGCCCCCTTAAAGTGGTCCAAGTTGAATGTTAGTTTATCATAATAGTTTCATCGAATCGAAATAATGATTCAGGAGCAGGAGGTTTCTAGGCCAGCGGGAAGTGCCTTTAAAACACCCGCAGTTTTTCATTGGTTCCTCCTCTT
>JASLXP010001209.1 GCA_030740295.1 Planctomycetota bacterium
CTCGAGGTTGGACTCTCTGCAGCCCTGCGCCCTTCTCAGCCACTGCAATTGAACGTCAGCAGAGATGGCGAGACAGCGGAAAGGACGGAGGCTTCGGAATCCGTTTCATTCACAGCCGATCAGCAACTGAGGATCGACATCGAAGGCATCGCGGAGATTCATATCAAGGGCGGCAAACCTGAAGCCCGCGAAGAAGCCGAAGTTCTGAAGCGCCGCTGGCAGGATGTGGCGTTGCCATTGCTGGAAAGGGCCGGGGTCCAGACACTCGAAGATCTTCATTCGCTGTGCCGGCAGGCACGTGAAAAACAACAGCAGGCCGTTGACTTTGGTAAGGAAATCAGTGCTTTCCGGATGCAGTTGGAGGCGGCGGGAGATGTAGAAGCAAAGGTTGCCAGATTGGAATCACGTGCTTCAGAGCTTCGGCAGCAGTTCATCGCAAAAGGCCACAAAGCAGAAGAAATCAAAGCGGGCCTGACGCCAGAGACAGTCCTCCAAGAGAAACAGGAAACCGCAGCGAAACTTAGCCGACTTCAAAAAGAGGCCGGTGAAGAACGGCTGCGGAAAACGAGACTCGAAACTCTGATCGATTCAGCAGAGCCTGAATGTGTAAAGAACGAACGGACCTTTCTGGAGTTAAAGCAGAGCCTTCCAGCCGAATCGAAGACGACCGAGAGCATTCAACTGGAGCGATCCGAAATCCAGACGGAGCTGAATAACATCGCGGGGCAGATCGCAGCTCTGGCGAGTGAGGAATCAGGCGAGGTGGAGCAGGCGGAGAAGAATCACAGAGAGGCCACTCGCGTTTTTGAAAAGGCGTGCGCCGAGCACATCACGCTCACACGCTCGAAAGATGCAGCCAGCAGTGCCCTCGCCAACTGCCGGACCGAGCTCCGTCTCCGCAGAGAGGAGGCAGAAAAACATGACCTGGACACGGCCAGGAAAGCGGTTAAGGAAGCTGAGGATGTTTTGGCGGGTCTGGCATCAGGCGAAGAATTGTCGAAACAGTTGACCGCCGCAAAGGAGTGCGTTCAGGCCGGGGAACACAGACTCGCACAGATCGGTGCGTCACTGCAAGAGGCCCAGGGGATGCTCAAGAAGACCGGCGGCAGCGTTATCATCGAACGGAAGGAAGAGTTTTCCGAGGCCCTGGAACGCAAGGTGGAGCGACAGGAACAGATCGAGCTCGAGTACGCCGGCTGGAAAAGACTGCTGGATGCAATGAAGGAGATAGAAACAGACGACGCGTCTCATCTCGGCCAGGCAATCACCAGCCCCGTGGCCAATCGCTTCAAAGAGCTCACCCGCGATCGCTACGGCGAACTGGAACTCGGCCCCAACCTCGAATCCGGCGGCATCCACGCGTCCGGCCAGGCACGAGAAATCGGCCGGCTTTCTATCGGAACGCGAGACCAGTTATCCACCATCTTCCGCCTGGCCCTTGCCGAGCACCTCGACAGCGTACTGGTGCTGGACGACCAGCTTGCCCAGAGCGATGCTCTTCGGATGGCGTGGTTCAGAGAGCAGCTTCGTACTAGTGCAAGCAAGACGCAGATCCTTGTGTTCACCTGCCGCCATGAGGATTATCTGTCAGAGAATGAAATGCCCGCGGGCGAAGAAACCATCTGGGATTCAGAGGATGGAATGATGCGTTCCGTGAAGTTGAAGGAAATGGTTGAGCAAGCGTTGGGATGATGGGACTGCGAAAGATGGGGGGATGGCGCGATGGAGTGTTGAAATGATGGAAGAGCAGGAATGTAATCTGATCATCTGAGTTCATTCTCTCAGATGAGAGATGCAAGCCAGGATGCCTGAAATCCAATCAATCCTTATCGAGGCCCTTCACTGGGAAACGTTCGGAGGGAACGTGCTCCTGTTTCATGATGCTTGCCATCTTTGAGACGATCTCAGGATGCTGTTGAGCGACGTCTTTCTTTTCGCTGATGTCCTCTTTAAGGTTGTAGAGCTCGATCGGCGACGGCCCTCTTCTCAGCTTGTTTCGTATCCCTTTCCATTTCCCTATCCACAGGGCCTGTTGTCCGCCGTAGCCCTGGAATTCACGATAGAGAAAGGGCCGCTGAGGCTTACTGTTTCCAGTCAAGACCGGCGTCAAATCAGTTCCGTCGCAGTTGTCGGGAATGTGTTTGGACCCGTTCGCCAGATTCAAGAGAGTCGGCATCCAGTCTTCGAAGCCGCTCAAGAAGTCGCTGGTCGTACCGGGTTTCACCTTGCCCGGATAGCGGATGATTGCCGGCACGCGGAGACCGCCTTCGTAGCTTTGGCCCTTGAGCCCGCGCAACGGTCCAACGGACTGGAAGAACTTCGCCATTGGGCCGAGGTACGTGGCGCCATTGTCTGAAGTGAAGATGACGATGGTGTTATCTTTCAGATCGAGTTCCTCGAGCAATGCGGTGATGCGGCCCACATACGAATCCATTCGGGTAATCATCGCAGCGTAGGCGGCACGCGGGGTAAAGTGCGGCGTGTACCTGGCATGGTCGGGCGGGTCTTTCCACTTGAGAGCGGCGTACTCCTTCAATGAATCGTCCGGCACGTGCAAAGCCAGGTGAGGGATGATGGTCGGGTAGTAGAGAAAGAACGGTTTCGCTCTGTTATCACGAATGAACTTGAGGGCCTGTTCAGCGATACGATCGGACGCGTAATCCTTGCCTTTGTACCGCTCGTAGCTGGCCGGGTGATTCGGATCCGCATCCTTCGGAAGGCGTGCGTGGCCGGGGACGGGTGGCTCGTTATCGAGACGAATCCGTTTGTCGTCATCCCACAGGTAGTTGGGGTAGTAGCTGTGCGCGTGACGCTGACAGTTGTACCCGTAGAATCTGTCGAGACCTTTGTTGAGCGGGTCAGAGGCGGAGCCGGGAAACCCGAGCCCCCATTTGCCAAAGGCTCCGCAGGTATAGCCGCTTTTCTTCAGGAGTTGAGCAATAGTGATCTCACTCGGAGGCATCGCGCTCTGGCCCTCGGGTTTGACCTCGCTGTTGTTTCGAACGAAAGCATGGCCCGGATGCTTGCCAGTCATCAGGACACAGCGCGAGGGCGCGCAAACCGGCGATCCACTGTAATGCCGAGTGAACCGCATGCCTTCGCTTGCCAGCCGATCTATGTTCGGAGTACGGATCTTTTTCTGACCATAACAACCGAGCTCCTCGTAACCGAGATCATCCGCCAGAATAAATATGATGTTGGGGAGCAGCGCTGATTTTTCAGCAATCGCCGAGTCCCAGCAGCACACAATCACAAAAAGGGAGGACAAAGTTATTCGCATGGCTATCGGATCAGTCTGTGTAACCTGAATGCCCCGGATATTTACCGGAATTCAGGCAGTTGAGGCCACCGCCGTCGGACACGATGATATCTTCGCAGATCAGATGGACAATGGCAGTGATGCCGCAAAGTTTGGAACTGACACAACATTCCATACTGGCGGCTCTGTTTACGACTGATGCACTCAGCACTTGATTGAGCCACGAATGGAACGCGCAACAACAGAAGGTGAACTGAATCCCATGACCGGGAAATCGGTTGGCATCACCATGCGCTCCGTCGTGATCGGTGTAATCGGCGTGACGCTGCTCTGTCTGGCGAGCCCGTACCAGGATCTGGTCTATCGGAACATGATTGCGGGAGGGCACAGCGCACCTTTGCTGTCGATGCTCTTTTTTATCATGCTGGTAATCTTGAATTGGCTGGTCAGGAAAATCTCGGGGAAGGCACTCAGCGGATACGAGATGGCCACGATCTTCTGCATGCTCCTTGTCGCGTCCGGTATCCCCTCAATGGGGCTGGTTGACTACCTGATCCCTGCGTTGGTTGCCCCGTTTTACTTCGCAGACCAGGCGAACAATTGGGCGACGCACTTCCATCCTCATATCCCAATCTGGCTGGTCCCGAGCAAAGACGGGAACAGCGAGATCATTCTTGATTTCGTCCGAGGCGGGGCCTCCGTTCCCTGGGCGGCCTGGATTCCCTGCCTTGCCATGTGGAGTACGTTTCTCGCCGCTTTCTACCTGGCGACGTTTTCTCTCTGCCGCCTCTTCAGTGAATCCTGGATCCATGTGGAGCGGCTTAGCTTTCCGCTGGTAGAACTGCCTCTCGCCTCCTTCGAGGAAAGAACACAGCCGACTTGGCGTGGACCTGTTTTCTGGGTGGGTGTACTGTTGCCCCTTTTCATCTACTCGTGGAACAGTTTGCCCCGGTACGGCGTGGAGGTTCCGGCGATACCACTCAGTTCAAATCTCCGGCGCGTGTTTGGCGGGAACGTTGGCGTATTTAATGCGATCGTTTACCCAAGCCTGATTGGGTTTTTCTATTTCGTACCATCGACTGTTTCATGCAGCATCTGGGCCTTCTTCCTTCTGATGAAGTTTGAGCAGGGAATCGGTGCGTGGTGCGGCACGGATCTGATTTCACGGGGAGGCCAGTGGTATGGCAGCTCCGCGGAACTTCACCAGGGCATGGGCGCAATGATGGTTCTTATGGCCGGGTGGATCTGGGTGGCTCGAAGCAGCTTGGCTAAGCAGTTCAAGGCTGCACTGAGCAGAAAGGACTGGGCGCCGTGGGGCGCGCTATTGGGTTTCGGCTACATGGTCAGCTTCTGGCATGCAGCGGGAATGAGCCTGTGGGTGGGCGCAACGTATTTTCTCGGCTTTTTCGTCATTGGGATGGCGCTCACCCGGCTGGTCGCGCAGGCTGGTCTGCCTTATGTGCAAAGCGCTTTTCTGCCCACTCATTGGGTGACAACATTTGCCGGCAGTGAGACATTGTCGCTGCAGAACATGTCGCTCCTTGGGCTCAACTTTCCAATGTCGTTCGATATGGCGGGATTCATGATGCCGTCCGTCATGAACGGGCTGAAGGTTTCCGACCGAACGGGGATCTCACGGCGGGGCATCCTGATGGTGATGGCTCTGGCCGTGGCAGTTGCCCTGCCGGTATCGTTCTACAGCTTTCTCACAGTGACCTACGAGCAGGGGGGCAGCGCCAAAACAAGTGGTTGGTTTTTTCAGGGCGCTCCTACGCTTCCGTTTAGAACCTTCTCGGCGATGGTCAAGAATCCTGAGGGAGTGGACTGGCACGGCGTCAGCTTTACTGCAGTGGGCGCATCCGTGACGGGGTTTCTGCTGTTTGTAACGAGGCGTTTCTCAGGCTGGCCCATACATCCGTTGGGCTACATGCTCGCCGGCTCCTGGGTCATCCAGTTGTCATGGTTTTCCTGTTGCCTCGCATGGATGGTTAAGGGCCTTATTCTTCGTTTCGGTGGCGGGCAATTGTATCGCTCGGCGGCGCCATTCTTTCTCGGCCTGATTCTGGGCGGGTTCATCACCCCCGGCCTCTGGGCATTGGTCGCCTTCTTCAGCGGTAAGCTCGGCCACGCTGTGTCAACGTTTCCGCCGTGAGTCAGCTCCTCAGTTTTCGAAGAACTTCCACTCCCGCGTCGGCGACACTCTCACCAATGCCAGGCCCAAACTTTGTCCAGGAATTCCCCACTTCGTACCCGCCCTGCCCGTATGCAATTCTGGTGGGCATATATCCACTGAAACCGTTTGCCTGGCCGCAGACATATGTGAATTCAAAAGGTGAACGAGCTCGAATGTCGTGCTCAATCTCGAGGAAAGGCTCTCCCGGCACACCAACAAACGCCAATTGGTCACCCACGGAGATCGCCTGAATCTCGACGGTGTCCGGGAAGCGCACACCGTCTCTGAGTTCACCAGTGATATGGACCGTTGCTGACTGCACGTTGCCCGCTGCTTCCGTAGCGGTCATTCGTTGCGTCACCTTCAACACTTCATCACCGATCAGATCGCCGAAACGATCAGATTCATCGATGCAGAGGTCTACCGGTGCGCCGGGCTCGAAAGCTTCGGGCGCGGTGTATGCGTTCTGGGGCACGCGCATGTACTTGAAGGGATCGATGTTCCCACATGCGCCGGTGAAATAGACGGGGACGCATGAGCTCATCGCCTTCTCCAAGACCTGGCAGGCGCGGCCGGGGAAGTCGGAAGAAATGCGTTCCGTTGTCCAGAGGACGTTGGGGTGACAGGCGAAGTTCATCAGCACGCCACGGACTTCGCCGGACGTCGCGTCGTTCAGCCTCACAATGTGGATCGTGTCATCCTCGAGCCCGGGATCCGCTATTTCATCCGGATCGGGCCGATACCACGTCATCACTGCTGTCCCGTCCGAACGAAGCGGGCGGCGATTACCGGCAACGCCGGGAACCCGGCCTGACGCGTATCCAAAGTGGATTGGCGCGAGCCGCGAAAAAGCTTCCGCGCCGGCCTCAATGATCTCGTTCTTCAAAGTGCGGTGCCAATCTACCAACGCGACCGAATCGAATCCGGTCTGCTCCTGTTCGTCTGCGGGAATGATCTTGGGAGAAGAGTGATTCTGAGTCGCCGCAATCAAGATCGAGCTTTCAGACACTCCGGTCCTTCGGGCAATTGCTTCACGGATTTCAGTAACGAGCTCGACCTCGAGAGCGATCACGTCACAACTGATAAGGATGGCAGCGCTGTCCGTCCCATGAAACGCTACAGCCCGGACATAAAGCGGTGACAGAACGCCCTTCGATAGGCCGCACCAGTGGCTCTCATTCAGAGGAACAGGCTCTGTGGGCGTAATATTTCTGCGACTGAAACCAGCTCTGAGACTCATAAAGGCAATTCTCGAAGTGGAAGCATGCAGACGCATGCGGGCGCTGTTAGATAGCGAGGAGACAGAAACTCACTGGGTATCGATGTGCTCCCAGAGCGTGGGATACAGCCGACAAAGAAATCTGCAGCGATTACTTAACACAGTTGCCCCCTTCAACTGATCTGGTTCGGGGTCAAGTGTTTCACGCAATTGGCGAGGCCCACTCTCGACACTTGGCCGTCCAGCATGAGTCTTACTTTGAAGACGCCGGTGTTATTGGCTTCGAGAATGACTGCCTTTCGCGGGTTCACTTCCGAGAGTGTTGATATAAGCAGTCGAATCAGGTTGCCGTGAATGACCAGCAGGATTCTTTCGCCAGGCTTGTGTTTCCGGAGCTTGCGCAGGAACCGTTCGCATGCCTTCCGCTCCTTGTCGATTCGTTCAATCACGTCCTTCTTCCGTGATGCGCGCGGGGCGAAGTGAAAGCCAGTGATCTCGCGAATGTCCTTGCTGACCGTGTAGGGTGTCCCGGAGTGATGCTTGACAACGGCCTGCGCTGTCTCGTAGGCACGAGCCATGTCACTGCTGTAGATGTGATCGAATTTTTCCGATGCCAGCCTCTTACCGACCCGCTCAGCCTGACGCAGACCAAGCTTCGTCAGCGGCGCTCCGACTTCACCCGGGCGCTGTTCACCCGCCGCCTGTCCGTGGCGGACCAGGGTTACCTGAACAGGGGGTGGTGGTGCTGATGGTTTTGGGGTTCCTTTGCTCATTGCAGACTCCTTAGTTCAGGTTCAGTTCAAAGTTTCTCATCCGAGACGGGGTCACCCAGGCAGATGAGCTCGCCGGATTGGGTAGTGAGGAAAAGGCGTTTGCCGGCCAGGGCCAGGCCATCCCATGCCGGTATCGGGACGCGGGTCTCGGCCACTGTCTGCCCGTCTTTGGTTGAGATGCTCTTGAGCCTGCCATCTTTGTGTACTACGAAGAGGCGATCATCTGCCGACAGTACCATTGCGTGGAATTCGTTGAAGAGTTGAGTACCGAAAGGTTTAGGTTTCGCGTTCGGGTCTTTGGGTGTGAAACCATCAGTCGTCCAGGCTGCCTTTTCTGCCAGGCGATAGGTCCGGTAGGGTTTGCCGCCTTTGCGCGCTGTGCCTGACGCGGACCAGCCGGTGATCCATCTGCTCTGAAATTTCTCATCCTTTTCAAGATTGAAATCTCTCCTGAAGATCTCCGTTGTGCCGTTGAGGGAGCTGAAAACTCTGCTGTCCCTGAATACGATCAATGGTCGCCGACTCGCTTCGCCGGGGAAGCGATGCTGGTGGCGTGCGCCATAGGTCCATGAGCCGCGAGGCACATACACGGAACCGTTGCCCGTATTGACGCGCGCGAACGCGTTCCATTTATCCACTGCCATCTTCTTGCCGTCCCGCGAAATCAGCCAGCGTGACATCGCGATGTTGTCGCCTTCCTGGTGGAGGATGTCGAAAGGGTCAAATTCCAGCCCTGAGTTTTCGTAGTCGCCTCTCTGCGGAATAGAGTTGATACGATGGACCCAGTGCCGTTGCCCCGTCAGTGGGTCGACTGCAAAGACAAGGATGCCCCCATCAGCGAGGGGTTGGCGACCAGCGGCGAAGTAGGCCACATTGTCAATGATCAGAACTGCGCCCGGCACCGGCCAGGGAGACTCCACCTGTCCATATACGACGAT
>JASLXP010001210.1 GCA_030740295.1 Planctomycetota bacterium
GTTCCGTCGGATGCTGAGCGGAAGAACTTCGACGCGGGAAGTGATTTCAGGGGTGGCCCCAAGCGCCGGTTTCCCAGTCTCTCCATTGCCCATGGCCTCAACGGCAACCAGCGCGTCCATGGACCAGTTGCCCCCGTGCACCATGACGATCTCGCCAGGCCGAACAGGAGTAGAAAACCAGACCACTGCCGGCGGCGCAGTTTCGCCGTCAGGCACCGGAAGCTGCGGCGCCTCAGCATGAAGAGCCGACAGCCAGAGCAATGCCGAATTAGCAACGAATCGGAAGATCTTATTCATAAATGGTCCGTCCAAGGTAAGCTACCGCAGGATATGGAACGTTGAAGGAGTTGATTCAGCGAAAGGGCAATTCGTCCCGATGGCAGCGATTAACGTTACGGACGGGAAAGTTTTCAAACTGACAATGAACTTGCTCCCCCATCGCGCTAATGACGACCAACAGACCACGTGAACATCCCGCTCTCAGCGACGCCAACTCACGAGTCCGGACCCGCGGTGTCGTCGTTGGGCTGATTCTATCGGCCAGCCTCTGCTTTTTCTCCGCCCACAGTAATATCGTTTACGGGCATTACACCGGCTTCACCGATCACTTCACCACTATCGGTGTCATCTTCGTTCTCCTCTTCCTGCCATTCCTGGCTGCGCTGGCCCGCAGGCTGAATCTGCAATTCCTCAACGCGGCCGACTTCGTCGTCATTTACGCCATGATGATGGTTGCCACCGTGCTTCCGACCATGGGATTCGGGGCTTACGTACTGCCACTCACCGCGGGGCTGGCATACTATGCGAACCTGGAGAACCGGTGGCAGGAACTGATCCTGGATCGTTTGCCTGACTGGCTGTTTCCCACTGGCGACCATGCAGTCACCGCGCTGTTCGAAGGGATTCGCCCCGACCAGCCAATTCCATGGTCAGCCTGGACGGTACCCCTTGCGGCCTGGGGGATGTTCATGCTGGCATTCTTCTTCGTGAGCCTCGCCATCCTGGTCTTCGTTCGGCGCCAGTGGGTTGAACATGAACGTCTTACTTTTCCTCTGGCGGCGGTTCCACTCGAACTGGCTGCAGGATGCGACGGACGAAGTGTTTTACTTCGGAGCCCGGTCCTCTGGGCTGGCGCAGGTCTGTCTTTCCTGATCCCGTTCGTCGATACGGCACGAGTTGCCTTTGACTGGACAGACACCATTCCAAGTCTGTCCATCCCGTCGCAGGTGTTGGTGTTCAATGCGGGCCCGGCGAGCTTCCGGATCATGTTCGGCGTTGACCTGCTCATGGTAGGACTGAGCTTTCTGGTTTCTCTTGAAGTCCTCCTCAGCGTCTGGTTTTTCTATCTGCTGACCTCTTTTGAAGGTGTGCTTCTGAAGTGGTTTCTTCCTGCTGCCGGTGGGGTCCCGCATGCCGCAGGTGGTCTTTACCTCGGTTCTCAGCAGACCGGGGCTCTGTTCGCTATCGTTGCGGCTTCGCTTTTTGCAGGCAGAAGATCCCTCTTCGCATCTATTCGGGAGTCAGCAAAAAATCCCAGCGAAGAAGTCATGTCGATCCGAGCCGCCTTTGTCCTGGGCCTGCTCGGCTTTGCGTTCCTGGTCGGGTTCATGTGGCTCGCAGGGCTCGGACTCGGGTGGGCCATCCTGTTTGTCATCCTCGGGCTGGGACTCATGCTCGGGACAGCCCGCGTCCTCGCGCAGACCGGTATGGGGCGAATAAGAGCCCCGCACGCGGCCGGGCCGCTCATGGCCACAACGTTCGGCACTGAAGCTATCGGCACCGGAGCCATGCCCGCCCTGGGAACCGGTTTCTGCTGGGCTGGGGACATCCAGCTCTTCCTGATGGGCACTTGCCTGCACGCGCTCAAGGTCGTCGGGGATTATCTGCGGAACAAGCGCGGTCTTTTACTTGCCATGACCCTGGCGCTGATCGTCTCTACGGTTGTTACATTTGTGACTTACATTGGGATCGGCTCTCGCGTGGGCCTCGTAAACGGATACGGTTGGTACTTCATCAATTCGCCGAAGTACCATTGGAACTGGGTGGCCTCAGTCATCGAGAATCCGGTTTCAGCTTCCTGGACATCCATGGGATTCTTTGGTGCAGGCACGGTGGCCGCCTGGGTGCTGGTCGCTTTGTCCTTTCGTATTCCCGGTTGGCCGCTGCACCCCGTCGGTCTTGCCATCTGTCAGATCAATACCGTGTGGTACGACTGGTTCAGCATCTTTCTGGCGTGGATCATCAAGGCATGTCTCCTCAGGTACGGAGGCGGCACGGCCTATCGCAAAGCCCGGCCATTCTTTATCGGCCTCATCCTCGGCTCGTGCATGGGCATCGGGCTCAAAGCAGTCTGGTTGTCATTAATGAAGGGATAACCCTGTCGCGGCTAGCCCGGCTGAAGCCGTATGGCAGATTGAAGGTGACTTGGCGATTCACTCCCTTTAATCTTGCCTGTAATCACCACCTTTCTGCTTCGCTTTCTGTATTTCTTTTTGTCTTGAACTTTCTGAGCAGTATCGAAACGCAGCAGGCAAGGCAATCCTGGAACGAAGTCAGATCACAAGTGAAGATAAAAAGCAGAAGATTTAAAGAAGAGACAAGAAGCAAGATAAAAAGTAAGAGTGTGACCACCTACCCAAAGACTTGGGCCTAGGTTCACCTTTGAGGATCGGAGGTGATGACTTCGACCGTGACACAACCCACGACGCACATCTGGACGAATGTTCAAGAAGGCTTTCCGAAATCTCTATTGAAAATTCCAATGGACAGAACCACCAAGCCTAATGTCCTTTTTCTCTTTGCCGATCAAATGCATGCTTTCGCCATGGGCTGCATGGGGAATCATGATATTGATACTCCTTACCTGGATCAGCTTGCCGGGCAGGGCACACTTTTCAGGAACTGTTACACAGCCAATCCGGTCTGCTGTCCCTATCGTGCCACACTTTTTAATGGGAGGTATTCCTGCCAGACCGGAATGATCGGATTGAACAATCTTCCGAATCCACCCGGGGAAAGGTGTTTTCCGGAGATACTCAACGAAAGCGGCTATCGAACCAGCTACGTTGGCAAATGGCATATTGGAGATGGCGGGAATCAGTGGGTGCCTCCCAAATACCGGTGCGGGTTCACGGACTTTAGTGGATACCAGTGTTACAACGATTTCTTCAGTGACATCTGTTTTTTCGATGAGGAAGGAAGAAAGGACGAGCGGCTCAATCACCGTACCGAAGCCACCACCGACGTGGCTATCGAACGTCTTGAGAAGATCAAAGACGAGCCATTCTGTATGTCCGTCTCCTATCAGAACCCCCACTATCCGGTTCAGCCCAGTGAACGGTTTGCTGAAATGTATTGGGACCGAGATCTGACCATGCGGCCAAATTTTCAGGAGAGAGAAGGGGCCTTCCTTGCTGCGGGGCGAGCCGGGACGAGGGAGGACGACCCGGATTATCTGCGGCGAGGAGAGGACACCGTTTCGTACATCAAAATGTACTATGCCATGGTCACCCAACTGGACGAACAGATAGGAAGACTTATGGCAATACTGGATGAATGGGGCCTCACCGAAAACACCATGGTCGTCTTTACTTCCGACCATGGTGACATGCAGGGAAGCCATGGTCTGTTCAACAAGCACGTCCATTACGAAGAGTCCACCCGTTGTCCGCTGATCGTCCGATTACCGGGCACGTCAGGCCATGTGGTGGATCATCCGGTAGGGACGACGGATTTTCTGCCCAGCATCCTGGACTTTACGGGCTGCCCGCCTTCAGATATGGCAGAGGGGAGGAGCTTTATGGAGCTGGCTTCGGGAAGTACTGTGGCTCATAAGGAGGCCGTGTTCGTCGAGAACTCCAGACACTACTTCATGGTCAGGAGAGGTCCCCACAAGATGGTGGTTTCCCAGGCGGATTACAGTCCCATGCATCTTTACGACCTCGAAGCCGATCCTTACGAAATGACTGATTTGGTGAATTCCCCGGAGAATACAGCCGTGCAGAACAGTCTCGTAGATTGCATCCGACGGTGGCATCGGGATGTGATGAGTCGAGCCAACCCCAAACGCTGGAATCCAGAAGATGTGAAACACTGGGGTCTACTGAAGGCGACCCCACCACCACCCGAGCACTACGGGGATCCAGAGTTCATATCGGAGTGGTGCTTGCGGCTCCGATCATGATGAGTGGTCATTGGTGTCGAGGTCTGGAGGCCTCGGGCTGTGAGAAGGAAGAGAGAATTCTGATCTACACTGTTTAACGTTGAAGTTTGGTCTCTTTTGACAAGAAATTGAATGAAGAATGACGATTTTTGATTTTCGATTTTCGAAGTCAGAAATGTGCTGCTTAAACGAATGCTTGACTTCAGAAATCAAAACTCAGCAATCATCATTCTCTATTCGGATTTCTGAAATGGAGTCACGAGAATCAGTAGTTCTTTTTGAATAAACGCCTCGCCGCAATCTGCCATAAATGCAGAGCCTGACTCCATGACTTCTCCGCACCATGCGAAGATGTTGGAGTGCTTCCTGGGGGCGCTGGCGTCTCGCCGGCATAGCGACCTACGGTCGCTTCCGAAAGCCAGCGGGACGCTGGCGTGTCCAGGTTCGGCCGCGAGGCAGCCTTAGGAGGAAACGGCCCTTTTGCCAAATCCTGGGTCGTGGTAGAAACTGCCCTGGCTGAGATTCAACCTTGTCAGATCAGAAGCTGGAGTTGAAGAAAAATGAATCAGATTACTGTCGCGGTCATTGGATGTGGTGCCCAGGGAAGAGTGCACCTCAGTTGCGTGCAGGCCTGCGAAGCGGCCCGGCTGGTCGCAGTCTGTGATACCAATCCGGAACGCGCCGAGGAATCCCGGAAAGAGTTTGGTGCCGAACGCGCTTATACCGATTTCAGCCAGGTCATCGAGAATGAAAACGTCGACCTGATCACCCTTGCCGTGCCGGTCAAATTCCACGCGGACCAGGCTGTCGATGCTTTTGAGGCGGGGGCAAACGTGCTTTGCGAGAAACCGCTGGCGATGAATGCTGCCGAAGCGGAAGCGATCTTCAATGCAGCTAAGAACGCGGGCAGGAAGCTCGGCATGGGGCTGCAATCCCGCCACAGAAAGGAAGGCGAATACCTGAAGAAGTTCATCGTCGAGGGCAATCTCGGCCGCATTTTTCACACTCGCATCTACTGCGGCCATAGCATGAACATCCCAGGTCACGGGGACCTGCACAAGCAGGGGCTGTCGGGCGGCGGAGTGCTCTTCGCTACGACAGTCCATCCTCTGGACATGGCGATGTGGCTCATCGGTAACCCGGACCCTGCCCGCGTGACGGCACACAATTTTGGCCGCGTGCATCACATGAAGGAGCCCGCCATTACCTGGCAGGGCGACTTGGAGGAATGTGACGTGGAAGACTTCTGCGCCGGATTCGTCCACTTCGCCGACGGCTCCACTCTCGACTTCTACAGCGACTGGCTATCCCATGGCATGACCGCCCCGCAGATCGAAATTCACGGCGAGTACGGAAAAGCATCCTTCAGTCCATTCCGAATCACTCTCGACGATGGGAAAGGCTTCAAGGAAGTTACGCCCGACCTTGAACAAAGCGGAGGCTTCCAGGAAGTCGTCTCCGATTTCGTCCGATGCATCCAGGAGGACGAGGTGCCCCGATTCCGCTTCTCAGAGATGCGAAACGTTCAGCGGATCATGGACGCGGCGTATGAATCAGTGAATGAGGGCCGGGAGGCCGTGCTGACGAGTGATGCGTGAGAGCTGATTCGTGATTCGGAACGACTGGTCAGAAAGATATCAGGCACATGGCAGTCGCTCAGCTATACACCCAATCGATCGCTGCCAGGAGGTCCAATCGTCTGAAGTCCAGACCAGTTTCATGATCGTGGACTTTTATGCCGGTCTTTCGAAACAGGGCCATCAAGGCATCGGGCAAATTGTCTGACTCGTTACGCCAATCGTAGCCGCTGCGCTCGATCGCCTCTCTAAGAACCATGGCGGATCCAACAATCTGGGCATTCGAAGAAGAGGTGGCGTTGGCCGGTACCAGGATGTCCGTATTGTTGAAGCGGTCCAAATGGGGAACATCCTCATCTGCCTTGGTTGCTCCGATGGCAAAACAGTACGGCTGGCAGGCAGGCCAGGAGATCCCTTTCGTAAAGCCGTTGTTTGCACAAGGCGCGCTCACCCAGATACCGAGCCTGCGCAGCTCTTCGAGTTTTTCATCGATGGCAGTTGGGAGGGGTTCAGCGTGCTCCTGATCATCGACCGGGGAAAGATTGACGGCCGTTATGTTGTACTGCGCGTGATGGTCGATGATCCATTGAAGGCCGCGAGCCATGGTTTCTGATTCGTCCTCCCGAAGATGCACGACTGAGATTCCGCGGATGTGTATCACCGAGTTGTTGAACGCAACGCCCGACCTGCCGCCGTGGTGGAGGGAGGATGGAAAGCCGACGGAAGTTCCATGGTAGCCGGGTGGTACCGGGCTTGGGTCCTCGTTCTCATCGATGCTGTTGTATCCGGCCACAACCTTGGGTTCTCCCCATGGGAGCGACACCTGCCATTCAGGTACAGAAAGATCGCAGCCATCGTCAAGTATCGCTAGACATTGACCCTTGCCCCAACTGAGTTCGCCGGCGTATTTTCGCCAGGCTTCAGTCACCCGCATCTGGCGAAATGAAATGGGATCGTTGGGCAGTCCGGGCAGGGATTCCGATGCAACGGACGAATGCTTCCGAGGAGCGCGGCGAACATCCTGTTGATAGAACCACGATATTGGAAGCCGCCGGTACACGAGGTCGAACATGCTGCCCGTTCGAGGATGCGGGGTGTTTTCATAGTACGTCATGTGAGCGTAGCCGTTCATGAACGCCAGGCTTGGGAAAGCGTGAGTGCGTTCGGCCGGCCAACCCTCTTGCGCTTCCAGAAGCCGAAAGTTCGACCAGGTCTGGCCGTTGTCCCTGCTGATGGCCGAGGTGAGATTGGTGCGGCTGGCGTGATTGTTCCACAAAAGCAGCAGATCAGGAGATTCAGGGATTCCGCGGACGATGAACGTGGCAGGACATGGCGATGGCCCCGTCGTGCTGACCAGAGCCCAGGTATCCCCTTCGTCGTTGCTGTGAGCGATATGCATGCTCTCCGTCGAATTCAGAACAAACATGGCAACGGTGCCGTCATCCAGTTCTGCAGCCATGGGATACCCGTAAGTCACGCCGTCATCCGCCCGGATTTCACCGGAGCTCTTGCGCCAGGTTTGCCCGTTGTCATCCGTCATCCACACTCGGATACTCGTCATATCAGGAGCTGTAAGCACGGGGAGCAGGATGCGTCCACTGCTCAGTGGCACGAGCCGATCGTTCGTGGAGAAATAGGGTTGGTTGTCGCCAGTAATGCTTGTCGGCTCTGACCAGGTTTCGCATTCATCGTCTGACCATGTGATCATTGGATGAAGATTGCCGAATCGTTCGTCCCCCTGAAAGTAACCGTCCCGCTGCTGGAATTCGTGAAGGATGCGGCCGGAAGACAATTGCAGAAAAGAAGGCTCCATGACATTGGCTTTACCCTCGCATTTCCAGATCAGGAATGGCTCGGACCACGAGTTGCCTTCGTCGTGGGACCATTTCCCCATGATTCGTATGTCGCCCTCGGTGAAGTTGGCAGATTCACCGCAACTGCAGGCAAGATAGAGCCGTCCGTCCTCGAACGGAAAGATTGCCGCTTCCACCATCCTGCAGGTTTCGAGAGAGGCCGGACAGACGACCTGGTTGATTTCGCTGGACATCATTGAATTCAGAGCTCAAACAGGCTTTGTTTGACGGCAATCGCATCACTTATCATTCCGCATGATTGTACCATCTCTCCCTGCTCAGGGGAATGGCCTGGCAGTTGTGATGAGCATGCTGAATCATCCACAGCAAAACAGCCAACCTTCAGGCTGAAAACAAGAAAGGCTGATCAGAGATATCTTTCCTTTGACGTGATGCCGCCCCGTCCTACGATACCTCCTCCTACGCTCTTCCGTTCATACTCCTCCCCATGGCCGCTGACTTTCCCAACTTCTGCCGACAGTTTGCCACGATGGTCAGCGCGGGGCTGCCGATCTCGAGAGCGTTGGAAGTGCTCTCCAAAGAGGGCTACGGCAGGCTGGGGAGGGTTGCCGGGTCCATGCATGACGAGATAGCGCGGGGAAGCACACTGACCGACGCGGCGAGCCAGCATCCGAGGGTGTTCTCGAAGCTCCAGATCAACATGTTCAGGGCGGGCGAGAAAAGCGGGCACCTGGAATCGGTACTCTACAAGATGGCCGAGACCGCCGAGAAGCAGGCCAAACTGAGAAAAGAGATTGTCGGGGCGATGATCTACCCGACGATGCTTCTGCATGCCGGGGCCATTATTCCCGCGTTCATTACCTGGATTCTTGCCGACGTCCTGAAAGATATGGACAAGGGGGCCGCTCCCGAACCATCGACAAATCCCGTGATGATGGTCGCTGCGATTCTGGGGCCCTTCTATTTTGTGCTGATCATGGTGCTGTTTCTCGGCAAATACGGCTCGCTGGTGCCGCCGATCAAGTGGCTGATGGACGCTGTCTTTTACGCCATACCATTTGTGGGCGGCACAATTCGCAAGGTCGGTATCGCCAGATTTGCCCGGACATTTGACGCCATCTATGGCGCCGGGCTCAGCGTGGTAGAGGCCGTCGGTTACGGTGCGGAGGCCACCGGCAATGCCATCATGGAACACAAACTGAAGAAAGCACAGCAAGCCCTTCTCGATGGCCGGCCGCTGGCGGAGGCGATCACCGATTGCGGGGCATTCAACCCCATGATCAACAGCATGATTGCCACCGGTGAAGAGAGCGGCAAGCTGGACGAGATGTTCGAGAAGATCTGCGAGAATGCAGAGTTCGAAGCCGAGATGGCAATCAAACGATTGTCCAAGATTATCCCGGGCTTGATATACGCATGCGTCGCAATCTGGATCGGGATGCTCGTCATCGGCATTTTTGGCAAGTACGTGAACATGTTGAATACATTGGGCGGGTAGTTCGCGGAAGCGAATACATCCCGTGGCAGCAGGCTGCCAGCCTGTGAGCCAAGTTGAATTAAAATGAGCTCACAGGCTGGCAGATTCCTTCGTAAAAAGTCAAGGCCCAATTTGCTGCGTAGCTGCGGCGTCCCGCCGCAGAAGTTCGGCGGCGAGACGCCGCTGCTACCACAAGCTGGTGGCAGCAGCCCGTGGCTACGAGTAGAAGCTCCGGACGAAGAAAGGCGAGATTGGAAGGAATCTGCAAGCCCTCTTCCGCTAGGCGCGAGACCTTTTTACACATCCCACTCGCCTATTGACTTGCGCGCGTGGCGGCGCTACATTTCCCCGCCTGCCTGCCCTGCCGGCCCGCCTCTTCACTTCCCAAACCATCCTCAGACTCCCCGTTCTGCAAGAAACTAATGTCCGAAAAATCTGAGAACCGTCATAGAGAGGTTAAGTTTCGTTCCACCCAGACTCAGAAGAAAGTCATCACGGTCGAGAACGACAAGGGAATTGAGAACCTTCCCCTCGATGAGAAGCTGAAGCTGCTCAAAGAAATCGAGGAGATGGGGGATTGGCGCGGGCTTTACGAAGACATGTATTCCACATGGATCGAAGACAAGAACGACGAGGTTCGCCGCCTCTCTGCCGCAGCATTCTGGGATTTTCCTGACGAGGAATTCATTGACACGCTCATGAAGCGTGCCCTTGAAGATCCTGACGATACGGTCTGTGCGGAGTGCGTCTCGTCCCTGGGGCGATTCATCTATGAAGGCTTCGTTTCCGAAGACATCCTCGAAGAAGATTTCAAGGACGTAAAAGAATTTCTCTACGCAGTTGCCACAGAGCCAACCCAGCCGGACATCATTCGTTGCCGCGCTGTGGAGTCGCTCAGTTTTGACAATTCGGACAGCAGGATTATTGCACTCATCGAACAGGCGTATAAAGAGAAGGATCTCCAGTGGAAGAGCACGGCCATTTTCTCCATGGGCCGTTCTCATAGCTCCAAATGGACGAAGACGATCCTGAAGGAGATGAAATCCAAGACACGCCGCCTCCGCATTCAGGCTGTCATAGCGGCCCGCGAAGGCTATGTGAAAGAAGCCACACCTCTGCTGATTCAATACACCCAGGACACCGACAAAGAGATCCGTCTCATTGCCATCTCTGCATTGCCGTTCGCCCGCGGCGAAGGCGCCATCGAAGCGCTCGAAGCCGCTGCTGCGGATGATGACCTCGCGGTAGTCGAAACTGCCGAAAAGGCGATCGATGATTATTTCGGGCTGGAGGACGAGGAATTCTCGGATACGGACAGAGTGGACGTCCGGCTGGGCAAAGTATCGGATATCGAGATCCTGGATTCCGCAAAAATTCAGGAACGCATCGCCAACGCCGCCAGCAAAATAGCAGAAAAGAAGGAGGCGAAGAAGAAAAAGAGCGAGGACGATGAAGATGAAGATGAAGATGACGAGGATGGGGACGACGATGCCATCCTGCCGGATATCGGGGATGACGACGACGATGATGACGATGACCAACCCATCGAATCACTTGACGAAGGGGAAAAGCCGGATGACGCCATCTGAGTGGCCGGGGGGGCAGGCCGGCTGCGTTCGATTTTCGATCAGGGCGGGCACTCAGACTTAAAGACCCATGCCAGCGATCTGTTGGCAGGTGAATCGTGTTCATCGTCTATTTCCTCGTCTTGCTCGTCGGTCTCTCATCGAGAATCCAAATCCAGGCAAGAGGCTGAATAAGAGTTCATGATTCGGCACCAAGAGAATGTGAATCTCTCCTGTCGGCAGGCCCTTTGAGCGGATGGCGAGTCCAGTCCCGGCTAAAAGAGCCGTTACTCCAACCCCGGCTGCATTGGGAATACCGCGATAGCAAATGGGCCAATACTGGGGCAGGCTGACGGCGCTGATCTTTGATCGGATTGCGGTGATGGAGTAAGTCGAGAAGAGGGTGTTGGAGAAACGTCTGCCGGAGTTGGAGTAACGGCTTTAGCCGGGCTCTTCGCAGTACGGAAACCCCGGCTAAATAGAGCTGTTACTCCAACTCCTGCTACGACAAACCTGAAACTCTAAGATCTGTTCTCAGAAAATCGTTTTGATCGCGAATCGTGAACTCTTATTTAGGACAATAGGAACCACGATCACGATTCACCTGCACCGTAAGCCTTCGACTACCATGAAGCTCACCCTCAAAATCCTCCGGCAAGAGAATCCGGGAGCCAAGAGCACAACGGAGACTTACACCGTCGAGGATGTCGATCCGGACATGAGGTTTCTTTACATGCTGGACATGCTGAACGGGCGGCTGATAAAGGAAGGGATACGCCCCATCGCTTTCGACCACGGCTGCCGCGAGGGCATCTGCGGCGATTGCGGTTTCATGATCAACGGCGTGCCACATGGCCACCACAGTGGAAAGACGGTGTGCCAGCTCTACATGCGGGAATTCGAGGAAGGAGACGTTCTGCTTCTCGAGCCGTTTCGTTCACGGGCCCTGCCGGTGATTCAGGACCTGCTGGTCGATACTCGGGCCTTGGAAAGAGTCGTTCAGGCCGGCGCATTCGTTCCTTCTTTTGCAGTGGAAGAGACCAGGCCCGAACAATCTCAGAGTCTCGATGAAAAAGCCGGTCCGCCTCCCTTCTGTATTGAGTGCGGGGCCTGCGTGGCCGCCTGCCCGAACGCATCAGCCATGCTGTTCGCCGGAGCCAAGTTCGCGACGGTCTCCGGATTTCATCCTGACAGATCCGACCGCTCCTCGCGAGTGACGAGAATTGTTGCGCACATGGATACAGAAGGATTCGGCGCCTGCTCCAACCACGGCGAGTGCGAAGCCGTCTGCCCCAAAGGCATCTCCGTCGATCTAATCGCGGGTCTGAATGCGGGCTACATATCCGCGGCTCTGCGGCGTCTTGGCAAGTGAGCTCCCTGGCTTCTTAGAGCCGAAGCCAGGCTGAATGCATCGTTCCCCGTGTGCGCTTCTTCCTCCAGGCGAATGCCGGCTATCCGTGCAGGTCGTTTGCGACATCCTCCAGGCCGAGCGAAACCAGTCGCTCTCTGCTGGGGATCGCGGTCTCCGGTGACCAGTCCATCGCTGCGCAGTAATCGCGGACCTGGGTGTCGATATCCACGGTGATGTCGCGCACGTTGCCGTCGGTCTGCGGCGGGTTGCCGAGCAGACGGTCGGGCACCTCGAACTGGATCGGGTTGAGGCCCTCACGGAGATTGAACGCGTGGCGTACGTTGGCGACCCGTTCGCCGATCCGGTGGCACTCGTCCGTGTCGATATCCCAGCCGGTCACCGCGGTGAGGAAATCGGGGACGAAATTCCAGTCATAAGACAGGAAAGCGAACAGGCAGACTCCGGCCGAATTGACCACGTGCACCATTTCCATGCACTTCTTGTGGGCCTCTCCCTTGCCGGAATACTCGTACTTGTCGTGCTCGGGCCAGCCTTCCAGGAACGGCGGCATGTCTTCATGGCCCTGGGTATGGCGCGCCGGTGTGGCGTCCATTTTGTAGCTGGTGGCCAACCCCGGCTGGAACTTCGGGTCGTGCATAGGCACCTCCGCGCCCTGCACGTGCATGGCGTATTTTTCCGAGCCCTTGCCGATTCTTTCTGCAGCTTTCCGAGTGCCGTCGGCAAGCACGTCGCCGATCCCTTCGCGCATGGCCATTTTTTCGAGTAAGGCGACCAAAGCTTCCCCGTTGCCCCAGTTCAATTCGAGGCCGTCCGTATCTTCCTTGGTCAGGATGCCGTTTTCATAGCATTCGACTGCGAAGGCCGCGGTGCAGCCGGCCCCGATCGTATCGAAGCCGTAGATGTTGCACAGCTCATTGATCTTGATCATGGCTGGAAAATCGTCCGTCAGCGTCATGGTACCCCACGATCCGGCGGTCTCGTACTCCACCTTATGGTGAGCAACGCCCTTGAATGGCCCGTCTTCTTTGACCGACATGTGACCGCCGCAGGCCATCGTGCAGCGCCAGCAGCCGTACTTTTTATCCTGGTAAGCGATGAGCGTGTCCTGATGGAACTTTTTGATACCGTCAGAAAAGTCCACCGGGCCGACGCCGCCCCAGTTCTTGATTGGCGCGTCGCCGCTCATGGCCGAATCGCCGGTGATGCCAATGGTCCCGTAATCGACGAACAGGGAGTAGGCTCCGCCGGTCTTCTTCATGTACTCCTTGCGCAAGGCATCGGCTTTATCCGAATCGTGCAAGGGAACTTCGGCAGCGCCGGAGGCCGAAATCGCCTTCAGCTTCTTGGATCCCATTACCGCGCCCACGCCCGAACGACCGGCCGCCCGACCTTTATCGTTCATGACCGCTGACACCAGGCTGAGGTTTTCCCCGGCTTGACCGATGCAGGCCACCTCAGCTTTCTCACCGTGCCGCTCTTTGAGGATGTCCTCTGTTTCGTTGGAATCCTTGCCCCAGAGATCAGCGGCATCGTGCAGTTCGGCCTTGCCATCCTCGATATTCAGGTAAACAGGATTTTCCGCGGCGCCACTGAAGAGAATGCCATCGTATCCGGCAAACTTAAGGTGCGGCCCGAAAGTGCCCCCGCAGTTGGCATCGCCCCACGTGCCGGTTAACGGCGACTTGCATACCACAACGAAGCGATTCCCCTCTATGCTGGGTGAACCGGTCAACGGTCCGGTGAAAAAGCCCAGAAGATTGTCGGGCCCCAGCGCATCTACTCCCGGTTTCATCCTGTCGTAGAGAAGTTTGGCGCCGATACCGTACCCCCCCAAAAAATCGCGGCACAGGGCCTCGTCGAGCGTCTCGTCGGTCAACTCGCCGGTAGAAAGATCAACGTTCAGAATCTTGCCCATGTATCCTCTGGCCATGTTTCTCTCCTTGTGAAAATGGATGTTTATTTCGGTCTGCGGAATAAAGACTCATTGGATGGGCCGCATCATACCTGGACCTCACCCAAATTTAAAAGGCAATAAAAGAGAGTTTCATCGACCGGCCTCGTGTTGTCACATGACTTCAGAGAGCGCCTGCGCGATAAGGGGGCACCTTCCCGTCCCGTAAAGAACACGGCCTGTTCAGGGATGCCGCCGGCGAGCTGGTGTGATCGATGGAAAGACGCTGCGGCAGTTGTCAGGATGGGTGAAGATTGGCCGGGTAGATCGGACGGATCACATGTCAGGTTGCAGAAATTCTTATTCCAAAAAACCAATGAAACAACATAGCCCTCTGTCATCCCCTGTCCTTGTCATCTGCATCCTTGCACTTATCACCGACTGCAGGTCAGAGGTCGCGAGACAGCCTGAGCAAAAGTCTGTTGCCGAAGGCAGTCCTGCAGGTGGGTCGTATGAGGACTGGCTGCGATGGTGCGTTGAGCTGAAGCAGGAGACATCTCTGATTCGCCATTACGCGTTCGATGATATGGTCGGTAATTCGGTAACTTCCTCCGACTTGGCCGGCAAGGGAGGGGCGATGTCGTTTGGTGTGGTGCCGAAGCAGGGAGTTCCTCGGGACAAACTTGCTTTGAATCAGGGCCGCTGGAAGGGATGTAAAGCCGTGCAGTTGGACCAGGGCTTTCTTGCGTCCGAGCCCTTTGATGTGAAGGGCAGAACATTCACGGTCGAGGCATGGGTAAGACCACACGGCATCGGCGCCCACCGAGGCAACAGTGGCGCGACCAACGGCACCCTGCTCTCTACCGGCATCGGTTACTGGGATGGTTGGCGCCTGACATTGACCTACCCGGCAAAGACCATTGGTTTCGAGATCGGACGATCCAAGCCTTCGCATTCGGTGGGCATCCGGACCCGGCAGGCGATCAGCGATGGTGTCTGGTCCCACCTGGCCGCATCGTGGGACGGGCAGGAGATGCGCATCTACGTCAATGGCATGCTGGCTGCCAGAGGCGAATACTCCGGAGACTATACGCCACCGGCAGCCGATGGACGTTTTAAGATCGGATATGCAGGCTACGGATGGGGCTCTGTCAAGATGGACGTGGACGAAGTGATCGCCTTCGAGCGGGCCCTTTCTCCCGGTCAGATTTTTCAACATGCACACTTCTATGTTCC
>JASLXP010001211.1 GCA_030740295.1 Planctomycetota bacterium
TGGCCTCGGAACTTTCACTTTCAAAGGCCTTTCAATGAGACCGGACCGCGTATGACGTCGAGTATCCTGTGTGAAGACTTTCACTAATTCCGAAGCTCTACTGATTTTGTAGAACTTTCCGCCTCCCTCATCTGCGAGCAACTTGAGCAGCAGATCGTTGCCTCCAACCCCAAGGCTGATCGCGGACAGAGTGACACCTGAACCGGCAAAGCGCTTTGCCATCGCCTGAAAGTCGGAGGTTTCCCCAACAGTCAGACCATCACTGAGAATCAGAACGTGGCGAATACGGGCATTGCTGGCTTCCATGGCAAGCCGCATCTTGATAAGACCGCTCATCAAGTCCGTTTCACCGCCTGGCTGCAATTGAGCAAGCTTCCGAGCCAGGGACGATTCATCCAGATCCGAGAGCTCAGAAACCCAGTTGGCTTTACCTGCAAAAGCGAGAATAGCGATTTGGTCTTTTCCCTCTTGAAGCTCGAGGGCCGATGCCAAGGCTGCCTCGCTTGCCAAATCTATCTTGCGAGCGCCATCGTCAACCTCCGCCATCGACCCCGAAGTATCAATAACAAACCCAAGCGCGATTTTATACTTCTCGATCTGCTTTGGGATATCAGGCCTCACCGGCAGCAGTCGACCAAGCTCACTCCCCCTGTATGCCCCGATACTGAAGAGCTTCGGCCCCGCAATGACTAGAAGCCCACCCCCGCCATGCACGAATTCTGAGAGAGCCTGAACCTGTGACTCCTCAAAAACATTTGGAACGTCGTAAATGACAACGCAGGCGAAGTTTTCAAGAGACGATGCAACTGGAACCTCCGAAGGTGACGTTACCGTCACGTCCATGTCATCCTGCTCCAGCACGGCAACGAGCGATTCCGCCTCTCGTGAGTCATGAGCGACAACCAGCACTTTAGTCTTCTCGATTACTAGAACTGGTAAAACCTCAACAATCTCGTCATCCGCCGCAGAACATAAAACACGTAATTCAGACAGTCCTGGTTCCTGCACACGGTACCGGATGCGACGAAACCAGTCCGTGCTGGATTGAGCAATCTTCTCTTGATGCAAACTCCGACCACTGGACGATATTGCAAGAATGCACTCCCTCAAGCCGCTTCCCTGAACGTCTGCAATCAGCGAATCACCAACATGCAACGTGTTCTGGTTAAGCCGGACGATCACCGACTTTTTGTTGATCGACTCATTATCCTCTGCGATCAGCGCTTCCCGGCGATCGGTATCTGCCTTCCAATCTGCTGGAAGATAGCCTGCATAGGGGCGGAGCAACCCCAAGAGGCAGAGAATAATGGAAGGATAAATCGAATAGCGCTTCATCAGCCCTGTTGAATTCAGAACAACAATTACTGCAGGAATGAGAATGAGCAGACCTGGCTCACCAAGGAAGAACCCCATCACGATTTCCTCCAATGCAGCAAGGCCAGCGCCAACCCAAGGACGGCGAGAAACGCCCAGATGGGCAGATTCAAGGGTTTCGACCGTACGCTTCGAGACTGGCGCTCTCTTAAGGGCGTCCGAATGGGATCGAGTGCTGTCACCTTTTCTGCAATATCTTCGGACGTGATTTCACCTGCAGTCAGCCATGCGAGAGCATTAGTAATGAATATTGGAAAACCAGGCCGATGAATGAATCCTGTGGTAACTGGATCAAAGCCAACTCGGACTATTCTTCTGTCACCATCTATAGTTAAAAAACTGAAAGGCCCTGCACCGGCCAAGACCTCTGTTCCTAGCTCTGGTTTGAGATCCTCAATCAGGTTGAGATCCCAGGAGACAGAATCGACACCATCCAGAATTGGATGTTCTAATTGAAAGAAACTCGAATTAGCGGGACTGAGAATACAATCCTCTGGGCGAGCAAAATGAAGCCGCGGTCTGCCATGCGAGGGCTTTGGACTAAACCACACCTTAGCCGATTCACTGCCGCTCAAATCAACGACCTTCACTCCTGGAACTGCACTGATTGCCTTTCGCAGATCTGAGTGAGAATCGCCTACAAAAACTCTGATTGCCTCTTCAGTCTCGATTTCAGTCGTGTATCTGTTGTCCAGCGCACAAGAATCGTCTGTATCCAGATTCAGAGTGACGTTTTCCGCATCCACGTGGCCAGTCAGCGACAAAGATAGCATTTCAGATCGGCCGCTCTGCAGCTCCGCAACCCCGTCCAGAATGACCCGATCCTCAATCTGCAGACTCCATCTAACAGAAGCTGTTTCCCCCACTCCAACGTATCCAACGAAGGCCTTAATCCAAAGAAGCTCAGGGTTGTGGGCTCGCCTCTTGGCCGTGACTCCAAGAACCGCATAATTGGGCGCAGAGGCTGTACCGGTCACTGGGATAAGTTGGATTCGCTCTGGCACAGTTGGCCAGTGGCTCATGGCTTCATCGCCGAAATAGTAAAGCTCCCTCGATGAATGGTCTTTGCCACCGAGCCAGTCCATTGAATGATGCAACATCTCCGAGGCAGACGAATCGGCCGCAGACGGCTCCCATTCCCCAAGAACGTCTCCAACGTAGTGAGGAAAGCCATGCAGCATTGGTCTCTTTCCGAATCCCGATACGAAAAGAGCCACCTGTTGAGAACCTGGCAAGGATCTTAGGGCATTTGTCGCCGCATCGTGCGATGCAGTTAGTCGAGCATCGCCATTAGCATTCGTCAGCCGCATCGAGGCAGAATTGTCGAGAGAAACCGCGGCCACTCGATTCGTGTTGTTGCCGGTGAACTGCGCGGCCGCAAGCGTCAGGAGAAGGAGAACGAATAGCTCAACCAGCAATTGGGAATTAAAACCGGATGGCCTTTGGCGCCTTGCCCCGTCATCAATTGCAGATCTCCAGAACGAAATGCTGCTTACCGGGAATACTTGACTGTGACGGGACTGATGGCGCCAAAGTAAAGGCAGAGCAAGTATGAGCAACCACAGATAGGCCGGGGCCAAAAACATTTTTCGAGCTCCCTGTGGTTAACCTGTTACCGGCCTGAAAATACGAGAGATTTCATGACCGTCCTGTTAACGGGCTCTTCCGTGCACGCATGCACATAGTGGAGTCCCCTGCGAAAAGACATACATCGTAAGTCTTCAGCGAAACGCATGAATTGGCGGCGATAGTCTCGCGCAGTTTCGGCACCGGCAACGCTCAGCCGATCTCCACGTTCCAGGTCTTCTAATTCGCGCAGCCCCTGCAGATCGGGTGACTGTTCCCAGCCGTCCACAACGTGGAAAAGAACAGTTTCAGACTTTGCGGAAACACAGGAAAGCCCTGCGGCGAGGTTACTGCAATCAAGAAAGTCTGATATCAGGACAGTGATTCCCCTGCCACGTCTGTAAAAAGGCAGTTTGTTCAGTGCAATCGAGATGTCCGCCCTCTCGTCGGCCTGAAGGCTCTGCAGGTCGCCACACGTAATCTTAAAGAATGATCTCCTGTCAAAGGTAGTACTAAGTTTCCTGATTCCGTCGCCGAGGGAAAAGAGGTGCGCGCTGTTAGCGGATTCGATCGCGATAAAACTAATTGCTGCTGCCAGTTGCCTGGCATAATCCCATTTCGTGCCAAATGACATGGATGCCGTCGCATCGAGAACAATATAAACAGGGCAATCTTCCTGAGAATCTGACACTTTGATAAAGGGTTTTCTCTGACGCCAGTAGAGAGGCCAGTCCAGATGACGCAGGTCATCGCCCGGCATATACATTCGGTGGTCTGCAAATTCACCGGAAAGACCAGCCCGAATCCCCCGTGATTCACCGGTCCTGTCTGAAAGAACCTGCCTCTTTATCCTCATCCTGAGACCGTGTAAACCAGCAAGAAATTGTGCACCAAACAGGAGACCTTCACTCATCATGCTCCTTTTCAGTTTCACCTGATGCGTATCGATGGATATTGCCTGCAGCATCTATTAGCAGAGATGCCTGGATGCGTGATTTACTTTCATCTTGCTCTAATGGGGCAATGACCTCAAAAGCGTGTCGCAACGGCCACCTCACCGGGAGCCGCAGCACATTTCCAGAATTCAGTCTGAACACTATTTCATCCTCTATTACCTCTGTTCTTTTGGCCCTCTCACCCCACCTGAGTGAAAGCGGCGGAACATATCGCCATTTCACACGCCCTTTCTCGAGGTAAATGCACTGAGAACCGGTGACCACGATTCCATTCTTGGCCTGGTGCAACTGATAATCTGCGATTCCATCTCTGTCCGGCGGAAATATGTTTTCCTTATGCTCAGGCTCTCCATCTCCTGCAAGACTGAGAATCTCTCCACTTTCATTGAGGAGGTACAGCATATCCTGATGGCCAACCATGCTGACGATTTTCGCCTTTGATTTATATTGCCAATCGCTTTTTCCGGACTTCCTGTTGAAGCAATCTATCCTGTTGCCAACCAGGCGATAGACAGACTCAGTTGAAAGTGCCAGTTGATCGAGACGTGGATGTTCATGGGCCGATTCAGCATACCAGACCGGAAGCCCGGTAATCATATCCAGGGCAACAAGGGCGCCTGATTTCAGAAGGCAGATACAGACTGCGTTGTCGTGAACGGACCGGCTGATTGGATTTCCAGGATCTGGTGGCGCGAAAGACCAGAGGTGTTTGCGCACATCTTTCTTCTTCACGTCAGTTCGAGGGCCCGCGGGCTCTTGCTGGAGCAGCCATCGCACGGAGACCTGCCAGCCTTCTTCAGGTACTAGAAAAAAGTCATTTTCAGGTAGACGGCTTGAAGCCTCTGAATTCTTGGTGCAGATGCTGATTAACTGCTGCCAACAACTCGCCCTGAGTGATTGCCGTGATGTTGCATCATATTGATCCGCAATCTGAAAATACTTCAGAGCAGCCTCAAAACTCGCTTTCGAGAAGAGCTGCTTGCCCTTCTCGATATTTCCTCGGAACAGAAGCAGCTTTGCCCTCTTGGACGACTCATATTCCCCGGCCGCTAGTTCTCTGTAGATCCGATCTCTGTTCTCTTCTTCGCCCAAACGACTGTAAAGATCTGCCAGAGACCATTTGACTCCCTGGTCTTTGGGATTGATGCCAATCGCGCGTTGCAGCCATATGGCTGCATCTCTGAGAAGCGTAGCATCCACCATTAGGTCAGCGATGATGCGTGCACATTCGAATTTATCTTCGGGCTCGACGATTCTGGACCATCTCCCATTCTGGATTCCCGTTGAATTGAGGATTCTTGACGCATTCCCGCTGTTATCAGGCAAAAGACTGGCGGCATAAGCAATGCTCCACCTGAGCGCCACATTCTGAGAATGTTCTTTTTTCAGCAATGACTGCAGGACGCCGCTTTCGTCCCTCAGCAGGTGATATCGAATAGACTCGATCCAATCGTTTACAGAGCTCCATTTCGCGGCTTCGAAGTATAATTCAAGACTCTGACAACCTTGCTCAGGTTGATCTGATAAGAGGAGCAGACGGAAATGGTCCATCCGCTCTCGGCCCAGATCCGTGCCCCGTTGAGTAAGCGCAGACATATGGCCTTTAACAAGACGAAGCGCGTTTGTGTAATCGTGCCACCGTTCCAGGTGTTTAAGGATCATAGAATAATGTTGTGCATCACCGGGGGTGCGAAGGTAAAGCATCAACAGGCTCTTAGAGGCTTCGTCCGTTTTGCCCAAAGCGCGCAGGACATCGGCTCGCCCTAGAATGATCGACTGTAATTGTTTTCCATTCGGCCCGGACTTCAGCGCATTGTTGTACGAGGAATAAGCCTCTTTCAGCCACTTCAGTTCTGTTTCGAGCCTTGCCTTCAGCAACCACGCTTTGACCATGCCCGGGTTGTTTCTGCATATATTCAACAGGACGGCATGTGCATCATCTCGTCGAGTCTGATGAGCAAGCACTCGTGCGTGCAGTAGCTTTCCCTGGACACCCCATGCTTGGGCCAGTTGTTCTGTGTCCGAGGGCAGCAACGAAGACTTCTGAGCTTCACGATAACTGGAAAGAAGACCTTCAAAGGGGCCGTCAAGTGTTGCGTCGATTTTCAAAGCATCAAGGTATGCTCTGATTTTTGAGTTCTCCAGCAGTGATTCTGCATGGCTGCAGGTGAGGCCCAGGAATCCGTGCAAAAGAATGGCGCGAAGCATCCTCACAACCTCTTT
>JASLXP010001212.1 GCA_030740295.1 Planctomycetota bacterium
CAGCAGTCCCAATCGCGGGTTCGAAACGGCGGTAAAGGCGTGACCCTGCTCGTCTGGTTCCAGCAAAGCCGTGGCGCTGAAAGCACGATGCTCCTCAGGATACAGTCGCAAGTCGTGGGTACCTCCGCCCTGTAGCGGCGCATGCGGCCAGACGTACGGCTGATCCGGCTCCAGAGGGTCGGTGTCGCCAAGGCCGATCGAGCTGGTCTGACCCCGTTGGGCGGGCAGGTCAAGGCGGGAGACGCCCCCTTCTACGAACGGCGGTCCCATGGTGACATGCTGCTGGCAACAGAACGGCGCGTCCGAGCGCCTCAGGTTGGTGGTACGCTCGCTCAGATAGAGGGTGGATTCCCCTGGGCGAATGCGTAGGATGCGTCGAAACCGCATCTGTGCGTCGGGCAGATCCAATCCGTAGTCCAGCTTGGCTTCGGCCGCATCGGCGCCTTGTTCGAAAACCGTCCACGGCAGATTGGAGGCCTCGCCGTGATAGTAGCCTTGAGCGGCCTCCTCGGTTTCGGTGAGATCACCAAAGTGATTGAGGCAGAGGTTGTGGCCTGCCAGCGATGCCAGCAGCCGGCCCTCTCCCGGACCGTAGCGTTCCAGGTGTTTGTCCGCGTCGAATTCCCCCGGCTCGATCAATGGCCACGGCGGCTCCCAGAGTGGGTTCACATCCACGTCGGGGATTCGAAGGCTGGCCAGATGGCCGCAGCCGGTCATGGTCACGACCTGAAAGGAATCGCTTTCCAGACAGACGGCCTGGCGGTCGCGGAAGGTGGTGTTCCTGCAATCAAGGCTCAAAGGAATCGGCTCCACTCGAAGTGAGATTCAGGCGCCCCAGGATTCGAAACGTTACCAGGCTGTCCACCCACCGTCGATCGTCAGGTTCTGACCGGTCATGTAACTGGATGCGCCGCTGGCCAAAAACACGATGGCGCCCTTCAGCTCTGTCGGCACTCCCATACGCCCCATGGGGCATTTGGTTTCGAGACGTTTCACCAACGCAGCGGGCGCTCCGGCTGGGTTGGGGAATGCACCCGGGCTCAAGCAATTCACACGCACGTTGTCCTGAGCCCAGTAGACGGCGAGGTGTCGGGTCATGTGGATGGTGCCGCCCTTCAGGGCATGGTAAGCGACAGAGCTCGCCGAGCAAATCCCCTCATACGCGTCGGGATAGGATCCGACCTGGCCGTACATGGAACCGATGTTGATGACGCTGGCCTCCGCCCCACGCTGCACCGCATGATCGTGCTGCAATTTCGCCAGTTCGAAGTAGCCGGCGTTGTTCGCCTGATGCTGGGCAAACTCTTCAAAGGAGACCTCCGTCAGATCCTTACCTTGAGCGTCCAGCCCGTTGTTCACCAGGACGTCCACATGCCCTGCAGCTTGGACGGCCGCCTCGAATCCATTTCGTAGAGCACCGCTGTCCATCTGATCGAGTTGAACGGCGTGATGGGAAGCGCCTCCCGGGGCAGGCAGTTTCGAGGCTGCGTCGCGACCGCGTGCTTCGTCACGGCTGCTGATCACGACACTGGCCCCGGCTTCGGCCAAAGCGTGACTGAAGGCCGTGCCCAGATAGCCGGTACCACCGGTGACGAGAGCCACCTTGCCGCTCAGATCAAATAGTTCTTGGATGGTTCGTCCTGCCATCGGTCAGATTCCTTGGGTGTGGGTTTGTTGTCCGCGCAGTCAATGATTTGTATCCGTCAGCCCGCTCATCTGCCACGCTCTGAGACGCCGAAAAAACGTGGGCCCGCCGCGGCTGTAGAGCTTCACGTCCAACCCGCCAGGATGGGTGGGAAAGATCCGCTGGGCCAGATAGCGCTGATCGCCAGCGAAGACTTCCAGGACCGAACGGTCGAGGAAGACTCGCAGCTTGAAGCCCTCTCCTTGCTTGAGATCGAAAGGAGCCGCCTGGATTCCGGGTTCTTGATGATTCAGATCGTCGCGCAGACTCGCCATGCGAAAGTCGATTTGGATCGTCTGCGGATCGAGCGTGAACGAGACGAGCGTCTCTTCCGAACCATCCGGAGCACAGCGCACCTTGAGACCAAACTCCGAGGCGCCTCTCGG
>JASLXP010001213.1 GCA_030740295.1 Planctomycetota bacterium
CCCAACTGGAAGGTCTCTGATCCGGAAGACGTCATGAGCGAGTGGTACACCTGGGAACAACCTCAATGGTGGAAGAGGGAAAATCACAAAACGAAAATCAGGGGCCGCAAGATGCACATGGGTACTGACAAGAAGCATCTGACCAGGGGGGCCGACTACTACAAAGATGCGCTGGTCTGGACGGAATGGGGGATCGTCATGGGCACGCCATTCCCAACCAAAGTCGAGGCATACGACTCCCGGAGGAAAGCGGTCGCCTTCCAGGGCATCTGGTGGAACGATTCGGGCGTCATCATTACCAACAACCGCTACTACCTTGAGGACAAGCCTCACTACCTGGATTCTGCCGGTGAATTCTGGTTCGAGAAATCTGGGTACGGCGGGCGATTGCACCTCCGTCTGCCAGGCGATCAGGATCCCAACAGCGTCACAGTGGAGGCCGCGCGACGCTACAACATCATTGAAGATGTGGCCTCTGCGAAAGCGCCGAAGCGCCTGGATGTCCTCAGCCAGCAAGGCAGAGACAATGTCGATACGACGGGGATCAATCATGTAGTCATCAGCGGCCTGACATTCCGTTTTAACAATACCTGGTGGAACTTGGAATACCCCGTCTGGATGCACAAGCAGGTGGACTCCGCAGCCATCCGTCTGCGCGGGTCCAGTAGAGATGTCCGCATTGCCAACTGCCGCTTTGAGCATGTGATCAAGGCAGTGCGTATCCAACCAATTAACCAGAAGGCCCGCAGCGAAAACATTACGGTTTCAGACTGTGAGATAGCGTTCACCGGGGACGCGGCGGTAAATATCGGTAAGGGGGCCGGCTGGTTCGGACACGTCGACTTCATGCGCAACAGACTTCACATGATCGGCATGCGTCCCAACCGTCAATCCTCTGGCCATGCTGTCAATATCTCTTTTCCGGTCACCATGGATGTGGCCGGCAACATGCTGACGCGCACCTATGGCGCTGGTCTTTTTCTCTTTGGTGGTAAAGCGTCTGGCGCGGCCGGGGATGTGCCCTTCGCCCGCTACCTCGTACACCACAACAGGGTTGAGCAGACGCTACTGGCCGCCAACGATTGGGGCGGCATTGAAACCTGGCAGGGCGGGCCCTTCTATCTCTACAGCAATATCTCGGCGAATCCGAACGGCCTGTGGAATTGGGTGGCATCCAGGAACGGTTCTTTCTCTTCTCGCCTGGGCTTTGCCTATTATCTGGATGGCAGCTTCAAGAATTATCTTTTCAACAACATCGCCTGGGGCGGCAACAATGATGAGAAAGGCAAGCTCGGCAATCGGACGGCCTTCTACGAAGCCGTGGGCACGATACACAATTCATTTTTCAACAACACCGTCTACCGGTTCACTGAGGGATCGAACTGGTCTCCCTCTGGCGGCCATCACCGTTTCCTTGGGAACCTGTGGTCGGACATCAGCAACATCGTGTTCACCCACGGGAAGCTGAAAGAAGACAAGCCCGGAGAGCACAAGAAGGAATACCCTCACGAACGCATGGCCTACGGTGAGAATGTCTTTCACGATATCAAAGGAAAGAAGTTTGGTGTCTTTGAAGTAAGCGGGAAGGGCCATGACGATTTCAAATCATTCCAGGAGGCCCTTCAAAGACGAAAAGCGCTGGACACCGACCTCGGCATGATGACCAACAAGCAGCCCATGCGTGACCCGGCAAACGGGGACATGCGCCCGGCCAGTGGGTCTGCCGCCATCGACAAAGGGGTGTCCTACTTTGTGCCCTGGGGACTTTACGCCACAGTGGCCGAATGGAATTTCTATCACGCCGGAAATGATGTGACACGGATTCCCGATGAGCACTGGTACATGAACGATTACTTTGTTAATCGTGGGACCTATCACCAGGCCCCGCAGTTCGAGCTCACGACCGTAAATGTGTCAGCGGACAATTATGTAGAAGGTCCCCTGGAGAACTGGACCAAAGGTGCGCTGAAATTAAATGGCACGAACCAGTATGCCTTTCTGAGCAACGAAAGACTGAACAAGCCCTTCACCTATGAAAGAAAGTTGAGGAAAAGCAAGGCTACCCAGGAAACCGTAAGCGGCGAACAACTGAAAAATCCGGAAATCCACCGCAGCAACTTTCTGATTGAAGTGTACTTCAAGACCGCGCCCGGTACAGGCAAAGGCATCCTGGTCCAAAAGCTGGAGCAAACCGGATACGGACTGAGCCTGAACAGCAAAGGCACGGTAACCCTCACCGCCAAGAGCAAAACTGCCACCGGGAGTCTGGACAGTAAGTCCAGAGTCAACGACGGGAAATGGCATCACGTCATTGCCGAAGGGGATCGCGAGCTGAAAAGCCTGACCATTTACATCGATGGTAAAAAGGACGCGAGTGGAGACGGGCTCGGTCCTGATTCATTGGCCAACGGCGCCGATCTCTACGTGGGCGGTTCTGTCAGGGGCCGTTGCCTAAAGGGCGCTCTGGAATTTGTCCGCATCTGCCACGGAACATTGAAAGACGCCCAGACCACCATCGAAGAACTTACGGCATGGCAGTTCCATGGCCCCCAGCACGGGGATTTTCTGGGCAATAAACCGAGCGGATCGCGCCGCGACGCGGGAGCGATCGAATTCATCAAGTAGGGTCATGAGATGATAACCAGGAGGAAGATGTCGTTTACTAAACACGACGTCATAAGAGATTTTGCATGTGCCACGGCGTATGACGCTCAAGCACCAGTTCTTCGCCTCCACGGGGCCTGCCCCCGTGGCGCTATGAATGGAGGCTAGAATCGTCCAACCCACTCCCAGAATGCCAACAGCGCATCAGATCCAGGAACCGGAAAAATGCTCCAGACGCCCGCCAGCGGGCGTTTGGAGCATTTTTCCGGTTCCTGGATCTGATGCGCTGTTGGCAAAGTACATGTAGAAGTACACCTTCTAGCTCCCAATCAGGGCTCGCCGGGGGCAGGCCCCGGACGTGGCCTACGGTTAGTTTTTGATCAGACACTGAAGTTAATAAATGCGAAGTTTCTTATGACGTC
>JASLXP010001214.1 GCA_030740295.1 Planctomycetota bacterium
GCGGAAAGCTGGCCGAAGGTCTTGCCTTCAGAAGGGTAGATGAAGAGCGGATCGTAACCGAAACCGCAATCACCATGAGGCTCGAAGGCGATACGTCCCTCCACCTTGCCGCTCACAGTCAAGAGGACTTTCTCGGGGGAAGCCAGAGCAATTACACAGCGAAAACGTGCGGTCCTTGCCGAAGCTTCGACGCCGTCCAGTTCCTCGATCAATTTCTGGTTGTTGGCTGCATTATCGCCATGCCCGCCCGCATAACGCGCGCTGTAGATACCAGGCGCGCCGCCGAGCGCGTCCACCTCGAGACCGGAATCATCTGCCAACACCCATTCGTTCAGATGCCTGGCGAGAGTGATGGCTTTGAGCTCCGCATTCTCTTGAAACGTCGTACCTGTTTCTTCAACATCTGGCGCGCCGGGGAACTCCGTCAGGCTGACGAGATCGATTGGCAGGTCGGAAAGTATCGCGGCGATTTCGCGCAGTTTGCCGTGGTTGTGCGATCCTGAAATGATTCTTTTCATGAAAAGATTTACTGCTGAACTTCTGCGTGGTGTGAGTGTGCACCTCTTAATCTTTATCCTAACGCAGCCTTCGGCCGCAACCGAAGAATTATTACCACGGATGGCAAGGCCATCCCACGGATGGAAACCGTTCTGAACCGTCCGTGGGATGGCTTTGCTATCCGAGGTACTCAATTGAGGGTACACGCACATGACGCAGAAGTTCAGCAGTAAATCTTTAATCGTGCTCTTAATCTTATGACACCAAGGAGATTGAGAGAACGATTACGATAAAGACTAAGAGCCCTGGACTTCATCCTCGGTTGCGGCCGAAGGCTGCCGTAAGAGTGAGAAATGACTCGTGCGCCGCGCAGAGGCCCGAAGCAAACACTCAAAGACCCGCCTCATTGGGTCCATTGAAATTCAGGTTTAGACCATGCTCCGCGAACGAACACCATTCGCAAGCCGGGCCACTTGCCATCGTCTCGCAAGTCGCTAAGGTTTTCGCCCTCAAACACGGGAAGCATTCCGGCCTCGATGTCAAAGGAGTTTTCAGATGTCCGTTCATAGAAGCCTTAAATCCACTGCCGCCCTCGCTCGGCAGCGTAGCGTCCTGACCAGGACAGAACGTCTCAAGATTCTCGAGGAGCAGGAGAAGTGGGAGGAGGGCGATTCCATCCTGGGCCTGCCCAAGGTGAAGGTCGTCCGAGTCAAACTCGCCAAGAAGAAGAAAGAGAAAGTCGAAGAGGGAGAGGAAGCCGAAGGTGAAGTCGTAGAAGCTGCAGCGGAAGAATAAGAACTGGATCTGTTGAAACAAGACGTGTCCCGGCCATTCGGTTTGGACACGTTTTTTTTGTGATGGCATTTCTTAGAATTGGCATCGACCAAATCCAACCAACCGACTTCGCAGATGAAACCTTTCAGAATCGCGGACCGTATGTCTCGGATCGATGCCTCCGGAATCCGGAAGGTCTTCGAGCTCGCGGCCAAGATTGAAGACCCGATTAATCTCAGTATCGGCATGCCTGATTTCGATGCGCCCGATCAACTGAAACAGGCCGCCATCAAGGCAATCGAGAATGGCATGAATCGGTACACGGTCACTCAGGGCGACGATGGCCTGAGGGTGGCATTGAAGGAGCGGCTCATCGCAGATAAAGGCGTGGACCCGGACGGAGAGATTCTGATTACGTCAGGCGTATCGGGCGGCATCTTTCTGGCATACCTCGTTCTTGTTAATCCCGGCGACGAGATCCTGCTGCCGGATCCCTATTTCGTCATCTACAAGCACGTGACGAGATTGCTTGGTGCGACGCCGGTTTACGTGGACACCTATCCTGACTTCAGACTTCGTGAAGAAGACATCCGGCCGCTGATAACTGAAAAGACAAAATTTATCGTAGTAAACACGCCCTCCAATCCGACCGGTGTGGTTTACTCGAAAGAAGAGCTGGAAATGGTCTCGAAGCTGGCAGCCGACCATGACTTTCTTGTACTCGGCGATGAAATCTACGACGAATTTATCTACGACGAGCCGCCGCCCAGCATCGCGTCGATACATCCGGACACGCTGCTGCTTGGCGGCTTTTCCAAGACCTACGCGATCACCGGCTGGCGGCTCGGCTATGCGTACGGCCCGCCCGAGATTATTTCAGAGATGGCAAAGCTCCAGCAGTACACCTTCGTCTGCGCGCCCTCGTTTGCCCAGCACGCGGTTCTGGAAGTCCTGGATTCATTACGCAACGAACAGATGGACGCCTATCGCGAAAAACGCGACCTGATCTACGATGGCCTGAAGGATCATTTTGAGGTCGAGAGGCCCGGGGGCGCTTTCTACATCTTCCCCAGGGTGCCCGCCGGCACGGATATGGAATTTGTAGAGACCGCGTTGAAGGAACAGTTGCTCATCATCCCGGGCAGCGTCTTTTCAGAGAAAGACACGCACTTCAGGATCTCCTTTGCCGCGACCAATGACAACCTGTCGAAGGGGATCGAGATTCTGAAAGGGTTGGTGTGAGCCTATTCAAGTTCCAAGATAATCGGGACGAACGAGACTATACTTTCCCCATGCAAGCTCATGAGACACTACTCCGCAACGGAGGGGAGATAGCCCTCCAGAACGCCAGCAGGTTCTTTATGAAAGATGATCCCGTCCACCATACTCTGAAAAACATCTGCGGAAGGCTTCAGGATTTGGATGTCGATTACGCTGTCGTCGGCGGGATGGCCCTGGTAGCGCATGGGTATATCCGAACGACGGTGGACGTCGATATTCTCTTGAATCAGGATGGACTCAAGAAAGCCCATGATGCTCTGGAGGGCCTCGGTTACCGACCCCCGTTTGAGGGAAGCAAGAATCTCAGAGACACACAGACCGGCGTGCGAATCGAATTCCTCGTATCCGGCGGTTATCCCGGAGACGGTAAACCGAAGCCGGTCATATTCCCGGAACCAAGTGATACGAGCGTTGTGATCGATGGCATCAGTTACTTAAGCCTCAACTCACTTTTGGAATTAAAACTCGCCTCAGGGATGACCAATCCCGGACGCATTCGCGATCTTGCTGACGTTCAGGAATTGATACGAACTCTGGAACTCCCTGAAAAACGTGCAGAAGAACTGAATCCGTTTGTCCGTGAAAAATTCGTTGAGCTCTGGGCCGGGATTCATTGAACGGTCAGGCGCAACAGGCAACAATCAGTCGTCGGCGGTCTTCTCAATCACTGATACTCCATTCGAACAGGAACTCTGATGAACGAATTTGACCTGCAACAGTATGATCTCGATGTGGAACAGGTACTCCGCAACGCCTCCCCGTCAGCGCTCTACGAAGAGGCCATTCGCCTCGATCCCAATACCACGATTTCCGATACCGGCGCATTGATCGCTTACTCCGGCGACAAGACCGGACGCTCACCCGGGGACAAGAGGGTCGTCAAGCATCCTGACTCGCAGGACAACGTCTGGTGGGGTCCGGTGAACATAGGCGTTGATGATTCGGTCTTTTCCGTCAATCGTGAACGTGCCATCGATTACCTTAACACGCGGCAGCAGTTGTATTGCGTAGATGCCTTTGCTGGCTGGGCACCTGACTACCGCCTCAAAGTGCGCGTCATCTGTGCCCTGCCGTATCACGCGCTGTTCATGCACAACATGCTCATCCGTCCCACAGCGGAGGAGTTGGCGGAATTTGGTGAGCCCGACTGCGTCATCTTTAACGCGGGGGAATTCCCTGCGAACAGGTACACCACGGGGATGACTTCGAAGACAAGCGTCGGTCTGAGCCTGGAGCGCGGGGAAGTTGTGATCCTCGGCACACGGTACGCCGGTGAGATGAAAAAGGCAGTATTCACATTGATGAATTACCTCATGCCCAGGCAGGGCGTTCTGTCCATGCATTGTTCCGCTACTGCGGACAAAGAGACCGGGCACTCGTCCGTTCTTTTCGGCCTTTCGGGCACAGGCAAGACCACTCTTTCGGCAGATCCCAAACGATTCCTGATTGGCGATGACGAGCACTGCTGGACGGACAACGGAATCTTCAACATCGAAGGCGGCTGTTACGCAAAGGCGATCTTCCTGACCCGCGAAGCTGAGCCACAGATTTTTGATTCCCTGCGTTTCGGAGCTGTCCTGGAGAACGTCGTGTACGACGAAGCCAGCCATCACGTGGATTTCGGCGACCTGAGCATTACTGAAAACACCCGCGGCTCTTATCCCATCGATTACATTCCGAACGCGAAAATCCCCTGCGTTGCGGACCACCCGACCGACATCGTCTTCCTCACCTGCGATGCCTTCGGCGTGCTTCCGCCGGTCAGCCGACTGACTCCCGAGCAGGCCGAATACCATTTCATCAGCGGGTACACAGCGAAGGTCGCCGGCACAGAAGTCGGAGTTACCGAGCCGCAGGCAACATTTTCGCCCTGCTTTGGCGGACCGTTCCTCGTCTGGCATCCGGGTAAGTACGCACAATTGCTATCGGAAAGAATCAAGCAACATGCTGCGAAGGTCTGGCTGATCAGTACCGGCTGGAGTGGCGGCGCCTACGGCACTGGATCGCGCATCAAGCTGCAATACACCCGCGCCATTCTCGATGCTATCTACGCGGGGCAACTCTCGGACGCGAAGACAGAACTCGATCCGATTTTTGGTCTGAATGTGGTGGCCGAATGCCCCGGTGTCCCGAACGAACTTCTGATCCCAGAGAATACGTGGGAAGATAAAGAGCAGTACGAACAGACAGCGCGCAAGCTTGCGGGCCTGCTCGCAGAGAATTTCGCTGCGTACGCGGATGGCGTTGATGAAAAAGTCCGAGCAGCCGGGCCCAACGTCTGAAAGGTCAGGCCTGGGCACGTATCGTAGATCCGATTGGAGGTAGGATGGCCGTCTCCCGAAGATACAACCTCAGACGGGCGGGGACGCCCATCCTACGTAGCGCTGGCCTCCAGGCCGGCGTCTTGCATGTACTGGCGCAGGCCCTGTCCGCCAAGTTATATTCTCTGGGACCGTCCGGTTGCCCAACACTTCATCACTTTCCTCAATCCACTCAGACACAGCACATGAGAACTAGCCAGCTCCTGACCGCATGCCTCTCTCTCCTGCTCCTCTCCAGCTCAGCCCATGCACAGCAACTGGCCGCGGCCGACGCTAAAGCCCAGGCCACACCTGCCGCGTTTCCGCTCGTAGGGCCGGGCGTGCCGAAGATGAGTTTCAAGAAAGAAGATCTCTTCAAAAACATCGGCGTCATCAGCTCCAAGCTCGGCATCGTTCACGGGCATTCGCTGTTGGCCATGCACAAGGGCTATCTTGTCATCGTGGGCTCTCGCGACGGTGGCAAAGGCGATGGCAATTTTGCGTTTTATGACATTTCCGACATTCGTGATCCGAAGCTCGTCGCCAAGTACAACAGCAAAGAAACACTCAATCTGCGTGAGGCACACTCGTACGGTTTCACGGTCGTCGACGGCAAAGACATCGTCGTCATGCTGGCAAAGGACGGCTTGCAGTTCTGGGACTGGACGGATGTGCGTGCCTGCAAGAGGGTCAGCGAAATGAAACTCCCACCCATGCGCGGTGGGGATTACGCGGGCACGTCCTGGTGGTCATCGGTGCAGGGCAAGTACGTGTATGTGGGAGGCGCGGATACCGGGCTGCACATTGTGGACGCCAGCGACATCGCGA
>JASLXP010001215.1 GCA_030740295.1 Planctomycetota bacterium
GGAACGGCTGCGGAAAGAGTCTTTGACTCTTCGATGGCCTCGGCAATCCGGAAGGCAGCCTCAGGTTTGGCCTGAGATGACCTGAGCTTCAGGATCTCCCGAAAGATAGAAATGGCCGCTTCATAGTTTCCCTTCTCAAGATGTATCATTCCGATTTCCTTCATGGCCATATCCACAAGGGGTGAATCTGGGTAGATCTGATTAAAGACATGGCAGGTCTGGATGGCGGCCGAGTAATCGCGTTTGGTCATCTGCATCTTCCATTTGAGCTGATATGCCTTTTCCCTCAGTTCCTGTGGCATTGGGGATTCGAGTTTTATGATTTCTTCCACTTTTTCGATGCCTTCGTCGGAACGTTCGCATGCGCCGTCCATCAGCCCCATATCTCGAAAAATCCGTCCCAGTTCGAGAAATGCGGAGCCTTCTACTAATTGTTTGCGTGCCCGAATCACAGCATCGTATACCACATTCTGTGTTGCCTGTGGCCGGCCATCCAGTTCGCCGACAACCCTGATGCTGGCCATGACAAGGCGAGGAACATCACCATTTATGTGAAGGTGGTCGGTGTAGCTGACAATAATCTCATCGTTGATGTCGCAGGCAAGAATGGAATCCGTTTTATCGACATCCTGTCCCGCTCGGGACCGCAACAATTCAACTTTGCCTACAAACCGCCCGCTATGGACGGGCAGTTCACCGAACTCTTGGAGATCTACGGTCACTTCGTCACGAACTTCGTACTGTTCTTCCTCTTCTTCTGCGTTGAACAGTTTTTCAATGTCAATGCTGTCAAAAGCAGGGGCGTTTTCGTCTTCCTTCTTTTCCACGCGATAACGCGAGATCAGTTGCACTTTGGCGGTTTCGGCCGCGTCGGTCTTATCAAGGTCGGCTTCCTTGAGGGTCATGAAAAGAGGCTGCCCAATAAATGCTGCCACGGCTTTGCCTTCGTAAGTGCCGAGTGTGAAATCCAGGTTGGCAGTTGAGACCACTCGGGTGATGCTCTCCCGAGGGATGTTGTGTTCGCCGTCGATGGTATTGTCATCCATATAAACGACGGTAAGGGTATCGCCGCCGAGAATCTGGATCGTTGCGTCGTTGTGGGTTTCAGGGCTCGCGGAGGCTACTCTGGTAGCGATAGATGCAATGTATGTTTCACCTTTGCTCGATAGTGGAGTGCAAGGCACGACTTCCCGGTCTCCGCCTTCCGTAGTAATTTCCACGGTAATGTTGCGTCCTAGCTTTTTCAGGATCGGCAGGTCGGCATCATTGATTTTTATGTAGTAACGGTGCCCCGCTTCGATGTATTTGATGCTGTCGCTTTCCGGATCAACAAAAGTGCCGACCAGGGAGAGTGATTCGATGGCTTTGTTCCAATTCTTTTGCATGAAGTGGCACATACCGATGTAGTAGTATGCCTGGTTGGCCCAGATTGTGTTCGGATACGTGCGTGTAATTTGACGAAGAATGGGGAAGGTCGCGTTGTATTGACGTGTCTGATAAAGCGCGACTCCGGTCAGGTAGAGCCCTTCAAGGTAGAGCTCGAGCTCATCGCCGCGTAATTTCTTTTCGGTTTTCTTCAGTTGCTTCAGATGGGCGAAGGCGCGGACGGCTTCTTCCTGTTTATGGGTATCCAGGTAGTGCTTGCCAAGCGCGAGCCAGGCTTTAAAGCGTACGAAGCTCTGCGGGTACTGTTCGATAATCGTCAACAACATTTTTTCGCCGCGCTCGTGCTCGCGCAGGGAGAGAAAATCCTTCGCTTTCTTCAGGAGGCGATTGGCTTCAAAATCGCCGGCACTTTTGCGTGCTCGGCGTTGTTTGCGCGGGCGCTCCGCAAAGGTGTCAGGAAGGAAAAGGGGGATAAGGAGTAGAGGCAGTGTTAGTAATTTCATATTCATAGACTCGACTTGCTTGTTCGTCTTGCCCTCAGAGTGGACAACAAGAAGTGTTAATCCGCATCGACTCCGCCACCGATTTTGATTCCCAGCGCCTCCAACCGTTCGTGAGCTGTGTTGGATTCGCCAGACTTGGGGTATTTCTTCATAACGCCGCGGAGGGCACCGACCTCTTCAACTTTTTTTCCTGCGGCCTGATAGATCTGAGCGATGGTCAATGCAGCCTTGGGGGCGACGTTCTCGAAGAAATTCTCGATTTCCTTCAATTGTGCGATCGCGTTAGCCAGCTTTCCCATGCGCACATAATTAGTAGCGATGCGAAATAGCGTGTCAGGAGGATTGTCGGCTTGGCGCAATGCCTGAATGGCGCTTGGCCAATTGCGGGTACCTTCATAAAGGTCGGCCATCAGGAGCCAGGCTTCTTTGGCGTATTCGGGCAGGTTCACCACCTTTTTGCCCATCGGTATGCCCCGTCTGGCGTCTCCCCTGTAATGGAAGTATTTCAGACGCCAGTAGTTCGCATAATCCTGATCCTTTAAAGAGGCATACAACCTTAAGACCAGGTTTTCGTCACGTGACCAGAGGTAGGAGGCAACCTCGACCTTCATGGACGCCTTCATTTCATTTAGTCTGAATTTGCCGAACAGATTGGCCGCCATCGCGCTGTCCTTGACTTTTTCATAAATCGCCTTCATGAGATTAAACAGGTCGCGGTTGCTCATCTGTTCGAAATTAAATCGCGGGTACACCGAATCTTTGGCCAGCTTCCGCGCTCCCACCTCCGAAAGCACGCAAAGGAGGTTGTAGGTGGACTGATTGTTCATTTTGGTCCAGTCAATCTTCTTGAAGTAGTCAGCAATCTTTGCCGCGTGGCCCGCATAAATCTCAAGCCAGCGTATGACGCGATTGTTCAGGGCTTCCTTGCGGGGATTCCTGGCATATATCTGATCGACACTGGTATACCATTGGCTGACTTTCTGATGCGATTGCCAGGCGAACCACGCCTGGTCCAGTTGGAAGCCGTCGCTGTCCATAAATTTGCCAGCCATCTTCTTTGACCAGTAGCCGTAATAATAGCTGCGTTCTTTTTTCTGGAACTGGTTAAAGGAAGAATAGGCTTTGACCTTAGCGACTACCGCAGTCCAGTAAGCCCGGTCGTCTTCCAGGTCTTTGGGCATGGGGGAACGCGCAGAGGTGGTGCTGAACGCCCTGGCTTTTGAATAAAAGTCTCGGAGCTTCGGTTCGTCCGGCTTGCGCCGTACATAATGATAGACCACTGGATTAATAGAATTCCCCATCACAGTTGAATTCGTCTTGTTGCGAAAGTTTTCAGGTACCATTCGGTAGTACTTGACCGCCATGTCATATTTTTCCTGCTTGAGCATGTTGTATGCAAGAATACTGATGGCCGGCGCAGCGAGGTGATGCTGGCGGTATTCCACATCCTCCATCATTGAAGCCCATGTCTTCAGGGCTTTGTGCAGGTCCCCATTCTTATGGTGACAGGCCCCAATGTAGTATTGGGCCGCGGCGGCAAAGTGGACGTCATCCGGGAAATAATCGAGCAGCTCCTGGTATTCGCTGATCGCCTTATACCGCTTGTTGTCCATGTGAAGGCATCGTGCCTTGCGCAACAGCGCATAAGGAATGGCTTTCGATTTTGGGAACTCGACGACGAATGAATCGTACGATTTGGCCGCGAGCCGATACTCTCTCTTTGAAAAGACTCTGTCGCACTTATTGAGAACGTGAGCCTCGAAAGTGTCGAGCTTTTTGAATGCCTCGATGGGGTAGATGATCTCTTCCTGCGCTTGAAGGTGACAGGCGAGGAGGATGAGTGGAAGAGAGACGATTCTCATGTAGCTTGTTATTTGTAGTTTACTCGCCAGTGAACTTTAAATGACATTCCTGGAAACACAAGCTCTCGATCGGTCATGTGAGATCAGACGGTTGAAACAGCCACTCCCGGGTGATTTCAAACACACTGACCGTATCCACGAATCCGATGCGATTCCAGAATGGCTCACAGATGAGCGTCTGTAGCTCTACGTCTGCGTGATTCGAAAGAAAGGTCGAGTACTCCTTCGAGACCTTATCGTTATGAGAAATCTGTAAGAGGAGTGTGCGATCGGGGACGCTCGTGTCTGCGCTGGTGAGGTCTGTTTCTTTGATCCCTTCAGTGAGCTCTTTTCGCATCAGATAGCCGTCCATATCGATGACGTTTTCCTCTTCCGCGTCTGAGGCCAGTTCCTCTTCTCCCTTTGTCGCCTTCCCTGAGGTCATCATCTGGCGAATCATGAATCGGCGCATTTCCTGCCGATGAAACTGTTTGCCGCTGATGATCGGCTGCCAGAGGATGAGGTCGGACACGGATTCCGATTGCTGCGCGGCCTGGATGCCGATGAAGCCGCCGAATCTGACACCGAGCACGCAGATCCTGTCGAGGCCGCTCTTCTCTTTAAGGCACTCGATGGCCGCAACGGTATCACCGATCCAGTCTTCAAGTAAGTAGTCCTGGAAATAGCCGTCGCTGTCGCCAGTGCCGCGATAATCGAATCGAAGAGACGCGACTCCTTTATCCGCCAGATGGCGGGCAAGTTCTACGAAGACCCGGTATGTGGATTTCTGTTCTTCGGCGAAAGGGGAACAGTAGACGATGGCATGTGTCGGGTCGCCGTCCGGGAGGTGGAGGATGCCATAGACGTTCTGGCCGCCTGAAGAGATTTGGACGAAGTCCTCGGTCCCCATGGTAGTCACCACCCGTTAACCTTCCGCCTGCTTCTTGGTGACGAACTCGGCGATCTGTTTCACTGTTCGGAAATTCTCGATGTCGAATTCATCTTCATCAATTTCGATGTCCATCTCAGTCTCGAGTCCGACGACGATGTCGAAAATACGGACGGAATCGAGGTCGATGGATTCCATCAGGTCGTCGTCAGTGCCAATCTCGTTGGGCTCGATCTTGAGGAAGAGGAGCTCGACGATCATTTTTTTCAGTTGGTCTTCAAGTGTGGTATCGCTCATGGTGTGTTCCTCCTGTGTTTCGTTTGTATCTGCTGCAGTGATGGGTTCGGCTCTGCCGAGAGCGAGGCAGAGTTCTCTCAGGTCGCTTGTCATCCTTAAGCGCCATGTTACCGCGTTGGGGCTCATGTCAACTTTCATCTATGAACCTCTTCAGGTGCTCGATGTCATCTTTATCCTGTCCGCTTCCTCTCATGGATTTCAAATCTATCAATCCCTGGGGCGATATTAATCCTCCACCATGGCTTCCTGGACGGCTCGGATGATATCGGCTGCGCCAGGAATGACATACTGCTCCAGCGGCTCACTGCAAGGCACGGGAACGTCTTTGGCTGCCACGCGGCGGACGGGGCCGTCTAGATCGTAGAAACACTCTTCGACCACTCGCATTCCAATTTCTGCTCCAACACCGCCGGTGAGGTGTCCCTCTTCGGCAACGACCAGATGGGCAGTCTTGGAGACGGACTCGCAGATGGTGTCCATGTCGAGAGGATTCAATGTGCGGGGGTCGACGACTTCAATATCGATGCCTTCGTTGGATAGGACCTGGGCGGATTTCAACGCGTCTTCGACCAGTTGGCCGGTGGCTACGACCGTGCAGTCTTCGCCTTCGCGCACGACGCGGGCCTCGCCGAAGGGGACGGTGTAGGCTTCATCGGGAACTTCGCCGCGGCGCCCGTAAAGAGTCTTGTTCTCGATGAAGACGACCGGGTTGTTGTCACGAATGGCTGTCTTGAGAAGGCCCTTGGCATCGTATGCGTTGGAGGGCACGGCAACCTTGACGCCGGGGATGCTCATGAAAATCGTATCCAGTGACTGCGAATGGGTGGGCCCGTACCCGCGGCGCGCCCCGGCCGGTGTGCGCAAAACCATCGGCACCGTAACCGAGTCGCCGTACATGTAACGATACTTCGCGCCGTGGTTGAGAAGCTGGTCGAGCGCGAGGAAGCAGAAATCCATAAACATGATTTCTACAATCGGCCTCGAACCAAGCAGGGCCGCGCCGATGGCTGAGCCGACGATGACTTCTTCGGCGACCGGCGTATTCCGAATCCGGTCAGTGCCAAATTCTTCGGCCATTCCTCTGGTGATGCCGAATGCTCCTCCGTGAATGATGTCTTCCCCAAGAATGAAGACGCTTTCATCGCGTTGCATCTCTTCTCTGAGCGCGTCGCGGACGGCGTGTGAATAGAAAACTTCTGCCATGATAAGTCAGTCAGCGAACACGCTGGTTTCCAGGTCATCGGGGGAAGGGAGGGGGCTCTCCTCCGCATACTTGATTGATTCCTCAATCAGTTGTTCTACCTCTTGTTCCTTCTCCGCAAGCTCTTCTTCGGTGGCAATGCTCTCGGACAGAATAAGATTTCGAAAGCTGGCGATGGGATCCCTGTTCTCCCACTCGGCCTCTTCTTCACGGGTGCGGTATGCACGCTTATCGCTCTTGGAATGTCCGAGCTGGCGATACGTTTTACATTCGATTAGCGTCGGGCCCTCACCCGCTCGGGCTCTCAGGATTGCACGTTCGGCGCAGGCAAGGACTTCCTGCACATCGTTGCCGTTGACCTGTTCGCCGGCGATGTCGTAGGCATCTGCCCGGCGTGAGATGTCTTCGACAGCAGTGGTCTCGCTGATGTGCGTGAACATGGAATAGAGATTGTTCTCGCACACAAAAAGCACGGGAAGTTTCCAGACGGCCGCCAGGTTTATCGACTCGTGAAAGGCTCCCTGGTTGGCGGCGCCGTCCCCAAAGAAGACGACGACCACGCCTTCCTTGCCCTGCATTTTCAGCGCGAGGGCCGCTCCCGTTCCGATGGGCATGCCTCCGCCGGTGATTCCATTTGAGCCGAGGAAGCCCACGTCGAGACAAGATACGTGCTGGCTGCCGCCACGCCCTCCGCTGTAGCCGGTCTGTTTGCCATAGAGCTCGGCCATGATGCGCCTGGGATCGCCGCCCTGGGCAAGGAAGTGCCCGTGGCCCCGGTGATAGCTGATGACATAGTCGCCTTCCTCCAATGCCCCGCTGACGCCGACGGCCGTGGCTTCCTGTCCCACACAGAAATGCGCAGTGCCGCGGATAACGCCCGAAGCGAACAGCCGGTCGAGGGCTTCTTCAAACTCCCGGATCAGTACCATATCCTGGTAAAGTTTGAGGGCCGTTGTTGTGTCGATGGTGGTGGTCATTGTGATCGTTATTTTTGGCGCAGATTTGTAGTCTGCGATTGGCCGCATACCACCGCGGCAGCGACCTTTGGCCGCGTTCGCAGATTAAAGATCTGCGCCACGATTCTGCCCGGCCTGGAAGGTATCGCCGCACCTTTTACATAAATACAACTGGCCGGCATCCCCTAAAAGAAATTGAAATTCACAATGTCGTTTCGTGTAGCGAATACGACGAGGGCCAGCAGAAAGGCCAACGCAACGTACTGAGCGATGGCCATGGTCTTTTCCTTAACCGGCTGCCCCTTGATCTTCTCGATGGCCAGGAGGACAAGGTGTCCGCCGTCCAGGATCGGAATCGGAAGCAGGTTTATCAATGCGAGGTTGATGCTGATGATGACAAGCAGGTGAACGAACTCGGTGAAGCCTTCCTGCGCTTTGTAAAAGAGGGCAGTCGAGATGCCGATCGGGCCGCCGATGTTCTTTAGCGAGATTCCTCCGGTGAATAACCGGTAAAAACTGAGGCCCGTATCTCTCACGATTTTCTTTGTCTCGGCGAAGGACTGAACGACGGATCCCCCGAGGCCATACTGGCGGAAGACGGTTTCATACATGCCTGGCTGAAGGCCGAGGTCCCCCTTTTCAAGCTCCATCGGGGTGATGGCAATGATTTGGGTCTCGAGTTGTCCCTCTTCATTGGCGCGCAAGACAGTGAGCTTGATCTCCTGACCGTTTTTCTTTGTGACGTAGCGCTCGAACATCCCCGAATTGGCCCACCGCGTGGCATCGTTGACTTCATCGCCTCCGAGCTTCCTCTTCCAGCGCGACTTGAAGGGCTGCTTCTCTACGCTGCACTCGAGGCCGTCAACGCCGACGATCAGATCGCCGAGCTTCAAGCCAGCCAATGCTGCCGGTCCGTCTTTGTGCGTTACGGACAGCACTTTTGCTCCCCATGGACCGGCGT
>JASLXP010001216.1 GCA_030740295.1 Planctomycetota bacterium
TGAAGCTCTCCTGTTCGGGAACGAACTGCATGCTCAAAGGGCCTGACGGTTCTTCCGGGCTTCGCCTCACGCGATAGCTGTTGAGTGCGGCACGCTTCGGGAGGATCAGATGATCGCGATGCAGAGATCCGATGGTTGTGCCCACCTGGTGGCGACCCGGCAAGTGGACTCCTGTGTTGCTCTTTGCTCCGCTCCTCCACTCATTAAACCGTTGCTCAAATGCCGCGTGTTCCTTGTCCAGAAGAGTGGGTTTCAGTGGATCGGCGCCGATGTCATAGACTCGAACTCCACCCCAGTAGCTGATGCCGTAGAGGAAGTCACCTTCGACTCGCCATTCGCCGGTATAAGCGCCCCCTCGATGATCCGTAGACGTAACACTAAGCCCTTCTCCGCCAGTATTCAGCGAGAAGTTGGCGACCCTGACAGGGCTTCCCGCACTGACATCGAAAATGAGCAGCTCTGGTTTTCTCTGGTCATCTTCGAGGATGTGCGACATGTAGAGGTATTTGCCGTGCATCGTCAGATGAGGTCGGCCGCGAATCTTAGAATCATCCAAGCGTCCAATGAAACGCGGACGCAGTGGGTCTGAAACATCGGCTTGGATGAGACCGCCTGTCTTCACCAGGAACAACCGCCCCGAACGCACCATCGATGAGACGAACGGCCCGGAGAACCCTTCCGGCAGCCGCTTTGAAGCCTGGACACGGTAGGGAAACGACGGCTCGTGAAAATCGTAGATGGCGAGCGAAGTAGTGAGCTTGTCTTTTTTCCCGGCATCGGTGAAGAGGTACAGATATTCCCCGATCCGGATGGGTGTGCCCTGCACAGGCTCTCTCAGTTGAGCGACTTCTCTCGGAGCATTCGGGTTGGACAGATCGAATGTCCGATAGAAGCGTTCAGGATACTTTCTGTGAACCAGGTGATTCTTAAAGGGCAGAGACAGCGATGCTCCCGTGCGCCAGATGCCTGAGACTTTCGGCGCCGCGGAATGGCTTGCATCAATCTGTACGAAGCTACCCCAGAACGAGCTCAGAATTCCTCTCCGGCCAGCCATGTGAAGCCTTCTGTGAATCAGCTCCCGACTGAACCAGAGCCCTGCGTTGGCTTTCGAAAGCTCACCGGGCTCGTTGACAGCCAGTCGAATCGTCTGTTTCGGCGCGCCTGATGCCTGTTTGAGAGTTTGCTTCAGATCAAAGGACCACAGCCCTGCGAACTCGTCGACGACCGTTACCAGACCTTCGTTCACCACGATCTGTATCGGCCTCATCTGATTCGCATCGAGCGCCGCCAGCAGACTGAACGAAGCAGAATTCTTCATGCGATAAACTCTGATCTGGCTGCTCTTACTCTTGCGGTTGAATGCACTTGCCACCAGGAGATCTCCGTGGATGGCCTTCGGCCATCTGGTACCGGGAACTGCGGCGACCGAAATCAGTTTCTGAAAATGCCGTCCGTGAAAAATGGTCGCAATCTTCCCCGATCTCAGAAAGGCATGCAGCAGGTAGCCATCGGCGTATAACCCGCGGACCGGTTCCGGCAGACGGAAAGTCCTGGTAATGACCGGGCGAAACGGATCGGAAAGGTCAAGCACGTGGAGGTTTTTCTTCTCACTCTGGTATGCAAGGCCATTGTGAAAGAAGGTGGGAATTATCTCTTCAGAGCCCGCCCTTCTCAGGTTGGACTCTGGTCTGATTACCTCCGCCTTGTGCTTTGCCGGTTTAATCCATCGAGCGGGCAGGAAGCCGAGTTTTCGGGGCTTCCTGATGTCAGAGACATCAAACACATGCCAGCCCACATCGCTGAGATCGGTCGGATGCTTTGGGGAGGCAAATATCTTCACATACATCAGGTTGCCGCAGAAGATGAAGCGACCAGCATAGGTGAGACCTTTGGGATGAAATTCCCAGACGATTTCAGGGCGACGTGGGTCAGCGATGTTGATGAGTTTAAAACCTTCGCGTCCCGCTGACAGCGCCAGGTAATCGCCCCGAATCTGCGGAGGGCTCTGGATGTCTCCGGCAATCATATGAGCCACCAGTGAAGGCTTTGTGGGATTTTTGAGATCGATGATCTGAAGAGTTCTGTGTCCTTTCTTCGAAACAAAAAATGCATGGTGGCCTTTGAGGGCGACGCCCACTGGCTCGCCCGTCGGCAGCGGCACCGAATGCACCAGTTCCAGCGGCTGTTGAGTATCCCCTTCGGAGAATTTCAATCTGCCGTTTATCGGGTCGAGGGCGATGGTGCCGCTGGGCACTGTAACGTCAGGCCACCCCGCTCGATCTGAAAGGTCCTGATAGACCACTTCCCGCGCCTGAGTGAAATTCCTGGACCCAGCCCATAACTGCGATGCGATATCGATCCCGTCATCAAGTATTCGGATGCCGCCGGGCCGGCCGTACAGAAATTCGATCTGTTTGGGACGGATCACTTTTCCATTCGAACCGCGGAGTTTGTTCGGCTTTCCGCTGGGCACGAGAGAGAAGGTAAATGGACTATCGTCGCCGGCATCGTACCAGGTGATGCTCTGAGGGTGTCCCTCACAGAAACTCAGGCAGAGGCCGCTGATCAGGATCCAGTGAGCATGGTCCATTTGAGAATGATGAAGTGAAGATTTCCTGAGGCTGACGGATGCGACCGAATTGGGCAGACCAATTATTTCAGCCTATCTTCCCATCATTGGTCTGCCTAATTCGGTCGCGGAGTTCACGCACCACTTTCGCAACCCAATGGATTGTAGTTCCACTCTCCTGAGCGGAAAATGAAAAGAATGGCATCGAAGACTTCCATCACATTCAGAAAGCTGACCAGAGACGATATTCCATTCGGCATGCAGCTCAAGAAGCAGGCAGGATGGAATCAGCTACCGGATGACTGGGAGCGATTTCTGAAACACGATCCGAACGGCGCATTCGTAGCTCTGGAAGATGGCACACCCGTCGGCACGGTGACGACCACCCGATACGGCGATCGATTTGGCTGGGTCGGCATGGTGCTGGTGCCTGAAGAAAAACGGCGAAGAGGCATTGGTACCGCGCTCTTGAGTCAGGCAATCTCTCACCTCCAGTCAACAGGAGTGGCTGCCGTCCGTTTGGACGCCACGTTGGCCGGCAAGATGGTGTACGACCGGATCGGATTTAGTGACGAATACCACCTCGAGCGCAGGCAGGGCACTGGGCGTGATAGCGGTGCCACCGAAGCACAGACCATGGTCCGATCGGATTTAAGCAAGGTCATCACTTACGACGCGCCCGTCTTTGGTGCACGACGAGAGCACATGCTTTCGATCTTGTATGAACAGAGGCCTGAGCTCTGTTTCTGCATGAAAGACACATCAGGCGAACTCATCGGGCTCATCATGGCCAGACCCGGCGCAAATGCATTTCAGATTGGTCCGTGGCTCGCTGATTCGGAAGCCGTCGCCGAGCAATTGTTGCGTGCTGTCATGAATGCCCTCGAGGGCGAGCCGATATTCCTGGATGTCCTGTGCGCCGAGCCTCAGTCTTCGCTCGTTGCCCGCCATGGTTTTGAAACTCAAAGGCCGTTCATCCGGATGTTCCTCGGCGAGAATAAGTTCCCGGGTGTTCCGGAAAGAACTTTCGCGATTGCGGGGGTTGAGACCGGGTGAGTAAATGCAGGGCAGTTGAATCACGGGGTACAGGGAATACAGGGAAAGAAGAATTCCCTTAAAGAATCTTCCATGTCTTCGGTGTTTTGGGTGGTTTATTTCTGCCTTCAATTCTGATTAACTCCAAGTCGCCATGACCAACCCTCACGACGAATACCACAAGCTTGTCCGCATGATGCACGACAAGCTCTGGCTTGAATCGCATCTCGGGAATACGGATGCCCCGGCACTGGTCTGGCCGGAAGTGGAAGCTCTGGCTTCGCCGGGCATGGATGCGTTGAGGCAACAGCTACAAAGGCCGCCGTCGCATCCCCAGCCTCAGAGCCCAGCAGCACAACAGCCGCCACCCCCTCCTCAGTCCGCGCCACCCCATCAACCTGCACCGCCTCCCAAACTCGTTCGGATCAGTGACTGTTCTCCTGAGCCCGGCGACCATCTCGATGCGGATTCTGGCCTCAGCAAGCAGGAGCGTCTCACTCAGCTCTGGCCGATTGCGCGTGATTGCACACGGTGCGAGCTTCACCAGGGGCGGCAAACGGTCGTCTTTGCGGATGGCGATGCCGAGGCCGATCTTCTTTTTATTGGGGAAGGACCTGGATATGACGAAGACCGGCAGGGCGTCCCGTTTGTCGGGCGTGCGGGGCAGTTGCTCAATCGGATTATCGCAGCGATTGGGATGCGGCGGGAGGAGGTTTTCATTGCGAATATCGTCAAATGCCATCCTCCAAGAAATCGTGATCCGCAGCCTGTGGAAGCCAAGACCTGTCTGCCGTTTCTTCTTGCACAGATCGAGATCGTCCAGCCGAAGGTCATTTGCCTGCTGGGACGCATCCCGCTGCAGTACATGACTAGCGAGAGGAGTATCATGCGCAGCCGTGGACGCTGGTTCGAATACAATGGCATCCCGATGATGGCGACCTATCACCCGGCCTTCCTTCTGCGCAACGAGAACGAAAAACGCAACTGCTGGGAAGACATGAAACAGGTTAAGGCCCGCATTGATGTGTTGAATAGCGGCGGCGAATGACGGGAAGATTGAAATGATGAGTGTCGTCGAAAGGGGTGACTCAGAAGCTTTTACGAGAACCTCTCCGCCAAGAGCGACGAGCACACCAGGAAGTGGAAGCGAGTCAGACTTTCAAAGTATCTCCATGAATCGGCCCATCCTGTTCATCCTCTCATTTCTTTGTTGCGCAGTGCCTGCGCAATCCGCTGAGGTCCCGCCGAGCTTCGTCCTCAAAGGCGAGCTTCACTTTCAGGCCGATGCGAACGCTTCCACGTCGCTCCGACTTGAGAGTGCTGACAAAGTGCACCTGCTGATCTCGAAGGGCGGTGTCACCTGCTCCATCAATGAGAAGGCCATCAGCTCGGCCGCGTGGAGCAAGCCACTCCCGACATCTGCGCCGTTCGCCCTGATAGTCGGCCGCGGCCTCCTTTCATTCGTTGCAGAAGATGCTCTGGAAGCCCATTGGGAAATCCCTCGGCTCAAAGATTCGAAACTCACCGTTAAGGAAGGCGACTTTGCGAAGCTGGCAAAAGTGCGCTTGCAGCCGTCGTCGTCGATTTCATTCTCCGATGACTTCATGCGTTCGGATTCGACGAAAGACGAGTGGGTGAAGGTCGCCGGCAACTGGAAACTCGACCGCATTCCCAATCCGACCTGGAGCGTGAGCCCGTTCCGATATCGATGTGATGGTGAAGGAACGCATCTGGCATCGACCGGATATTGGTTCTGGAGTAACTACGCAGTGCGCGCAGCTGTACGTCCGGGCTCATCCGGAGGCGCAGGCATCGCGGCGTCGGTGAGGGACGTGAAGAACTTTGTGATGTTCCGGTGGCAGAATGAGGCGGCTCTCGATCCGCGGCGTGCGAATGGAGCCCTGCAGCTTGTCCAGGTCGTCTCAGGCAATGAGGTGGTCCTGGCGGAAAAAAGAGGACAGATCGATCCGAGCCAGTGGTATGAATTTTCGCTCGCGCTCGCCGGCCAGAATGTTTATGCCCTCGTCGATGGGTATGAGGTGTTTCGTCACAGTCTCAATCAGGACGGGAAGGGCCACTGGCCGTTGGGCAAGGTCGGTCTGTGGGCATCGAATGCCGACGCGGCCCTGTTCGATGATGTACACGTTAAGAGCATGAGTGCTCTTAAGATCGATGACAGCGCGGCCGAACTGAAGTCGGTGTTTGGTCCGCGCAAGGTGGTCGTTCCGCAGGTCTTCACCACAGATGCCTATATGAAAGGCTGGGCTTCTACTGCTGGCGAGTGGTCTTCACGCTCGAAGGGGCTGGGGCAGATGCTTTGGCGTGTCGGTTCGTTTGGCAAGGATTTGACCGTCAACTGGCCGTTGAAATGGAAACGCGGCGTGGGCAGGCAGCCCGTCCGCATCGCGATGGCCGCGGATGGGTACGACCTGACGACCGGCTATCACGTGCACATGCTGAACGAGCTCGAGTTCTTTCGTCAGGGAAAGAGCCTGGGTAAGGCGGCCCTGCCGGACAAGATCCGTTCCTTTGAGTGGCGAAGGCAGGACGGCAGCCACCGGTTGCTGGTGAACGGTGAACCAGTCGTCCGGTTCAAAGATCCCAATCCGCTGGCCGGCGGGAAAGTTGGCATGTACCTGCCTGCTTCGACCAGGATCATTCTCGATACCAACAAGATTCAGATTCACGCGGCAGGACAGCAGGACTACACCTTCTCGACCGCGCCTGTTGACTGGCGGGTGGCGTCCGGTGCATGGGACATTACTTCCCGTTGGATTTGCACGCCGAAGTGGTCGTGGTTTGGCGGGAAGAGCCACGAAACCGCTGCCATCTGGAGCAAGCAGACATACCAGGGCGATCAGGTGATTGACCTGACCACCGCAATCATGATGGATTACGGAGCCCGCGGCGGTTACCGGAATGTGGGCGACCTCAACATCTCATTCTGCGCGGACGGGCAGAATCTCTGCAGCGGATACACGCTCATGTATGGCGGTTTCAATAACACGAAAACCTGTCTGTGGCGCAAGAACAGAATTGTCGCCTACCGCCTCGACCGCCCTTATCCGATGTCCACCCAGGGCTTTGACATGTTCGCCCACAAAAGCTGGTTCAACGTCAAGGCCGAGAAGAAGGGCGACCTGATCCGTTTCTATCTCGGGAACGAATTAATTCTCGAGTATCGAGACGACAACCCGCTGGAAGGAGGACACATCGCCGCCTGGACCTGGGACGGAGGAATGATGGTCCCCCGCGTGCGGATCTTCGCCGAAAAACTTGGGCAGGCTCAGTCACCGTTCCTCAAACCTCTGGGCACGAATCGTAAGCGTTCCGACGAATTCAGTGCATTCAGAATCGAATCGAAGGACGAGAAAGACACCATCACTTTCGTCAATCCACAGTCCGGCGGCGACTTCACCTCCCCACTTGGGCTGCCGGCATTCAATGCATTGAAAAAGGGACGACTCTCCTTCGACTACCGTATGCAGCCTGACGTGCGACTCCATCTCTACCTCGTGGCAAACGGCCAGGATTTTTATGTTGCGATGACTGCACCGGAGAATCCCGCCGCTCACGAGTTTCGTGAGACCGTCATCGTCTCAGGCCGGCAGACACGCAAGCTCGACGTTACCGGCAAAGCCAGGCGCCCTGCCAGGCTCGGCAAGATCTCGATTGTTGCGGACGGTCAATGGAACACCGCGGCCGCTGATT
>JASLXP010001217.1 GCA_030740295.1 Planctomycetota bacterium
TCTGCACGTATTTGCGGAGGGTGTCGCACTCCCTCTGCGACATGGCATTCGAATATTGAAGGATCACAGCCCTGGGCGTCCCCCAGAAGCCGAGCTCGCCTCTATCGAGCATCCCGTATGAAAGGTAATACGGCCGCCTGCCCAGCCACGGAATCGAGTGCGTACACCAGCGCTGGATATCGCCGACCTTGCTGGAATCCTGCGAGCGCTCCCACTCCTCGAGCCCGCAGAGGAAGAAGCTGGGTCCAGACCAGTGTATGGCGATGGGATCGCGTACTTCATGCCCCAGCAGCAGTTCGTCGTAACCGGAATGAACTTCATCAAGCGCCTTAAAGAACTCTTTGGGGCCCGGATGAAGGCGGCTGTCGGGGCCGGCCATGGGATAAACCTGCGACGTGAAATGCCCCAGGCGCCACTGGCCGCGGAATAGGATGGACCACGGAAGATGGCGTTGCTGGCTCGGGTTGTAGTTGCGGCCGTAGCCGCTCGACCACGAGTGCGCCTTCTCCGTGCCGACAAAGGACTGCCATTCTTCCGTGTCCCGGTAGACCAGATGGAAATCACCAACTTGCGACATGCGCCAGAATTCAGTCCCGTTGAAGATATTCATGTGGTAAAGACCGCTGAAGCCAAACTCGATTTCCGGATCGATCTCTTTTGCTTCCTTGCTCATGTCTATGCAGAAATCGGTAAGAGAAACGGTTTTGTAGGTGAGCGTATCGAGGGCCCTGGGCCATTGGGAGCGCACCGGCGGCTTAGGCTCGTAATCGAAGTCGTAGAGCTTCGCTTCATGCCACCCTTTAAATCCAGTGCTCCACTCGCGGTTCAGTCGTTCGAGCGTGCCGTAACTGCGCTGAACGTATTTCGCGAACGCTTTCTGACAATGTTCGCACTGGCAAGCGTTCATAGTCCCGTACACGTACTCATCAGCGATGAGGATTCGCTGTGGCCAGGCCCCGGACGCCTCGGTCGCGGCCATGCAGGCGCGCTCGAACTGGAGGGCGCGGAGTTTGGGGTTGTTGTAGCAGGGCCTGCGGATGAAGATCGGTTTCTCGGGCTCTTTCTTTTTTGCGGCAGCTTCCTTTGCCTGCTCCTCTTCGTCTTCGATGAGAGCTTCGAGGTCATCCACTTCCGCGATCCCGATGCCAAGATCTGATTTCAGGTCGACCTGCAATTTCGGCAGCGTCTTCTCGAACTCTCTGTATTCCTTCGCGCGTTCGAGTTTTTCCAGCACTTCCCAGGGCAGCGCCATGGGATCACCGGTGTACCCGCCGAAGATGTATCCCCTCATATCAACCCATGCCCATGGCATCGGATCCCACGCCTGGATCTGGTCGTCGAGCTGCACGTGCGCATAGGAAAAGGAATCTTCATTATCCAGAACAGTAAATCGAAATTTGCTTTCACGGCCGGGCTCACGGCCGACCATTACGGGCACTCGCTTTTCGGCAACCACAAGTCCATTGGATCTCAGACCGGCACGCAGAATGAAAAGACGATGGAGGGCACGAGCCAGCGGTACCTTAAAGGCAACGGAGGCTCTGCCAGCACCGAGCTCAACAGGCCGTGACTCTGTTGCGACGATTCGCTGGGAGCGATCCTCACCGTAAATGTAGGCGACAGTCCTTCCCTCGAGCTTTTCATCCTTCTTGACCGCCACAAACTCCACCTCGAGCACGTCGCTTCGCCCAAGACGAATCTTCTCCCCGCCAACGGGGGTAACTTTGAAATCCTCCATGACGAATGGGCTCACCGCCGACTGGTCTTTGCTTCGCCAGTCGATAGTCCCACCGGCTTTATCCTTGATGAAGAGGAACGTGAGGTACTCGCCTGTCGGGACCGGAGGAAACGCAAGTTCAAGATTCTTGCGCTCGCCCGCCTTCAGGGTTACCTGCGCGCTCACCTTTGCCACTTCATCGAAGATGGAATACGGCGAGCCGCGGTAGGCATCCGGAAAAGATTTCGGAAGATTGAAATTTGCCACAACCTCGATCTGGCCGGCAAACGGCTTGCCCGCTTTGTTCTCGACACTCACGCTGTAGGCGCGGGTGATTTCATCTTGAGGCTCCCAGGACAAAGACACTGCCGGCTCGCCTCTTGCCGCGACGACGAATTCACGGGCCACATTTTCCATCCGCGCCTCCTCTCCTGCAAACAGCGGATCGGGGCCGACTGCTATGCGCCCTTTGTGCTTCACGATGACGCCCTTTGAATGCTCGTGAAACTCGACAAGATCTTTGAGCTCGTAAGGCAGGTCTATCGGCGGCATCAGAATCAGTCCCGCGCCTTCCCTTACCTGACGCAGAATCTCCTGTTGCACATCGGGAAGCCACCAGTTCCAGTAAGTCGCACCGAAGAATATGAGCTCGGGTTTCTTGTTCAGCGCTTTCTTAATCGCCAGCACTTCATCCTCAGGGGCTCGGAGAATTTCATTCCCTCTCTCTTTTTTCGTCGCGGTCGGTATCCGATATCCATGCCCGCCGACGAGGACGCAGTCCATCTGCATTTCCAGCCGGAGCTTCAGCTCGATGACCTCACGGGACCTCCTGAAAGGCATGCAGATGAGCGCGCGCAACGGGCCGCCGGCCAGCGGACGAGCATAGGTGATGTGCGGGTTCTGTATCGCCTCGGTCATGCCGAAGGAGATACTGTGCTGATCGTAAACGCCGGGCCTGCGAAAACGCTCGAGGCGAAAACGTTCAAACTCCTTGCCCACCTTCTTTACCTTCCGGGCCGCCATCCCTGGCAAATAAAAGCCGGTCGGGTAATCCACAACGAGTGCTTCCTCGAAGACGCCGACTGGCTTTCCATCCTCCGCAGCTTCGATGCGAATAATCCACGTGCCGGGAGCAGGCGGCGTGAACGTAAATGGTGCGACGGCAGTTTTCCCAGTCTCGAGTGATATTTTGGCCGTCCCCAACTCCACCGTTTTTGAATCCAGGTTGAGAGACGCTGTCCCCTTGAGAGCGAGTCTTGCAATTCGTGCGCTGCTTAAACTCAAACGGAATGGAATGCGTTCACCGGCCAGAAACGCCTTCCGCGTCAGCTCCAGTTTGAGGCCGTCCGCGCCATCTTCCGTAACCTCTCCGACGTCGCCTGCCTCTGCGAATTCATCTTCGATGGTCCTTAGCCTGGGGTCCCTTACCGGCACGTCCGGCGGAATCGGGAAGAGGAGATCAGCAGCAATGCCTTGCGTTGATTCGGCGATGCTGCCCAGCCCTCTCAGAAAAGACAGCCTCGTCGTCGTGGTCCAGCTCGCGCCGGCATCAAGTGTGATCTCCGTGGTAATCGCTCCCGCTGGCATCAGGCAGGAAGTGGTCGCCGGCTCGAAATTCGAGACGACCGCAAGCCCTGCCCCGACACGGGCCGTCCATGTCGCAGGGGTATCATAGAAGTATCCTCTTGAAGGAGTACGAACGCCCTCAATCGTTGGCACCATCGATTTGAGTGGCGTCTTTGGAAGATTGAGCCTTCTCTCGAAGCGAAGACAAAAGGTGATCGCAACCTGGCTGGTGTTCTCGACCCGATAGATGACGTCACATACGGGTGAGTCAGCCACCAGGCGATACGTCTTTCTCAGACGCAGCTTCGTCGTGTCGTCGTGCCGAAACCAGGGGAGCTCGGTTCGACTCCCCGGCCGGGCCCCGATCAGCGGATTCGCAGGCAGCGAGGTCTCAAAGGTTGCGTCCGTCCCACCTGCGCTCTTGACGGCTTTGAATCCAACGACCTCAGCCATCTGGCCGATCTGAGACACGGATGCTTCACTGCTGAATTCGCCGGAGAGCCGCACACCGGACGGCTTGTACACAGTCGATTTAACCTTGCCGATCTTTTCGGCATCGAACTCCAGTCGCAGGAAGGGATTCTCTAATGTGTGGATCGCCTCGCCGTGAAGACCTGACTGAACCAGAACAAGAACAGCCAGAAGAGGCAGTGGCAGGATGCAGCTTCGCCAAGACATGATTTCCCGATTTCTAAACTGAGAAGGACTTAAGGAACCTGGTTTTCATTCGTCTGTCCCCAATCGCCTGTCCACGCGTACGTGACCGCAATTACGAACCAAAGCATTAAGGGCATATCAGGAAATAAGTGTGTCAGCTCATTCGATCCTGATGCTGGATGCAGTCAGTTCTCTGCATGCGTTTGACTTGAGACCGGGGTCATGGGCGAAGAGGAATAGCGAGAATCCAGTATCCAGTATCAGATGGGGCAGGGAGGTCTTTACTGACACACTTATTTCGTGACAGACCTAAACTGCCCCTACCGGACAACTCATCGGAGGATAACGGAACCTGAGGATGTCTGTCGAGGTCATTTGTTCGGCTTCACCTCACCGGCCACTGCGAAATGTTCGAGCACGGCCTGCCCCCATTGCTCAGTGCGGTTGAAG
>JASLXP010001218.1 GCA_030740295.1 Planctomycetota bacterium
AGCATTGGAGTAACGCATTTAGGGCGGGTCCGGGGTCCGTGGACGAGTCCGGGAAGGAGTAATCCCAGTCAAGTTCCCAGACCGCGGCGGTGCCATCCATCGATGCGGAAACCGCACGAGAGCCATCGCGGCTGAAGCAGACTTTCTGCACTTCGCCTTCATGGCCCTTGAGGTCGTGCAGGATATTCCCGGTCTGAAGTTCCAGAATGCGAATCGAGCTATCAAGCAGCGCTGTGATGACAAAACGTCCATCGGGTGTGAAAGCCAGGGATGTGACACCTTTGCCGACTTCGATTGTCTTGATGGTCTCCCAGGATCGGACATTCCAGATTCGGATGGTACCGTCGAGGCTGCCGGAAGCGATCACACGGCCGCTCGGGCTGAAACTCACGGCCGCGACGAGTTCTTCGTGCCCGACGCAGATCTTCAATGCCTTGCCCGTCGAGACTTCCCAGACGACAAATGTGGTGTCTTCACTGCCACCAACGCAGTAGAGGCCTGCGGGATGGAAACAGACAGAGGAGACGGGCTCAACGTGCTCGAAGCTGCGCAACACGTTTCCGGTTTCCACGTCAAACAACTGCAGCGCGGATTCACGGAGAACCTCTCTGCCGCCGGCGAGAACCCATCTGCCCCCCGGGCTGAATGCCACCGCGGCGATGCCCTGCTGGAAATCCAGATGATGATGGCTCCTGCCGGTTGAGACATCCCAGATTCGGGCCGAGCAGTCAGACCCTCGAAACAGACCAGAGCCCGTGACCGCCAACGGCTGCCGAGGATGCCAGGCGATGCAGTTTACGATGGATGAATGGCCGCTGTAGGTACGGATGACTTCCCCAGAATCAACATCCCAGAGCCGCAGGGCACCCTTCGAATCGCCCGTCATGATCTCATTGGAGTTCGGCGAAAGTACGGCACTGGTGACCGGCTCCGGATGCCGGAAAGAACGCACCTTCCAACCACCTTTCAGAGTTCGCCGTATGCCGCCCAGCCCCGTCTGATGCCACAGACGGATCAGATCGTGATTTCTTGAGCCTTCTTTTGACTTTCTTGCTTCGCGAACAACTTTCGCAGCTTCCCCCCCTTTGTTTTCCTCGAGAAGGCTCGAGGCGGCCTGCGCAGCCCTTTCAAGAGGGGGACGCCGAGTCGATGTTTTGGCGCGTCCATGAAGGGAACGGATGCTGAACGGCGTGGCGTACCATGGTGTCCCCAGATCCCAGATGCGTACGGAGGAATCCGGCCCGGCGCGCATGCAGAAGCGGCATTGCTGATCGAGTGCGATTGGAACGCCGGGGATGTCCCGGAGGGTCATCAGGCATCTGGAGGTCGGGATGTGCCAGAGGCGGAGGGTGCCGTCTTCAGAGGCCGTGACGCAGGTATGTGTATTGCCGCCGTAGGTGATGCCAACTACCGGACCGGTATGGCCGTTGAGCTCACCTATTTTTTCAGGAACTTCGAGATCCCAGATCTCAACAACCGGGCTGGCATGAACGCGCGCTGCCGT
>JASLXP010001219.1 GCA_030740295.1 Planctomycetota bacterium
AATCTGTCCGAAGATGGATGACCAGTGTGGGCGCGAGTGGTTTCCGTTCTCTCGGTTCTTTCCCTCGCTGGTCAGGTAATCATACGTACCGCCGCCCGTCCAGGCGCGGCTGCCTCGGATAGCCATGCCGCCGTAATGGTATTTATTAATCTGCAGCGGGGCCTTCGTTGAGCAAGTCTGTCGTGATTCTATTTCGAAAAGATAAGGCAAGGCGGAATGGTAGACCCGTACCGTCCACGTTTCGTTGAGCACCGCCTTGGGATTATCTGGATCACGGATATCCATGTGACGGTGCTTCGACTGAAACCAACAGAAAACATTGCCGTGCCCTTTACTTTCGACAGACAGGTTTTCGACAGTTCCCTGCTTCTTTTTCTGATTCCAGAAATCGATCTTCTTTCCCCCAAAGGTGGTATTCGTCCAGGCGAACATGATCCCGTGCTGGTGCTTATGGTCCGGTGCGAAATCATCGGTGACCATCTTCCCGCTCGGAGTAAAGACCGGGTGTATTTGGCCGCTCCGTGCGTAAAACGGCTCTTTGGGGAACGGTGAGGGCACAGTCTTGTAGTTGTAGTGGAAGACCGTTTTGCCCAGGATTTGCGCCTGCAGTTTTCCGTCCTGTTCGAGCATCAACAACGCGGGCGCTTCGTCCTGAGTTGCCGCAATGCCACTCAGACGATACTGGCGCGACTCGCCTGCTTTCATTGTCTGCCCAATCATCCAGACCAGTTGTGGTTTGGGATTCGATGCTAACTGCACGTGGACCGTGTTCCCGTTGTCAATCCGCTCACCCGTGAAGCGCTCGAATCTGTTCAAAGGGTCTGGCAACGGCAGAAAGACGGGAACACCAGCACGGTCGTGCTTGCCGGCCGAGACGGTCACGGTGACCGATTCCGCACTCGCGTTGGAATGATGTATTGCCAGAATGGCCAGGAGGATGGGGCTCTTCATTTTACTTTTTGTCTAAAAGCGGCAGCGCACTGCCGGCATCCGGCATCTGAGGATAATCGGGGTAGCCGACCCCTTGAACCAGGCTGGCAACTTCGATGGCCTCCCCTTTGGCCATGGAGTGATTGGCTGCGACACCGGTCAGGATGGAATAGGCGCCTGACCGGTAATCTGCGGCGCGCATGAGCGGATCGGGTTTCTGATTTTCAGCATCGAAGATGTAGCTGAGCATGACCGGATCGGCTCCGCCATGGCCGCCCTCGCCGGTCCAGAGCTCGACCTCATACGCGGGGGCACGCATGGGAAAAATCCTTGTCCAGGTTCCGTCTTTCTTGAGCGCGCCGGGCACGCTGCCGTCTGCATTGATGTAGACCGATTCTTCACACTTGTGTTCGATTCGACCTTTCGTGCCGTTGAAGCAGACGATGTAGCCCTCCCACGGGCAGAAAGCGTTCAATGAATAGGAGAGCTTCGTGCCGGAATCGTAATCCACGATTACGTTCACGTTGTCTTCGATATCGATCTGATCGCTGAAGACGCACCGGTCACGAAAGTAACCGTCGTGCTCTTCGTTGTTGAGGTAGAGCTCCTGCAGGCTCTCACTTCCGCTGAGCCTGAGCTCGAATGGGCATTTCTCTGCCTCAGGGCAATCGTGACAGCGCTCCGAGCGATTGGTCAGGCCGTATCGATCGGCAGTTTGCGGTGTGTAAAACTCTCGTTGCCCGAGGGCGAACACGCGGACAGGGATCGCGGACAACCACCAGTTAACGAGATCGAAATGGTGGGTCGCCTTGTGAACCATCAGCCCGCCGGAATTCGCTTTGTTACGATGCCATCGGCGGAAGTAATCCGCACCATGCTTGCTGTCGAGGACCCAGTGGAAGTCGACGCTGAGGACCTCACCGATCACACCGCTCATCAGCAGTTCCTTCACCTGCGAGCGCGGCGGCGCATAACGATAATTGAAAGAGACGGTCACTTTCCGCCCGGCCTTGCGCTGGGTATCGATGATCTGCTGGCACTTCGTCGCGTCGGTGGTCATCGGTTTTTCGGTGATGACGTCGCATCCGAGCTCCATGGCACGACAGATGTAGATATCGTGGAAGCTGTCACGAGTGGTAACGATGACGCAGTCCGGGCTGGTCTCTTCAATCATCTTGTCGAAATCGTCCGCGTGATATCCCCTGACATCGCCGGCTTCTTTCACCGCCAGTTTAAGCCTCCCCTCGTTCAAGTCGCAGAGCCCGATCAGTTCGCAGCTTTGGTCGTACCGGTCGTTGATGGCGTTGCGAAACATTCTGTGCCGGCCTCCGAGCCCAACGATGGCGTATCTGCGTCTGCTGCTCATGAGTCAATGGGAGGGAAGGGATGCCCGAAACTGAGAAATCAATTGCACGACCGAGTAAACACGCCGGCTGAGTTTGTCAACCTCGGCCAGGTATCAGGGATAGGATTCTGGATTCTGGATTCTGGATTCTGGATTCTGGATTCAAGACTCAAGATTCAAGATTCAAGATTCAAGATTCAAGATTCAAGATTCAAGATTCAAGATTCAAGATTCACCATTCCATTCACGATTCACGATTCACGATTCACGATTCACGATTCACGATTCACCATTCACCATTCACCATTCACCATTCACCATCATCATCTACACCTCCACCAACTCATCGGATTCGAAGGACATGATATCGTGCTCTTCGTTTCCTCTGCGGAAGACAACATCTCCTTTGAACATCTCGGCCACACGAGCTTTGACATCCTCTATCTGGCTTTTGGGGGTCGATGTGCCGGCCGCGATTCCAAGGTGGGAGATACCATCCAGCCATTCCTGTTGGATGAGCCCCGGGGAATCGATGTGGTGGGTACTTTCAGGCAGGAACTCTGAAGATATACGGGCGAGGTTGGTGGTGTTCGACGAGTTGAGCCCGCCGATCACCAGCATGGCGTCGACCCACTGGGCGAGATCCTGAACGGCTTCCTGCTGGTTCTTGACGGGCTTGCAGCGGGTGTCTACCGCCCTGAGATCCGGGTATTTGGCATCACGTATGTAATTGACCAGGCGCTGGAATTTTTCTTTGGTGATGGTCGTCTGGCAGATGGCGACGGTCTTGCCCAGGTCGTCCGGCAGGGCGTTAATCTCTTCTTCAGAGTAAACGACGCTGATGCACTTAGAGTAGCTTCTGCTGGCGATGATCTCCGCGTGTTCCGGGTTGCCGACGAGGATGATGTGGTAGCCTTCTTTCTCAAACCTTTCCATCTTTCGGTAAACCCATTTGAGGAGGACAGGGCATGTGGCGTCATGAAACCTGATGCCGCGGCTGGTGAGATCCTCTTTGAGCTGTTTGGGGTATCCGTGCGCGGTGATGATTACCTCTTCGAGTCCCTGCTCCACCAGGGCTTGCATTCCTTCGTAACGCTCCAGAATTGGGATTCCTTCGTTGGCGAGGTCGTTAACGATTTGCGGATTGTGCACGAGAGGGCCGAGGATGGGTTTCTTCTGGTTCTCGGCGATCTCGATGGCTGCTTCAACGCCAAAGCAGGTGCCGGCGCTGCTTGCAACGATGACTTCCAGGCTGAGTTCGTCTTGCACTTGGATGCTCAATGTTGGGTAATCGATTGGGGCGCGGGATTATATGTGGCGGCGATAGGCATGCCATTTCGAGGTCAGAGAGACGGGATGTGGAAGTGGAATACGTCGCACATGGTGTTCCCCAGTGCAGCATTCCGGACTCGGAGAGCCCGACTACGAAAGCCCTGCGCCATTACTTGAACTCGTCGACGAAGAGCTT
>JASLXP010001220.1 GCA_030740295.1 Planctomycetota bacterium
GACCAGGAGTACGGATCGATCAGGGGTATGTGGGAGTATATGGCAGAGGAGAAGGGTCTGAATGTCTGCAAAGTCCCTTTGCCAACAGTGCCGGAAAAACCGGACCAGGTCGTGGATGCCTTCGCCAAAGGTATCAGCAAAAGAACACAGGTCGTGGTTTTCAGCCACGTTTACTGTTCCAGCGGGCTGGTGACGCCGGTAAAAGCTCTAAGTCGTATGGCGCACGATTGCGGTGCCCTGGCCGTCGTAGATGGCGCGCACGCGGTCGGCATGGTGCCGGTGGACATCACGGATTTTGAATGCGATTTCTACCTCAGCAGTTGTCACAAGTGGCTGCTGGCTCCCAAAGGTGTCGGCATGGCCTTCATTCCGGAATCGCTTGAACATATACGTCCAGCCACGCTTGGATTTGGCCTCCACCACAAGCAGGGCGCGTCTCGCTTTGATGTGGCCGGGACGAGTGACTTGACTCACTTCGCCGGTCTGGGCAAGGCCATCGACTTCCAGGAGGAGATTGGCTGGGAGGAGAGAATTCGGCCTTACTGCCTCGGATTGGCTGCATATCTGAAGGCGCAGGTTCTGGAGAAGATCAGTACCGCCAAGCTCACCATCCCCACGGATACCGAACAGTCCGGATTCATAACCAGCTTCACGATACCAGGCATTGACCACGGCAGAACCGCGAAATACTTGTGGGAGGATTACCAGATCGAGTCGGTCAGCGTTAACGTTGGCGGAACCCCGGCTTTCCGGATTTCCACCCACATCTACAACAGTCGTGATGACATCGACAAGTTCGTGTCCGCACTGGTGGAGATTCTGGAGACTCGATCTGACGTGAAAACCAAAGAGTGAGGCCTGGCCGGCCAGGAAAGGGGAATCCTTGCATCGCAAGCGATTCTTCAATGCGTCACCACAACCGCTCAGACATTCAGGGAATTGGCCATCTGCCGGAACGGGCCCTTCCGATCATCTCGTCGAAAGGAGCTCATTGCGGATTCGCAGAATGTGATCTCTCATACCTGTAGCTTCATTCCGGCGGCAGGCCGTGGTAACCGTTCAAGTGTCGATGGAGCGTTTCCCGCTCCCTCACCTCAGCGAGTAGCATTCGGGAGGGGCAAGAGTCTCGGGATAGTCCGAGGCCAGAAAGGAGCGGACCTCCCAGCATAGTTCGCATCGCTGCGCGTAGGTTTCTTTTGGCTCGAAGCCCGGTGCCAGGTCCAGAAGCCCCACCGGACCTCGATCGGCCAGCACGCGGGGGATGTCGCCTTTGCGCCAGTCGTCCGTACCGCACAGTTTGGAGAGCGTCGTGGCCCCCGCATCCCCAAGAATGATCCCGCTGCAATTCGACGGCATGATGCTGCCGTCCGGGTTGATGTGGACTTCCCTCATCTTCTCCGGGCTGACTTCCTTTTCGCATCGCTCCCGGGCTATCTCGTCGAGTGGCTTTCTGGGGAGGTAGTGTCTCAGGTGTTCATATGCACGGCCCATCAGCATGGGCGGGTGGTCGTTAACAAATGCCCCGTGATCGGGCCAGGCATCCGGTGAGTCGAAGTATTGCCTTCGGCTGATTGTGATCCTGTCCTCGCCGAAGATCTCGACGGCGATCCTTTTGGCCCTCGCCACATTCTCGAACGGAACATACTCCTGATGGTAGGGATCGGCGCTCAGCCAGATCTTGCTGACGCCTGCCTCGTGCAGGGTCCTGAGCCGGTCCCGTGCGATTTTGTCAGACGTACACCAGAAGCAGTTCGTCTCGACCCATGAGATGGGTGTCATGCCAAGTCGCTCCGCGATTCTGAGTATGTCCACCACCCTGTCGAAATGGAGAAACGCTTCGCCTCCTCCTAAATGAATGTTCGACCCGGTCAGCCCGGCCTCCTTCGCCTGCCGAAGCAGGCTCTCCGCAAGAGCAAGGTCAATAGCTCCTTTCCTATCCGGCCCGCAGTTGATATAGCAATGGCGACATCTGATATTGCACTGATATGTTACGAGGATGCCTACAGCGCTGAGTTCCATAGAGTCATTTCCTTATTGTCCAAAGTCATTCTTCTCCCGCGTCTTTCACACCCTCGCCTGCTGCGTGGTCTAAGCGTGTGCGATATCGGTAGCCCCGAAGGGGCGAAGGCAAATAGCCCCGGGTTTTAACCCGGGGGAACTGGAGAAAACCATCAATAGCCCCGAAGGGGCGAAGGCAACGTCGCGCTATTTCCCTTCGCCCCTTCGGGGCTTGATTCGAATGTTTGCGTCCACCCCGGGTTAAAACCCGGGGCTATTTGCCTAAGTCCCTTCGGGACACGATTCACAGGCGCTAAACGGATACAGCAGCCTTCGCCGCAGCCAACAAGAACTGCTGATTCTCTGAAACCATTTCAGAAATCCGAATAAAGAATGATGATTGCTGATTTTTGATTTCTGAAGTCAAGCATTCGCTTAAGCAGCACATTTCTGACTTCGAAAATCAAAAATCAAAAATCATCATTCTTTATTCAATTCCTGAGCAGGCTGCAAGTGTTGGTGCGGCTGAAGCGGCTGAATATTGAATCATGGATTTTGAGTCACTTTCAAAGATTTCTTGCCAACAAAACAAAACTTCAACGTTTAACCTGTGTACAAATCAAATGAGTTGAAAAGATATACTCGCGCGAGAGCCAATGGCCTCCCCCCAGACCCCGCGGGCGTGACCTGCACTCAGCGGCGCAAAAGGGACTGCAGGTCGTACTCGACGTATTTCCCTTTATGCGCGGACGAAGGACGCCCGTGTGCCACCCAGAGCTTGTGCTCCTGAGGCCGGATCGCCACGGAATGAAGTGTAATCGAGTTCCCCGCCGAACGGATGACTTCCATCGGTTCGCGGTCTTCTCGGAGAAGCATCTCCTTCAAACGGTCAGGGTCCGTTCCGACGCTCGAGTCAAAGGCGAAGCCTCCCTCCTGACGGTCTGTCCTGACAGTCTTCGCATCGTAATGGATCTCCACGGCATCCGGCTTGATCCCGGCCTTCGCATCTCCGACCTGCCCGATGATCATCGCCTGACCACGCATCCGCGGGTTCTTTCGGATGACCTCGATCGCTTCCGCAACGGTCGCGGCTTTCTGCGCGACCATCCGTTCAAGGATGAGCGTGGGAAGCCCCTTGGGGTTCTTCTCGGTGAATCCCCCGAGGTTGTTGGCTACGAACAGGCCCTTCTCGTTAATGAAGGTCCATCCGCCGAGGATTCCGGACCAGCCGACAGACACAAATGCGTACCCGTCACTGGGGCGAGGGATGACGGCGAGCACGATGGCGCACTTTTCAGTTGACTCGAGTCCCCAGTAGTCGAAGTTGCGGCCGATCTCCATGGCGCCGCTGTGCGTCGCTTCGCCGAAGGCGACGAAAACGGTGCAGCCAGGAAGACTCTTGATGTCCCCTTCGCACTGGGCGATGAGCAGTACATCTTCGTCAACGCCCGCGGCCTTTGCACAAGCGGTCAGTTCTTTCCTATACCAATCGGGGAGCGAGGGCTTCAGGGTCCGGACCTTCGCGAGCATCTCCTTCTTCTCATACTCCCATTGGTAGTCCCCGGTCACGTACTCTTTGATCATCAGCTTGATCTTATCGGCCAGCAGGGCGCCGTGTCTCCGGCCGATCTCTTCAGGGGTCCCCGACAGGCGAACCACTCCGGACGGCGTCTTTTTCGATTGTTCTGGCGTACGCACTGGTTCCGGCGACTGTGCGATCTCTTCGTTGGTCGGCTCCGCAGGGATCACTTTTTCCGGAGCGTCTTCCACCGCGAGAGGAGGAGTCCAGTCGCCCCACGATGCCAGCAGAAGGCATAGTGCCAGACAGCCGAAGACGAACGCAGCAAGTATCAGCGGGGAGACGATCCTCCCAAGTGAGGACTTTGAAGGTCTGGTCTTCAACATCAGAACGCTCCTTGGACGATCTTGGCCCTTAAACTGGATACAGGGGAGTCGTGCCATTACTTCCTCTGGGACAGTGAAAGGAGGACAGCACAGGGCAGGCCTGGCTACTTCGCTTTCATTCGATACTCATACATGGTGTACCCCACCTCTCGCGATTTCGCGATGATCTCGGGGTACGGCGTGTCGCATCCATCGACGAAGCCGATCTGGTAGTTTTCTCCGTCGCCCCGGCCGGTGGACGCCTGGTCTTTGTACTGAAACCAGTGGACGCCCACGTAGTGGGGGTTACGCAAGGCGCCTTGCACGTATTCAGCGTATAGCTCGGCACGGTGCTTCTGGTCTTTTGCCTTTCGAAGGCCAGTGTGGAACATGCCTCTGTCGAGCGCGCCGAAGTGAAACTCGCCGATGATCATGGGCACGTCCACGCCTGTGGGCGGACGTTCCTTTTCGACGCTGTACCGATAGCGATTGCGGCTGACGACATCGCAGTACTTGGCCGAGGCACGGGCCGCGCGATCGTTTACGCTGGAGAAGCGGCAGCCCAGGTACAACTGGTCCGGAGCGATCTTCTTCACTTCATCACGAATAGTCTTGAAGTAAGTCTCCGCTGTCTTTGTGTAGAAGGCCTCAAGGTCGGGTCGGGCCTTTTTCCTGTCCGGCAGCCCCGTCGCCTGCAGGAGCGCATCCCAGGAAGCGTGAGACGTGCCCCACGCCGCGTTGAGTCTCTCGACCTGCCCGTATTTTGTTTTCAGATCCGCGACGAACACTTGCTTGGCTTTCTGCTCGGGCGGGCACTGGAGTGTGGCAAGTGCGAGGGAGACTTCGTCCCCCCAGCCCAACTCGTTGTCCACGAAGTACCCGATGCACCACGGGTCGCCTGCGCTGTTGTCCTTCTCTCGGGCCAATCGCTTGGCCAACCCATCCCGGAACGACGGATCGAATACGTCGCTGAACTTCTTCCACAGCCCGCGGGATGCCTGCAGTACTTTGGACCAGTAGTGAATCGTTGCGACGTAAGGCGTCTTGCGCTCGAGGTAGATATCGGACGACGACCAATTGGCGATGGTGTTGATCCCCCAGCTCCGGAACCGGCGATGGGTAATGCCGGCGAATGACTGCTGCCAGTTCTCGCCATACTTGCGGAGAAGGTTGGCGCGCGTGAAATCGTATGTCCGGTACTCGCCGCGGCCCTGGTAGTAACCGCGGGGCGCCCAGCGGCCTTTGCCGTAAAAGGGATCGAAGGTCGAGCCCGGCTTGGGCAGGCCCGCGTAGTAGTGCTCGCGGTCTGTGATCGGAGTTGCGTTGTTGGGCCGTACGCAGTCGATGCCATTGGACCAGAACAGCCGGCCCTCAGGGTCAACGAGCCACCACTTGCCTTTGTGTTTCTCGACTCGGAAGAAGCCCGTCGCTTTCAGTTGCGGCCCGGAGGCCCAGCCGCCGTACCGGTTCCAGTCCCCCGGCTCCGGGTGCGCGGCGAAGTCTTTTTCTTCTTCCTTGATCCGCGAGCGCAATTCATCGACCGTATGCGTCTTGCGGGGCCAGTCACGGTGCATGTACTGACCAAACTCGTCGATCATGGGGAAGAAGTCCTTCGGGCTGGCAGGAACTTGAGGGGCGGCGTATGTGCCTCCGGCGTGGATGTTGGACACCTCAAACGCGTGAGCCTGCTTGGGTCGTGGTGTAAAAACCACGAGCTGGACCACATTCGACGAGTCGAGCTTCGGCGCCGCGATGGGAGCGCCTCGCATGCCGATGAACTTGATGGACTCGTCCTTGTAGGGGCTATGCTCGTATGGGCTATGCTCGAATGTGACCTTGATCACGCCGGTCGCGCCTGGGGCGAGCTCGATCTTGCCCGTCATACAGTGGTCTCTGCCGTTCGCCCCGGGGTTGTCCACGCGGCAGCAGAGCGCGCCGTCACTATCGCCGACGTTTTTCACATGGACCGACAGGTACTCATACTTCGACAAGTCCCATCTGTCTTTGGTCGGCCTGAGGTCGATCCCCGGCCACGCCTGAACCGCGCCGGTCTCCAGGCGGAGCGCGCCATCTTCGGTGATGACAGCTTTGGCGTCCCTTTTCACCACAGCATCAAGGTCGAAGTCCTTGGCGAAATCGATGAGCATCATTCCGGGCTCGTCAGCCTTGGCGGGTTGGCACAGGGAGTTCCGGGAGAGCAGCACTGTGGTAAGAAGGACGAGAACATAGTTGAGAGATCTGGGCAGCATTCTGTCTGCTCCTCAGGCGCGAGGGGTCTGTCACGAAATAAAAGTGTCATTTTAAGTTCGTCTGCCCCATCTGACACTGAATGCTGGATTCTCGCAATTCCGATTCACTCATGACGCAGGCTTCAAATCGGCGCGTGCAGGGAACGAACACCTACCAGTCATCGAGTATCCAGTATCCCCATCGACAAGCTACGTCGTGCTGCTGGGTTACACCAGCCCAAGCTCCTTCAGTCTGCCTTCATCGCCGAGGCAGATGCCGTCCTTGATCAGTTGCCTTTGCACCTTCTTGATGTCTAACTTTTTCGGAGTTGCGTTATCCAGAGCGGCGACGGCGGCCGCGGTGCCGACGCACTGGCCGAAGATCATCATGCTGGGCCGCGCACGCATTCCGGTAGGATCGTGACCGCGCCGGAGATAGGCAGCGCCTCTCCCGCAGACGAGCAGGCCGTCAATATCCTTTGGCAGGACGATGCCGTACGGCACGTCGAAGCCGGAAGCCACGCCGCCGTGGTTATGCTCGTGGATGTTGCGATAGAGAACGTCGTCACACTTGCGGCCGGCGAATGATTCTTCGAGAGTGAGCGTGTGTTCGCCTTCGATGTGGGGCCCGCCGCGCCAGCCAAGGAACGACGAGGTCGTCAGGAGACAAGCGTTCTCGAATCCGGGCGCGCACTGTCGATAGAACTTCACGGCTTTATATGCCTGGGCGCGCAGTATGCCTTCGATCCTCGATGTCTGCCTGGGATCCCCTGCGTCTACGGCGCCGCTGCAAGTGACGTGAAAAGCAACAACACCGTCACCACAGTCACGGAATTGCGGTCTGGTGGTCATGCGGATCCCGGGCCCAACTTCGCATCCGGGCCGGTAGCCCTCGGCCTCCCATGCTGTCCGGAGCGCAGGGATGAGCGCCTTGGGATGGCTGGAAAGGGTGCCGGTCGATTCTGCCCATTCGCTGTCGTCTTCGGACAATTCCGCCTCCTCCTCGGCAAAAGCCTCGAACTTCGCCACGTCTACGCCGGCCACGACACAGAAAAGCTGCGTGTCGTTGTAGTAGGTGGCAGACTCCTTTCTGAGGTAAGCCGAGCGGATGTAATCCGCATCTTCCTCCCTTGCCTCCAGGTATGGGATGATGGTCGCGCCCGCGCTTCGGGCAACAGCAGCGACCCCCGTGCCGTCAACAGTGACCTTCGCCCTGGCCGCCATGCGACCGGACCTGGTTTCCACAAACAGGCCCTTTACCACGCCATCTTCAAGGATTGGGTCGGAAGCGTGAGCCGAAAAGAGGATCTCCACTCCGGCCGCTTTCATCATGTCGTAAGCAAGGAACGAAGCGATGTTGGACTCGTCCGGATAGGTCCCGACCGGTCGCGATCTCAGCGATTCGAGCCGTTCGATGAATTCTTCCGGGATGCCTGCCAGCCCGCCGGGCAGCGTCGTGTCGGCCTCATTATAAAGGCCGCCGTTGGTGATCATGCCAGGGCCGATATTGCCGCCGAGGATGCCGAATCGCTCAATAAGAAGCGTCTTCGCTCCGCAGCGCCCGGCCGCGATAGCGGCAAAAGTGCTGCACAGTCCGGCGCCTGCGATGGCCACATCCATGTCGTACATGACAGGGCGGCGCGCTGCCGGCTCATCGACGAAATCGAGTGTCTTATCCTGTGTCATTACCGTGCCTCCTCCGTCTGTAACTGCTATCAGAGATTAAAAGCAAAATTGGAAGTTACTCCGACAGACGACGCAGGGCTCTTTCACACCTCCGAGGCGAGAACCTGATCGTTCGATGTGTTCTGATTCTGCTTCCTCAGCGTGATGGCAAGCGTATCAAAGGAGGCGTGGATGAGGCAAAAGAGATCGGAGACCGCAAAACCACGTCAGTTCGCCAGCAGCCCACCGGTCACTTAGCACCCACCACCTCTGGCTTCGCGAACTGCCCGTCCATCTCCGCCGGCAGCCTCCATACAGCGCTTCCCTCCCTGTCCGTAAAGTAGAGCCTCGACTCCGACGGCTTCCGGCCGTGGCCGTCGGCCCAGAAGGCGTAAAAACCGGGATGCGCGTTCACCGGCCTGCGGACGTATGTGTGGTTGAACTCGCTGCCGCTGGTGATCTGCTTCACCATGCGCCAGGTCTTGCCCTGATCCGCGCTCGTCCACAGGGCCACTTCGCCGCCGGGGTTGAAAGGCTGCGGGCCGGGCTGCGTGGGGCCGATGATGCGCCACAGGCCGCCGGCCTCGATGTACAGCGATCCCATGTCGTAGTTGTTGTCCGATTTGATGGATCCGTTGAACTCCCATCGCCGGCCTGTCCACCGCGCGGTTGTCCACGTGCGTGGGCCGTTTTCGGGGCCGGATTCAAAGCCCTTGCTCGTGATGTAGAGGATGATGGGATTGCCCTCTGCGTCGAACTGAATGTCCTTCATGTAAACCAGCAGTCCCTCGGCCTGGTACTCTCGCACGAGCGCGTCGCATTTGGGTTTCGTGAGAGGCAGCTTCAGGGCCTCGCCTCGCACGGTCCGCCAGGTCTCGCCAAAGTCGCGCGTCTCCATGTAATAGAGATTCGTGCGCCAGTTGAGGCCCTTTGGCTGTGGGTGATAGTTGAACGCGGTCGCTGCCTTGGTTCCGTGGGTCCAACTCACCTGGTAGTGGCCTCTCTCGATCTTCGCGAGCACTCGCGGCTTCCCCCATTCTCGTCCGTCCGCGCTGCGCCACTGGTGCAGGAACCTGCCGCCCAGGTACAGCGTGTGGAGGAACAGGAAGCCCTTGCCGGCCATGTAGTGTGCCTGGGGGTAGGAGAAGTTCGTCGTCATTACCCGCTCGAAACCAGTGATCGAGTATGGCTCAGTGCTTCGGTTGACGAAAGACGGCCGGCCGCGGCCGTGTGAGCTGGAGAAGATCGAGATGTAGCCTTCGTCGTCGATCTGCATGACCGGGTTGTCGTGCGCGTCGGCGGTGCGCTTGTCCAGCAGCAAGGTTGGCTGCGGCACAAGGCCGGTTTCGTGATCGAAGTAGGACACCATGTGCACAAGCGTATTGCGATCCTTTGGCCGGCCCCCGTAGCAGAAGAAGGTCTTGTTCGCCGCTTTGGCATATACCGCGAAGGGGATGTGCTTCGCGCAGTACGTGCCCAGGCCGCCGCTGTATTTGTACACGTATTCGTTGTTAAGCTTCTGGTTGGCGTACCAGATCCCGCGATATCCAGTGTCTTTACGCGCCACGGGCTTTGGGTCTTTGTAGTATGCCGCGTGCATCGCGTCGTCGGCCGCGTTTCGCCACGTCTCGCCTTCGAGGTTCGCGGTCGTCCAGTGCGCGACGAGGCCGTTGGCCGGCCCGGCATTGGAGGAGGCAGCATTGATCTCCTCGGCGGACAGCGCACGGCTCCAGATGCTCACGTTGTCCAGCCAGCCGTCGAGATGCCGTTCGAACGACGACAGCGCGCCGATGAAGAGAGGGGCTTTCGACTTGACCAGCTTGCCTTTCGCTTTGGTCGAGTGCATCAGCGCGCCATTGCAGTACACCTTGATCGTCTCGCCATCGTACGTGCCCGCGTAGTGCGTCCACACGTTCGGCTTCGGCGGTTCGCAGTTGGCATGAGCGTACTTCCCTGGCACATGGGACACGAGCATGCGGACACGCTCGCTGAAAATGTAGAACGTGAACATGCCTCCGGCCTGGCCGCGGTTGAGGAACACTTGCGGCCGGTCGATACGCTTCACCTTGACCCATGCGGACACCGTCAGCGGAGTCCAGTCCAACTGTGAAAGCTTCTCGACGACCGCGTAGCTTGTCTGTCCGTTGAAAGCCACCCCGCCTGTCGGCGCACCGAGACAAGCCGCCGCGCCAGCCACGACCAGGAGGGCAGAGAAGTACGCGCACGCGATTAGCCGTTGTCCGCGCATGAGCGCGCTCTGACCGTGGGAGTCGTCGGTGGTCGTTACCGGCATGGGTTAAACATCTCTTCAGGATCGTGATGAGACCACAGCAAGATTCAATATGTGAGCATCATATGCCCGAAGAATGCAATCAGGCACAGTTTGGGCAATCCGTGTCAGTTGCCATGGTGTTAACAAGTGGCAAATCGGTCTTCGACAACCTGCCAACCACTGCGGCTGACGGTTTACTCGACGACTTTGTATGCGGTGCTTGTGCGGCTGCCCTTCTCTTTTTCGAAGCTCGCCTTGATTTCGCTTTCGGTCAGCGCACGCTTGTAGATCTTCACCTCGTCAAGGAGGCCGATAAACGGTTGCCAGCGGCTGCCTATGGAGAGGTCGCCACCGTCTACGTCGAGGGCGCCTGTGAACTTGGCCGGGATGTCCTGGGCGCTGTCCAGTTTGCCGTTGTAGTAATACCGGGTCTTACGGTGGACCCGGTCGGCTACGACCACGAGATGGGTCCAGGCGTTCGCCGGGATGGTGCCGGTGGGCCGGTTGGCACAGCTTGCCTTGTTAACGTCAGTCATCTCCAGGAATGGCTTGCCGCCGGTCGTGATATTCAGATTCCACCAGGTGTTCGGATAGTTGTCCTTGCTCATGAACCTGCGCCGCGCGTCCTTGGACTCGATCTTTAACTGAGTCGGGCAAATCCAGAGCTCGATGGAGAAATCGGAGGTGCCGAACTGAAGAGTCGAATCGTCCGGGATGATGATAGCCCCGGCCGCGGCGTCACAGAAGACGGCGGAACCGAAGGCTCCCTTGACCCACGTTGCCCAGACGTCGCCATCGTTGCCGTAACCGGAGCTGTCCGTGGCCCCGTATCCCTCGGCGTCGTCGAACTTCCAGTGTCCCATGAGGTTCTGGTCGTTGGCGGGAACCCGTGGTCTTGTCCTGGCGCGCCGTGCCCCCGGTCTGCGCTTTGGCGGATTCTTGAGCTGCGCGGCCGTGCCGAGCTTCAGGTTGTCGATGTAGAAGACGGTTGCCCCATCGCTCGTGCTCGATATGCCGAACCAGGTGATCTTTTCGAATGCGCTACTGTGGTACGGGGCATCGGCGACGATCGGTTTTTGGTCCGGGACGCTGAGGGTGAGCTTGCAGGCTTTCGCCGCACCTTTGCCCAACTCGAACCTGATGTCCACGTGCACCCATTCACCTAGAGGAATCGTGCCGATGTCCTGCTTGCCGGCGGTCACTTTTCCATCGGGCGCGACAGATACGGTAGGTCCGACCAGGTACGGCTGGACGTCCCACTGTCTGACCTCGACATAGAAACTCGCCGGAGCGGCTTTGGTGTTCAGCATGTCCCAGGAGAGCTGCAGCTTCCCCGTGGTGTAAGAGGGACGATAGTAAAGGTGCGGCGTCCACTCGTACTTTTGCCCTGGCGCATCGACAAACTTGAGGCTCTGCTTGCCGGCCGCGGCCTTGTCCGATGAGACGATCAGTTTTGCCTGCCCGGTGCCTTTGATGACCTTCCCATCGAGGGGTTCAGCTCGTGGCTCGTCGGCCTCGAAATCGAAGTTGACGACGAACGGCGGCTCCACCGGCGCGGGGATCTCGTTAAGGGGACGGTTCGGGTGCTGCCGGGGCAGGTCCACCCAATCCTTGTCACCGTATAGACCGGTCTTGCTCAGGTCGATGGGCTTGAACCCGAGCTTCAAGGCGGGTGAGTTCGGTCTCAGCCGGAAGTCGTCATTCGCCGCATCGACAAAGAGGGGATCGGCAACGGCCGACCCGGCGTCGTTGCCTTTGACCTTCCAGGCTTCGAAGTCCATACCTTTGAATTTTGGCTCGCCGGCCGTGCTCCAGTAAAGGTTCCTGCCGACCTTCCAGTCGCCGCTCCTCCATACGCCGCCCAGCATCTGCGTGATGTCGGCGTAGACGATGTTGCCTTCTGCAATGTAGTGGCAGGACTTGTCCTCTCTGCATCTCTGAAGCTGTCCCTTCCCTCCCAGGGCCAGGATGTTGTTACGGACGATGTTGTCCTTGCCGTAATGCTGGAACAGGGGACAGGTCCTCACTCGGTAGACCACGTTATTCTCGATCAGGATTTCCGAGCTGCCTTCGTCCGGATAAATCCCTGAGCCGTGGGATACATGGGCGTAGCTGTAAACGTGGTGGATGTGGTTGTAGCGTTCCGTGGTGCCGGGAGAGACGCCCAGGGTGTAGATGCCTCCCATGTCGCCAAGCCCGTCGCCATTGCCAAGGTGATGAATGTGGTTGTAGTCCAGATTATTGTGGTGAGCCGAGCTGGGCTGAAAGCCCCACGACCAGCCGCAGGAGATGCCCGAGTAGTCGAAGTTGGAGATCTCGTTGTGGGTCACCGTGTTGTAGGAACTCTTGCCGATCCAGACACCGTGCGCGCCGTGGAAAAGGTGCGACCCGTCGTGGATGAAGTTGTTGTCCACGACGTTGCGCTGTGCGGACGGCTTCTCGTGCAGGCCCCATCCGCCGCCGATGTACACGCCACCGCCACCGAGGTCATGGATGTGACAGCGCTGGACGCGGACGTCTTCGCAGCCCGCGGCCAGCCAAATCGCATGTGCACCGGTATGGGAAATCTCGCAGCCTTCGAAGCTCGCGTTGCGCAGCCCGGCTGCCATGATCAGGCCTGGTTGGTAAATCTCGCCCTGCCCCGGGTTTCGCAGGCGCCTTAACTTGGCGTCCGAGTGTTGAAAGGAAATGCCTCGGAAATGCAGGTGCTCGACGACCTCGCCTTTCGACGCATCCCCTTCGAAATGGATCAACGTTGAAGTGAGCGCCGGGGCAACGGCCTGGACTTTCGCCGTAGTCTCGCCCGGCAGCGGGTAGTAGTAGAGAGTGTCCGTGGCCCGGTTCAGGTACCACTCGCCCGGCTCGTCCAACTCTTCGAACACGTTCTCAACATAGTAGCGCTGCTGCCGCTCCCAACGGCCCATGGGCCACGGCGCCGGTTCCCAGAAAGTTACCTGACGAACCTCCGTGTCCGCAGACCGGACGTGGTGGATGGAGGTCTCCCAGGAATGATAGACAACAAAAATGGCCTGGCGCAGATTGTCCCATTCTTTCACGTCGCCTTCTTTGAAATAGAACCCGCGCGCATTGCCTTTGGATATGGGGCCGTCCGTACGCAGGAACGAGCCTTTGTTCGGGGTTCTGGCTCGTGTCCGGCGTTGTCCATTCACAAAGAGCTGGTTGAAGCGCCACTTGCCGCCCCCCTCTGCCGCCGGGACGGTGGCCTGCCACAGTTTGCCGTCGCACCGGGTTTTGCTCTGCACGCTGTCATCAGCTCGCCAACCCCGAATGACGCGGCCGCCGCTGATGATCGGCTTCTCACCCGGATACGCCTGGTAGGTGATCGGGCGCTCCCTGGTTCCCGAATCCGCGGCTGTGAAGACAATTGGCTCAGTCTGCCGGTAAAAGCCGCCCCGAAGCATAATGGCCACGGGTTTCGTCAATCCGCTCGCTGCAGCTTTGGATTCCCGAATGATATCGCGGGCCTTCCGGATTGTAGCCAGCGGGCCGTCCGTCCCGGCTGCGTTTGGTTCCGCAAGCCGCCCCGACCACGCGTCTTTGCCCGCGGCCGAGACATAGAGAGAGAATTCACCCGCGTCAGCCTGCTTCCGCGGCGCTGCTCCCTCCTGCGCTGCGGCCTTCGACGTCCAACAGACCAGCCAGGTGAACACAAGAACAGTGCAGAGCCAGCCTGGCGGGATTCGGGAAGACTGTTCGAGCATGTTGCTGACCTCTCTTTGCCGGCGGCCGTCACGGGCCAGGATCTGTAACCGTTCCCCGTCAGAATTTTGCATGTTATGCTCCAATCGCTTCACGGGTCACACGGATTGACTCGTAGAGTCGTTCCGGTTTGCCTTCGAGGGTGATCGTGTCTTTGAGAATAATTTCCAGGCAACAGCCGCGGGTGATGTCGAGCGTTCTGCGTACATAGTCCCGGAACCGTTCCGCTGAGAAAGCGCCCACCAGCATAGCCGGATTCGGTTTCCATGAGAAAAGGTAATTGTCATGCAGCGCGTCTGCCGCTGTTTGCACGTCGCACCACGGGCTGACTGATACTCGGCGCAGATTGGGAATTCGCCGTTTCAGCATGTCAAATTTCCGCGTATAGGGCTCGCAGCAGCCATACGCGCAGAGACCGGCCGTTCGCAGGATGGGCAGCTCGTACTCGAGGATGAATTCCTCGTGCTGCTGCGGTCCGATCTCCGATGCAGCCTGCGCCGCGGAGTGGCACCAGAGGTCACACAGCTGGACGCGATGCCCGTCGAAGCCCGCGCCAGGCAGATCGTGGGTGTAGGCAATGCCGCCGGAATCGACATAGTGGTTGCGGTTATTCAGTGTCAACAGGCCTTCCCGTTCGAGTTTGCGCCGCCGATGCAGTTCCTCGTCGGACAGAAAGCGCATGAGGGTGTGCAGCCACTTTGGCCGGTCGTACATGTCCAGCATCA
>JASLXP010001221.1 GCA_030740295.1 Planctomycetota bacterium
CTGCGTAAAGCCCAGATACAGCGCACCTATCAGCGTTAGAAAAATCCCGATCTGCGCGGCAGCTCCAAGCATTACAAGCTTGGGGTTCGACAACAGAGTGGAAAAGTCCGTCATCGCCCCAATGCCCAGAAATATCAGGGGCGGAAAGACGCCCTGTTTCACTCCAAAGTAGATGTAACTAAGTACAGATCCGGGGTCAGAATAGCCAAGGGCCATGTCTTCAATGGGTGGAATGTTGCCGACGATGATGCCGAATCCAATCGGAACAAGCAGGAGAGGCTCGTAATCCTTGATGATCGCCAGGGCGATAAAGATGATGCCAATCATCATCATTACCACGTTTTCCGGGATGAGATTCGCGATACCCGTATTTTGCCATACCAGAGAGAGGTCCATAACTGCTCAGATTCTGCCCTTCGGGTCTTGCTGGATTGGTTCGATTTTAGTCCCGCGTCCGGGCCATCTGTGTGTGCAGGACGAATCCGATGGCTGCCAGAACGGCATCTTCTTCGTCATTAGCGCTAGTCTGAACCGGCGCGTGATGCTCTTGAGAGGGTGGGTAAATCTCGTTCAACTTCTCGACCACATGCGGCAACGCCGTCAGCAGCGCAGTGATCAGGGAGAGAACAATGAATACCAACAACATCCCGACGATGGAGATGCTGATACCATTCTGCTCCGAGACATTTCTGAAACCCGAAATGGCCTGCGTGGCCGATTCCGCGAAAAAAATCCATCCGCTCATGGTCTTTGCCGAGTGAAATCTGGCGCGATCTCTGCCTCAAAAATTAGAGCGGCATACTATGTCGATTTTTCAAGGGTTAACAACCCGGATTGATTGTGCAGGCCGAAGAATCATTCCCGAAGGATGCAAGAACGGACCCTCTTCCTCGCCGGTCTAACCAGTGGTCTTCTTGAAAGTGTTACCTATACTTCCGCCCCTCCAGATGATGACCGATATTACCAGCGAGTTCCCAACAAAGAGAGAAGCATCATGAGTGGCCTGATTGCACCCCATGGCGGGCTGAGTGAGCCTGTAAATCTGACTGTTTCTGCCGATTGTGTTGACGACTTCAAGGCCGAGGCCGGCGCCTTGACACGAGTGCCGGTTTCCGATGCAGACCTTTCCGGTGTTTACCGATTCGGTGATGGTGGCCTGAGCCCGCTGAATGGGCCGATGGATTCGGCAACATACAACCGTGTTCTGGATGAAAGTGTCATCGAAGTGGGTGGCAAGCTCTACGCGTGGACCATTCCGGTTTCGCTGCCGGTCACTTCGGGCCTCGCGGGACAGTTGAGTGCCGGGCAGAAGGTGGCCCTTGAGAACTCTTCAGGCGATATTGTAGCGACTCTGGAAATCAGCGACGTGTTTGAATGGGACAAGACCAAATACCTCAACAGTGTTTACCTGACCGAGCGGACGGACCATCCGGGCGGGGACATGGTCCTCAATAACGATGCTGATATGACACACCTGCTTGGTGGCACGGTTGCGGTGCTGCCACGGCCGAAGAATCCGAGTTTTGGCCAGTATGTGCTGAGCCCTCGTGAGGTCCGGGCCGTTCTTGCCGAGAGGGGTTGGGATAAGGTGGTTGCCTTCCAGACCCGAAACCCACTTCACCGGGCCCATGAATACGCTCTTGTGCACGGCCTCGAAGTTCTCCTCCGTGCCGGGCACAATGCCGGCGCCTGCCTCAACCCGCTCGTAGGTGAGACCAAGGGGGACGATGTGAGTGCTGAAGTTCGCATGGAAACCTATGAGACTTTGATCGATGCGCGGGGGATGGGTGAAGGCGACAGCGATGCGGATCTCTGGGCAAAGCTCGGCGAACAGGTTCCAGACCGCGTTTGCCTTCTCGGCCTCGACATCAAGATGTTCTACGGCGGCCCCAAGGAGGCGGTCATGCACGCCATCTATCGGCAGAACTACGGATTCACGAACATCGTCATCGGCCGCAAACACGCGGACGCTCCCTACCACGACGGCGAAGCCATCTGGGGTGACTTCGACGCGCAGGAGATCTTCAATAACCTCAACGGCGAGCTCCTCATCGAGCCGATCAACGTCGGTTTCGCTGCATTCTATGAATCGCTTGGCCGCGTGGACCTGATGTCCAACCACGATGACGAAAAGCCGGTTTTCATATCAGGTAAACAAGTGCGGGCCACGTTGCTGGCCGGCGAAGAAGTCGATCCGCGTATCATGCGTCCAAGTACGTCGCAGATTCTGGTGAAGGCGATGGCGGGATCGGCGTAGTGGTCAAGGTTGATTCTGCCCATTCATTTTCTTCGACACTGTTAAGTCTTTTCTGCGTTCCGGCGGATCTCAATTAGAACGAAATCAGTACGACGAAGAGAACTTTGGAGCGAACGGAGCCAAGCTTTCGTCTTGGGTTGATTTCTCACTGACAGGGCTCTCCCTTGGCAGAAAACGAAAATCAAAACGGGATGAGGATTGAGGGCGAGCTCAGCCGGGATCTGGGGCTCCTCTCTGCTCTGGCGATTGGTGTCGGCACTATGATCGCAGCCGGGATATTCACGCTTTCCGGCCTGGCGGTGGCAAAGGTGGGTTCCGCGGCGATTGTGTCGTTTCTGATGGCCGCGGTGGTGGCCCTCTTCACCGCGCTTACCTATTGCGAATTCAGCTCGATCTATCCCGAGTCCGGCGAAGGCTACCTGTATGCACGCAAAACCTTCACCCCTCCGCTGGCTTACATGGTCGGTTGGTGCTTGCTGCTCGGCTACACCTCGTCGTGCGGTTTTTACATTGCCAGCCTTTCCACCTACTTCAACGAGTTCATCTGGCACGCGCCCTTTAAGAATCTGGCCGGCCTCATCGCAGTGGCGGCACTTACCCTCTTGAACATCAAGGGCACAAAAGAGAGTGGTAACTTTCAGATCTTCGTCACCATCGGGAAGGTCCTCTTACTCATCTGGTTCATCGGCGGCGGCCTGAGCAGGCTGGATTCGGATATGCTCGTTGAGCGATTCAGCACGGACGTGCTGAAACTCAGCAGCACTGCGGCCATGGTGTTCATTACTTTTTTCGGTTTCTCCGCCATAGCGGCTTCGGCAGGAGAAGTTCAGTCCCCGACCAAGACGATCCCCCGGGCCATATTCATTTCGATGGGTCTGGTCACCGTGCTTTACACGCTGGTCGTGCTGGTCATCGTCTCGGCCAATCTCGATCTATCGGAGAATGCAGAGGCCGCCATGGGAACGGCCGCCAAGGACTTCCTCGGCCCCATCGGTGGAATGGTCATCGTCGCGGGCGCGTTGTTCTCCATGATCTCGGCTTCGAACGCGTCCATCATGGCCGGTTCGCGGGTCGCGTTGTCGATGAGCCAACTTGGCCACCTGCCCCGCGAAATCGGGACAGTGAATCCCGGTACGAGAACGCCCATTGTGGCTCTGCTGCTTACGGGCACGTTTATCGGCACTTTTACCATCCTGCTGCCGCTGGAGGACCTGGCTCACTTTGCCGACTGCATCCTTTTGGTCGCACTGATTCTGGTGAACGCGGCGCTCATCTTTCATCGCCGCAGGGAACCGGATCTCCACAGGCCATTCCGGGTGCCTCTCGTGCCCGTGCTGCCGGCTCTGGGCATCCTGGCGAATATTTATCTCCTGACACAGATTGTGATGCATGGCCACGAAGTCCCGGCCCTGCTCGCGGGCCTCGGCCTCGTTCTTGGCTTTCTTGGTTTCCTGGCCTGGAAAGGAACGCAGCCAGAGGCCGTCGCCCTGCCGGGACAACCTTCCCGGGTGGCCCTCGAACAATCGGCGATGACCGAAAGCCGCTATCGGATTCTGGTTCCAATCGCCAATCCCGGAAATGTCGGGCCGCTGATCGATATTGCATCCGCGATCGCCCGTCCGCGGGAGGGGGAGATCATAGCCCTCCGAACCGCTGTGGTGCCGGAACAGATTCCGCCTTATCTCGATGAAGAAACAGTCGAGCGAGAGCGACGGGATCTGGAGATTGCCCGTGCCAGAGCACGAGACCATGGAGTCCCCATCACTTCCGTCGTCAGAGTGGGACACCACGTGGCAAGGGCAATTCTGGAAACCAGCCGGGAGCACGATTGCGACCTGATCGTCCTGGGATGGAAGGGCCACACCTCAACGGCGAGACGCATCCTGGGCGAGGTCACCGACGACGTAGTGACCCACGCCCGCGCTGACATCATGCTGGTGAAATTGCTGCCCGATTCCAGGCCGATACGGAACCTTCTGCTTCCAACTGCCGGCGGAGAACACGCTCAACGGGCCGAACAATACGCCGCATCCATTGCCGATTCTCAACGGGGCTCGCTGACCCTCTGTTCCGTGGTATCACCCGATGCGGCTGATGAGAGCTTCGAGTCGGCAGAACAGCAACTCAAAGAGGCCACGGAGCGCATCGAGTTGGATGGGGAGTTGAGCGGAAAGGTCATTCGCAATCAGTCCATCATCGGCGGCATCCTCGACGAGTCTAAGGAATATGATGCCATCGTCCTGGGGGCCGCATCCGGAGGTTTCACAACGAAAATGTTCTTTGGCAGCATCCCGGAAGACGTCGCTCGAAATGCCGACCGACCGGTGATTATGGTCAAAAGGCACCATGCGGTTGGCGCGCTCGTGCGGCGTGTGATGCAGGAGTAGAGGTCGATCTCGGGGCGCACAATCATTGGTGCGTAACTGATTCCACCACACGGCATGAGTTCTGTAGCTGCCGTTTTGAATATGTGCTGACTCTACACCCCCGTAAAAAGAATCTTCGCGTCCGACAACATGAACCACCGTTCGTACCAGTTCTTGATGCTCTTGGGGTCACAGGCGTTGATAATCTCGACCTTGTTTTTGCCTACCCTCAGAAGACCCGCCTTTATCTTGAAGGTCTGGCGCGACCAGTTGTGCTTCACCGTTAGCACTTGACCCTCAAAGATAGATGTGCCGTTAATCTCGACGCGAATTTCAGACGTGTCGACATCGTGGTCGCAATCCGCTCCTTCGATCTCGAGCTTTGCACTGCCGTCGCCGGGAAGCTTGTCCAGCTTGAAATGGGCCTCCATGTGGTGGCTGCGTTTTGCGCTGTTGCCTTCCACGTAAACGGCAACGACTACTCTCGGCGGAACGGCGAATTCATGGCCCCGGTAGACCCTCGGCCCCCATCCGTCGAACATCCAGATACTCGAAGGCAGGCGAATGCCGCCCGGAATCAGATCTCCCGACGGTTCGGGGAAAAACTTCTCTCGCAACCATTTCTCGATGAGCTGCAGCGCGCCTTTCTGAACGGAATCGATCACGAATGCCACTCGGTGAATCTCTCGCATGGTGCTGACGCGGGCCTTCTCGTCATCACCGGCCAGATCGAATAATCCCTGGAGTTGTGCCACCAGAGCTTTCTTTGATTCAGGATTGAGCTCTTTTGAAATCGGATGTTTCATCCAATCGAGAATGAACGACCGGGCCTCCTTGCTCAGCTCTACCTTCATCCGTTTGTCAGCCGCTTCTATTGCGTCCTGCAAAGCCTTCAGGGCGGCGTGGGCAAATTCATTGGAATAGAAACCCTCCGGATAACGGCTTTTGAGTTTGCGGCCCTCCTTCAGGGTTACCTGGTATCTCTCGTGTGCCAGCTCGAAATAACGAATCATCGGTTCGGCAGCCTTGCCGAAATGGGCGCGGGCAAAACGCCGAGTCAGCTCCATGGCATCCTGATCCGGATCCCACATCAGAGTTGTCGAGAGATACTCACATAGCGGTCTGAAATTGTTGGGACTCCCGAATGTGAACATCACGCCGCGCAACCCCTTCTCAGCGTGGTGGCGGATACGTCCGGCAAGGAAGTCCGGCAAGCTCGGGTAATATTTTTCTGAAAAATACTCGCAGACAGTTGTCTGCCTGGGCGCGATGGCCAGCCAGCCGCCGATTTTTTTCTGCACGCCCTGCATGGCTTTCGGATTCGCAGCTATCGAATGATCCCAGAAAGGAAAAGACGCGTACCCGGCGGAACCGCAGATCCAGACATTCTTTTCAGGTCTCTCGGTCGGAGGAGGCGCGTCCGATCCACCGTACGCGAAAGTCAGAATGATCTTGTCCGGATACTTCTCACCAATCGCCTTGGCCACCGGGTTTACCCACTTCAGCAGGCGGGTGGAATACTGGCCCGGAACAGGATCGAGTTTCTTACACGGTTCGCACTGGCACCATGCTCCGGTATCGCCGTAGGTGATGGGAAAGAAGATCTTGCTCTTTTCATTCTCTATCCATCCGATGGCACGCTCGATGGAGATCCGAGTAACATCGGGATTGGAAAGACAAAGCGGAGTGCGGTGGTCCGTGAACGATTTTTCGGGGATGCGTTTGCCGTTCTTCAGCATCGCAAAGTATTCCGGATGCTCGTCGTAAAAGAGCTTCTTCGGGATGAGGTAAGCAGCGGAGTGATCGATCCATAAATCCGAATCTTTGGCGAAAAGTTCCGGATTCAGCCCCTTGCGGCAGTCCGCCCACTCGACGCGTGTGGAATAATTTCTAAAGAGGATCTTCGGCTTCGTAATAAGCTCGAAAGCCGGCAAGATCGGCTTCCGCTTCGGGATGCGTGGGATGCGTGCGTAAAACAGCGCGCCCTGCTTTTCGAAAAATCCTTGCACACCGTATTGAGTCGCATAGATGTGCGGTCCGGCAATGGCGATGTGGTCGGGAGTGCACTTAATCACGTATCCACCGGGAGTCGCCTTCGCGATCTCTTGGTCCGAGATCAGGCCGGCCGCTCTGGATGCAGCAAGGCCAATGAAGATCTCTTTCTTACCGATCGGCTCCTTCGTGACCATCAATTTCTGGCCGAACATCGCTCCCCAGTTTCGGATGAAAGCGCTGGCAGCAGTTGCATCGTCCTCGTGGTGGCGAATGGTTTTGAACGTTGAAGTATCAACGTCTGCAGCGCTGATGAACGCTGCACAGGAAAGGGCAAAGGTAACTATTGAGCAGAATTTTGGAGAAGCAGAAGCATGAAACATAAGCAGTCCTGGGCGGCGTTATTCAGAGGGGGCCGGGTTCAGCTGAGGCATGGCCGGCCCTGACGAACTAGGGATACAATACAACGATTTCTAAACGGGTATGGGCATGATATGGCAGACAGAAGCATCCAGGAATCAGGATGCTACCGAATTGTCTGTGAGGGCGGCATTGGAGTGGAGGATGACCTCTGCATCTTCTCGTTTTCACCATTTCAACACGTGACCCCTTAGCCATTCGATGCACGGCACGATGACAGGAATCCTCGACTGGATCAACTTCTGGGAAGGCAGTTTCTTGAGACGACGATACGGGTCCTTACAGCCCCTGCAAACTCCACTTTGTTCATTTCTCGGCTCATCAGGCGCTTCGAGGTCTCAGGAGATTCTGACGGGCGCCACTCCCCCGCAGATCTACTTTTTCGTCAGACCGGTCAGCCGGATACTGGCGCCTGGTGGGACCTCAATCTCCCGCTTCTGGCCACCGAAAATTGGGGTGTTGGCTGGTGACCAGAGATTGGTCTTTACCAGCTGGCTGGTCGGGTTGTGGACTTCAACGAAAGGGGGCTTGCCGGGGGCCTGACCATCGATGACTGCGGTGAGCTTCAGATCTTTGTTTTCAGTGACGAAGATGTTGCCGACCCACATTTCGTTGGCTGTATCAATAGGCTCCTGGAAATGAGCAGCGCCGTTCAAGATTGGTACGAAGCGGAACCATTTCCGTTTTGTGGAATAAATTGCGGCGCAGCCGTTGTCTTCGAGGCCCTGGACTTTGATGGGCAGATCGATGAGGAGTTTCTGTGGGCCGAGCTTGAAGAAGGCTTCATTGTCCTTCGCGGTGGCGGTGAAGAAGAAGGTCCCGTCTGCGAGTTCGCCGGCTTTCATCTGGACTGCGTAACCGTCGCTTCCGCCACCCATGTTCATGGCCTTTACGGTATGTTCGAGAAGGTCGTTGCCGCCTTGGGAATCGGCGAAGGTGCCGATGGCGTAGCGATACTTCATGACGGTACCGGCCTTGACCTTCTGGCCATCCCTACCGAAGCCAATCCAGATGCTTCCAGGCCAACCTTTGTGGACGAATTCATACGAGAAATTCATGTCGTGCGGAGCGAGGAAGCCGTTGTAGCCGACTGCGGTGGGCATTTGAGCGGCGTAACCTCCGGGCTTCAGGCGCCCGCCGGTTCTGAGTTTCTTGTCTTCGTCTCTCAGGAGAAACACGCGAGTGCCGGCGTCGGCATCGGTGATAATGGCGGTGTCTCCCCACCCGTGCTCGAGGTCGAAAGGGCACCTCATTGTGACGAGAGGAATCGGCACGCGGCCTTGCAGTGTGACGTCTTTCTTGAAACGGATTTCGCCTTCGTGCCAAATGAGGCCGCCGCGGTAATTCTTACGGCCCTCTCGTCCGCGGCGATAGTTCCAGGAGACGTACATGTCCTGGCGATGCATCGGCGCAATCATGGTGTGATTGCGCTCAAAGAACTCGATTTCGCCTTGATCGAGCAGGACGCTGCCAATGGCAGGCTGGGGTCTCTCGGTCGTCTCGTAGATTTCAGAGAAGTTCTTCATTGCCATGCGGGCGATTTGGATGTTGTAGCTGGCCAGAGGAACGTCCAGGTAACGGGCCATCAACTTTTTGATTTTGTAGGGACTCGGATACCAGTCGCTCTGCCCCTTGATGCGGATCATTGACCACGGGCGAACGATGGGCGTCTTCACTCCGAGAGACTGCGAGCCGGTGTCGTATCCCGAAAGAGCTTCGTCTCCGCCATTGATGAATTGCTTCTGCATCGGCAGCATCTCGTGACGATCCGGATGCCAGACCAAGCCGGTGCCGCCAAGGATGTTCAGGTTATCGCCGCATCGGAAAAGGCTCTGCTTGTAAGAATAGACGAACGCATATTGGGAGATAGCTTTCTTGCCGGCGGTGTCCGTGACTTCCAGAACAAGGTAGTGATTCTTGTCGTGCACCATCTCAAATTCACGGGCTATCTCTTTGGCGCCGTTGCCGGCAAAACGGCGGAAGATGCCTCGGTCAGCATCGAGGACTTTTATGTCTTTGACTCCAATGTCCGATCGCACAACGAAATTCAAGCGAATCCGCTGGGCTCCGCGGGTGATGCGCCAATTGGATTCCATTTGCGTGTTGTTTCCGCCCCAGTAGGCGATGACCGGCCCCCCGCTCAGGTATTGCCCGCCGTGCCAGGCCACGAAAGTCGCCGCGGTTCGCGTGTTGAAGCAGCGTTTCGCTGCGGCGAGGTTTCGGTAGCCGGTGAACGAAGTTTTTGCGGCCAGAGCCACGTCCTTCGATGAACGAATACGAGTGAAAGAGGCCACGGCAGACCATCGCAGATCACGGAGGCCATACAGATACTCGCTGAAATTGTCGGCGATGAGCTTATCGCGCTCATAGACCAGCGGCGTGTAATAGAAGAACCACCAGAGATTCTCCGGATGCGCGCCCTTTGCCCGGAGCTGTTTATAGTCGAGAACTGCGCAGGGAGAGAAACCGGTGTCGTGGGCGAATTTGCCGAAATGCCGGATGCGCTTGCCGTCCCACTGCGTGTAAGTGTGCTTGCCGTTTTTGAACGTCGCCTCGGGAAAGACGACCTTCTCGCCCCACATTGTCCAGCGGATTCCCGACCCGTCTGTAAATTCGATACCGGGGCACGCATAAAAAGACGCGTCTGACCCCTTGGCGCAATCCTGTTTCAGCTTGTCGAGTTTCTCGGCGGTCAGATGCTCCATGGGAGCCGCGAAGACGATGAACGAAAGCCCGGCGTCCTTCGCGGCCTTCACGTAATCTGCAACGGTACTTTCGCCGTCGGAGTGATCAGAGTGCAACCCGACCACGCCCCGAACACCGTTCCCAGTTTTCGCCGCTTCAGGGAATCTGTGGCCATCGTAATGAACGGTCGGGGGAAACTGCACGGCCCTATAGGGTTTGAATTCATAAGTTCCGAATCCGCCCTTCATGCGCGCCGCCTCGGCCAGCCAAAGGTACGCGTTCATCTGCAGCCTCATGCTGTCGCTGGCTCGGCCGCTAACAGGATCGCCACTCGTCTCGACCGTGTGCGACCACAGTTTCTTTCCGTAGTTCATACCAGTAAACAGACCGGAAATCGGGTAACTGACGATACGCCCTTCACCAAACTGCCGAACGGCGACCACCGGTGGCTCGACCTTGTAAGTCCCATCCGCATCCAGGTTGACGATGTTTGGCTCGCCGCCTTTCCCGGAACGATAGCTCTTCGCCTCTTTGTGTCCGCGGACAACTACTTGCCATTCCGCCGAATAATCGAGTGCGACAAGACCGGGGTACCTCCCGGCACTATGAAGTGGTAGGTAGAGATGCCGGACACCTTCGGTCACCGAGTGCGAGCTAACATTTCCCGTGAACCAGAAAGTGAATTTGCCCAGCGTGCGCCCTTCGAACGGTCGCGTTTTGTCGAACACGCCCTCATGGAGAATCTGCAGCCCGAATCGTTTCAGGAACAGATTCCAGTATTTCTCGTCTTCGTCATTCGTATAGCGGACGGGCTGACACTGAATGAACAGCCCGCCCCCTTCTCGGACGTATCGCGCGAGCACTGCGGATGCCTGCTTCGCACGCCTTTCGTAAGCAGCAGTCACTCGCGTCACTCCCTCGTTCGTCGTCCGCAGATGCACGACCTCGAATTTCTTCAGTTCCTGATAGATTCGTTCGGACGGCCAGTCACGACGATAGAAAGCACTCGATTAAAGCCTCGCCGTCCGGATTCCATTCTTGCGGAGCAGCGGCACCCACCGGTCATACTTCATGAACTCGACGTTGTGTTTATCGGCCTCGTTGGTGCCAAGGCCAAGGATGATTGGTCTGGAGTTCTCTGCACAGACATCGAATGCCTGGAAAGTTAGCAGAATGAGGAACGATGACTTTATCGGCATAGTTCGGTGGTGTATCGATTGAGTTGGATGAACAGAATTTCAACCGAGCTGAGAATAAGCCCTCGCCTTCTTCCCGACCAGCCCAGATTGCCTCGGTCAGCGGCGCGGACAATTTGGCGGACCCATCATCGGGGCTTTCAAATGCATGTCGCGCCCGAAAACTCTGGTCCTGACGCCATAATAGGTTTCATGAGCAATGGCATCAAGGCGCCAGCCGAACCGAACAGAACTCACGCTTCAATGGACCATGGACAAAGAAACATCAAACGATCTCTTCTCCCAACGCGAGGCAGCTTCCTTCAGGCAGGAGTCCCGACCGGCACAAGAATGAACGCCAGTTACCTCAAGCGGGTCATGGACATTATGTGGGGAGACAGTCGACCGTGATCCACTCCCGTTTCGCGCGGGAGTCTTCGGCTGCGTAGCCGATAAGATGTCCGTAGATCGAATCTTCGATGCATGTGCGGTTCGTGCCTTTGCCACGCAGAACGTCGATGAAGTCTGCGACCAGCCGGCTGTCTCCGCCTCCGTGGCCGTCCAGTTCATGGCCAGAACCTCCCTTGGGATCGATGAGTTCTTCCAAGTACTTACCGCCCGGGCCTTCAATCTCACGGACGATGAGTTTGCCATCCTCGAGGGATCCGCGCAGTTCACCTTTTGTGCCATAAACAGCGATTTCACGGTCAGGACGTGCAGCGACTCCGCTGGTGTTCATCGTGCCGATCGCGCCATCGGCAAACTCAACGCTGAGCGTCTGCTTGTCGACCACATCATTATCACAGCGCCACACGCATCGGCTGTAAGGGCCTCTGCGAAGCGCCTCCCGGGCCTCCTCGTCCGATGTGCCAGTAAAATCGGTAAGCGCACGGAAGCGCCAGATCTTTCCCTTGACGTAGATCCGCTCAGCCGAAAACGGGCACGTCTCCAGGTGCGGGCAGTCGTAGCAGTTATCCGCCGCGCCTTCAGGTGCATTCTCGGGGCGAAAGTATGTAAGAGACCCGAATGAGCTCACACGGCGCGGGGGATTCCCGCTCATGAACCAGGCCATGAGATCGGTGTCATGACAGCACTTTGCCAGAATAAACGGGGCACCCTCTTTGATGTTCCGGAAGCGGCCGCGGACGAAGCCAGTAGCAAAGTGATGCCACGAGACATTCTCCGCCATGCGTATTTCCATAATGCGCCCCAACCGGCCGGATTCGAGGATCTCCTTCACCTTGCTGTAGAAAGGCGTATACCGAAGCACGTGGCAGATCATTACCTTGCATCCGTGCCCTCTGGCGGTGTCGGCAATCTCTAGAGTCTCTTCTCGACATGGAGCGATGGGCTTCTCCAGAAGCATGTCGTAACCGTGTTGGAGCAGAGCCACGGCCGATGCATGGTGCAGATGATCGCGGGTGGCATTAATGACACAGTCGGCCATTCGCTCATGGGAAGCAGCTTCCTGCCAGGTCTGGAATCGCCGCTCAGGCGGGATACCGAAACGATCCGCGAAATCGTTCCTTCGCTGGTCATCCGGTTCAGCGACCGCGACCGGTTTGAAATCAGGATCACAGGAAGACGCGTGATCCACGTATTGCAGGCCACGGATGCCGGCGCCTACGAGCATGCAGGTTAATTCGGACACAGATACGCCTCTTGGTATTGAATAACTGAGGAGCTTCAGTTCGAGATCCTTTTCAATCGCTCCCGGTCAGAATAGATCGTCATGAGCTGGACTTTGCCCAGCCGTCGCAGGTCATCGAAAGCTCCGGCCCACTGACCTCATTCTCCCTCCAATGCGGACAGAGCAATCAGCGCAACCTTTGGTGCCGGATTCTACATCAGCATGGTGACAATGCTTCGGACAGGGTTCCCGGATTATGGAGACCACTCCATGTCCGAATCAACGCGCAAGATTGGACGGCTGAGATTTTCGTATGGCAGCTATCCCCGCCCGAACTACTGGTATGACGGCGTCGACACGGTTACGGACGAAGCCGGAACCTGAAGGTATTTTCGAACACCATTGACGACTTCGGGTAAGCCATTAACCTGCGCCACCAGACAATATCCTCTCCATCCGAGCTACATCATGCTTATTGACGCACACAATCATCCCAACTGGCATGGGTTTAATGCTGAAAGAATTCTTCAGAATATGGAAGAACATTCCATCGATCAGATGTGGCTGTTCACGTGGGAAGTACCCGAGGATGAGTACAACCCGTCGTATCATCGAGTGCTTCCGCCGACTGGACTCGGGATTCCATTGGAGGACGTATTGTCCGTCGGTCGTGAAGCGCCTGACAAATTCGTCCTTGGGTACATTCCTCACCCGAAACGACCTGACGCTATTGACAGACTCAAGGCTGCCGTTGAGATTCATGGCATCCGCGTAGCCAGCGAACTCAAGGTCCGAGTCACCTTCGACGATCCCGATGCCATTCGTCTCTATCAATTCTGTGGCGAGCAGAAGCTCCCGATTACGATTCACCTGGACTACCCACTCGATCACGGCGGCACCTATCCCCGTCCGAACTACTGGTATGGCGGTAGCCTCGATTCATTTGAGCGGGCCCTGAAGGAGTGCCCGGAGACAATCTTCATCGGGCACGCGCCAGGGTTCTGGGCGCACATTTCAGGGGACGATAAAGCGCTTACAACGTCGTATCCTTCAGGCAAAGTCCTGCCGGGTGGGCGTATCCAGAAGCTCTTCAGAAAATACAAGAACCTCTACGCGGACCTGAGTGCTGGCTCGGGGCTGAAAGCACTTATGCGAAACAGAGAGTATGGCCGGAAATTTCTGATCCAATTCCAGGACCGACTTCTCTTTGGGCGAGACTGTTTTGACTCTCGCCTGATGGATTTCTTGCTCAAAGCCAAACTCCCACAGAAGGCGTTCGACAAGATCACATACCAGAACGCTCAGCAATTGTTGGCTTAGCCGCAAAGATTCTCTTCATGAGACGTGAGGCCTGTCATCTGAGTTATGTCTGCCTGCACGCCTGGATGAATCCTCTCGATCTGACTTTCCCTTAATGAAAGAACAACACATGCGAACGAATCGAATCTTCGTGTTCGCGCTAAGCCTGTGGTGCTGCATGGGATTGACATGCCTGGAAACTGCTCCGCAACAGGCGGCCCTTGGCAAAGAGGACGAGACGCGTTCCAGGCACTTTCTGCATCCTCTACCACAGGAGTGTCGCTTCAAAGGGACTGCCTATCGTGTGCCCATCAGCGGCTGTTCGATGGCTACGTCAGACACCGTCGCTCCAAGAGAGCGGCAGATCGTGGATGATTTCAAGACGCGATGGCAGAAGCGATTCGGCGAAGAACTGAAATCAACGGGCGAACTTGTCATTGTTGCGGGTCTAATGAAATCCACGCCACAGCTTCAGAAGGCTGCGGGTCTGGAACTCATTGACGTCAGGTATCTTTCCACACGGCCAAACGCGGAGCAGGCATACGCAATCGCCATGGTTCATGAAGCTGAGCGTGTGACGGTCTATCTTGCGGCAAACAAAGCCTCCGGGCTCTATTACGCTTTTCTGACTTTCGAGCAACTCCTGTCGAGCCATTCGACAGAAGACACAGTCGTGTTACCCCACGTCTCTATCTTGGATTGGCCGCACATTCGCTTGCGCGGCTCGTGGACTGTCCTCAGCCATTTCGGTAAAGACGAGAGGGCATTAGAGCAATACGACGGAATCCTTCGGAACTACTCGAAATGGAAGCTCAATATGGCAGAGGCCTGGCACCTGTTTACCGACAAGCTTTCTCCGGAAGGCAAGGTGGACGCGTACTGGGTCTATCCCAAAGAGGTCATCAAAGTCGGTGAGCGTTACGCTGTGAAGGTATTCCCGGGTACTGGACACATCACGGGCCGACTCGGTCCGCCTGAGATGAAGAAGCGATTCCCCCACGTGGCCGGCACGCCCAAGACGCCTGAGCGGAAAATCGTGAGCCTCTGCCAGAGCCATCCGGATACGCGGCAGATGCTCGAAGAGTACCTTGTTTCCATCGCACGCCAGTTCGATTTCGCAGATATCTGGATGACAGAACTGGAAGGCCCCCGCGGTGTGTGTCACTGCGATCGGTGCAAGGGCATCCTCAAAGACGCATTCGTGAAAGAAACCCAGCACCTCATGCACGCCTACTCTGAGGCGAAGAAGGTCAACCCCGCTTTCCGGATCATCCTGGGCCTTACCCAGGGAAGCTATCCGCACAATCTGGCGATGCTCGAATACATCCCCAAAGATGTCACGTTGAATTTTTATAACGGCAAAATGACTTACCGGGCTGATTTTCGGCGATACAACCTTCCGCCATCAGCAACGGAAATGCAGAGACAGGGATACACGGTGGGTTCGTGTCCGAGCCCGAGTGAGACGTATGTGCTTTTCCCTTTTCAAACCCCTCAGTATTGCCGGCTGCTCTGCGGCGAAGCGGAGGATCGTAATTTGGATTTCGTCATGGCCCAGATGTTCCCCGATCCGTTCGTGCACGACTTCAATTCGCAGGCGTGTGCCGAATTTCTGTGGAACAGCTCCGGCCGTTCCGCAGACGAATTCACCACTGCCTGGGCCACCCGCAGGAACTTCAAAGACCCCAATGAAGTTGCTGCCATCATCAGCATGGTCGAATACGCCAGCCGCGGCCTTCACAACAACAAGGTCAGTGACATGATTGAGGCCATCGTTCGATTTGTGAATGGCCGTGATCGAGCATCGTCGAGGGCTTACCTCAGGTATGAGTTCGCAACTTACGCTGAGATGGCACGCATTCGTAAGCTATGCGAAGAAGCGACCTCCCGCGCCAAACGTCTGGGCAACCCGGAACTGCATGCAAGCTGCGAAGTACTGGAACGCTGGATCTCCATCATCGAACGCTACGCCCGGTGTGTCGTGAACTCGAAAGACGCAAAGGTCACTCAGGCGGCCAAGGAGGACATCCGGTCGGAAGTCAGAGAGCTGCGCGCCAGCCGCGACCGCTGGATCGCATTCAAAAAAGATGAATTGAGGAGGTGTCGCCGGCAAGACTTCCTGGACAGATTCTTCGACTCCATCATGAAGTCCTGGGACCCAATTTTTGGCGAGGAACGAGCCAGAGATTCCTCAGAACTGGCCGAGCTCATGATGGCTAAGGAGATCGGGACGCTGGAGATCTTGCCGCTGGAAAATCAGTGGAAGTTCAAGACAGCGGCTGGCAAGGACCCCGATCCCAAATTGCTTTCGCCTGACACGGACGACTCCAAGTGGCCGGCCGTCGCCAGCGATAAGGGCTGTGGCTATGAGAAACAGGGCTTCGAGGGATACACGGGACACGCCTGGTATCGCCAAACGTTACGCGTGCCGGCGAATCTCTCCGGCAGGAGGCACCACTATCTGGTCTTCCTGGCGGTGGACGAAGATGCTGAAGTTTACATCAACGGCAAAAAAGCCTTCGACCACAGCCACAAAACGGTGGGCGGTCTGCCGGGTGCGACCTGGGACAAACCGTTCAGCTTTGACGCCCGCCGTTTCCTCCAGCCTGGAAAGAAAAATCTGATAGCGACAAGAGTCTTCAATCGCGCTGGCATGGGCGGGATATGGAAGCCGGTCTTCCTGGTCGCGTCCGATAAGAAAGTGGGCACAAGCGCACTTGTGCAACTGGTGGTCTCATCAGACGAATAGCCGTCCTTCAATGCTCGGGCGTCTCCAAACGCGTCTCACGCTTATTGAGAACAGCATGTCAGACACGAACCTCATCAATACCGGAGCGGCGCAGCGAAAGATCGTTACGCATCCCAGGTCCACTCCTGGAAGTGGTTGCGGAGATTCCACATTGGCGGGCTGCCAGCGCTGGCAGGCCGTGGCTACGGTACTTCATTCGGTCTCCATTCGGCTGACCATATGACGGCTGGGGCAGCATCCGATGACCTCAGCTACAATGATGACGGACATCCTGCAGACGGTTCTGCGGTCGCGGCATTAATGCTCTTGAGCCATTCATCTTGAAACTCATAGATGCTCTTCTGTTGGTCTGCCTGTTCCCGCAACTTGGGCATGGTGCGCCATTGGATCATGATCTGTGGGAAGCCAAGTCTTTCTCCGGCCGTGGGCTGAAGAAGTTGAAGGACGATGATGCCGGCACGGCGTCGCTCGTGAAAGGCGAGGCGCTGGAATCGTTCTCGCTGGTGATCGAGCTGAAAGAGCCGAGGCTGGTTTATCGCATCTTTGTTACTGAAGGGCGCGGGGCTGCTTCGTCAGGCACGACTCAGCCAAGTGGTGTGGAACTGCCCGATGCCTTCGACGCCGGGGAAGGCGAGGATGAAGTGGCTGCCTATCCCGGGAAACTGAAAATCTTGGTTGGCAAGAGTCGCCGTTTGATGCAGGCGGTGGGTGAAGCAGCTATTGCTGAAGGTGTGGCACCGCATGTGGCGTTTACTGCGGACGTTCGATTTACGCCGGTTCGTGGTCGCTTTATCCGGCTGACTTTGGCCGAAGATGGCAGCGGCCTGCAATGGCGGATCGGGGAGCTGGAGGTCTTTGGGTTTCCCGTCGAAAACAAGGGCAAACGACACGCTATTGTCCTTCCGGAGAATCCGACCCAGCAGATGAAGATTGGCGCGGACGAGCTGAGTGTTTACCTCAGCGAACTGGAACAAGCGCCTGTTCCGGTCATCAACGGGGAGCAGGAAAATGACCACGACGGTTGGCTGTTTTCCTTTGAACTGCTGGACGCCGGCAAGACACATCATGAGCGACTTGCCCGCGAAACGGAGGGGCCTCTTCCTTCAACGCCGATCAATGTCGTCCGTGAGGGACGCCGCATCGTGTTTCGTGCGCCGAGCAACAAAGAGCTGTTGCAGTCGGTGTGGGAGTTTCTCGAGCGGCAGGGCATCCGATGGCTCTACCCCGACGAACACGGCGACTTCGTCCCGGCGGGGAAAGGGATCGACCTGGCCGTGCTGCCTGTTCGCCTCAAGCCATCATCGCCCTGGATTTATCGCAACTTCGGTTTCGATCCTGGCGAAGTCCGCGGCCTGGAAGATTCACGTGACTCGCGCTTCTTCTTCTGGCGCAACCGATACGACTCGACATGGGGCAACCGCCAGCGGGAGGTGCTCGGCAACGATGCGACCACATGGTCGCAATTCCTTATGAACAGTTCCTACGTGAAGGCGCCGCCGGGTGTGGATGCGGCGTATGCGGAAGGCTTTCAGGGCGTCAACCACAACTTCCACTCCGCGCTCCCGGGAAAGGTGTTCAATGAGAATCGTTCCTGGTGCGCGCTCCGGCGCGACCCACGGTGGGCCGAAATCTGGATGAAGAGTGGCAGCAACCTGAAGCTGGGACAACGCTGGAGTTGGGAAGGGTGTTTCAGCCATCCGGGCATCGCTGATTTTTTCGTGAAGAAAGTCAGAGCCGTCATCGGCAACGACCGAAATCGCCAAGAAATCATTCGCATCATGCCGGTCGACTCCGTGGTCGGCTGCGAGTGCATCAAGTGCATGAAGCTGAACGCGCAGGGCATGGGAGTGGACTCGCTCGAATGGCCGTCTCGCCCCGGAAAATTTCAGGCTTCCGGCAGTTTCTACCCGATGATTGTGGATGTTGCCGATCGGGTCGGGAAGGAGTATCCGAATCTCCGCATCTGCGTGCTGCCTTACGGATTTATTCAGGCCTGCCCAAAGAATATCGAGCGGTTCCCGGACAACTTGATGGCGTGGTTGTGTCTGGGACAACGCGCCGGTCGCAACCTGCCGGTGGATTCTCCCCTGAATGAAGACGTGCGCCAATTAGTGAAGGAGTGGTCGTCGAAGATCGTGCCGGGCAACCTCCAGCATTACGACTACACCTTGCTCGGAGCCAAAAATGAGCGGGCGCCCGTCCCCATGGTGTCCGCCATTGTCGACCGCGCGAAGCTCTATCAGCGACACGGTCTGCTTGAAGGCGGCACAGAGGGAACGGAAGAAAACCTCGTGCACAATCCGTGGAATTTCTACGTTTACCCGCGCATCTACTGGAACGCCGGTCAAACCGCCGACCAGCTTCTCACTGAATTCTTCAGCGGCTTCTACCGGGAGGCATCGGAGCCAATGTTGAAGTTCTACCGCGCCATCGAGCGTCATCACAGAGCCCACAACATTACGGCCGTTCACGAAAAACGGTGGGCAGAGATACCAGGAGCCTATCCCTGGCATCTTTTAAGAGAGATGCAGAGACATCTGGACGCAGCCGAAGCGAGTGCAAAGAACTGGGTGACCAGGGAACGGGCGAGAACAATGCGCAACGGCTTCGAGAGCGTTCTGCAGACAGTCAAGGTCACGCCCAAACAGTTGGCCTCGCAGTCGCCAGGACTCGTCGTGAAGAAGGGCAAAGCTCTCAACCTTCGAGGCGATAGATTGGTGACCGTCTGGGGGTATGGCGAGTCGCAGGGACGGAGCGGGCTATACCTTTTCCGAGCCCAAGGCTCAGCGGTAGCACATATCCAGTTTGATGAGCTCGGAACTTACGAAGTGCGAATCGAATCCCGAAGTAACGGCTACGAAAACGTCTGGCCAGTCGTCACCTGCCATCTGGAGCATCGGCAGGTGCATCAGTTCAAAGTGGATACCCGTTCGTTCGAGTCGGAGACATTTACAATCGAGGTCGAAGCGTCCGGCGTGCAGTCGCTCTGGCTCACCTACCGCAACGCCGCGACCGGCGGAAGAAGGCTCCTTGAAATGCGGAGTTTGGTGGTAGAGCGGGAGTAGAACGTAGCCACAAGCCGACAGCGCTGCCAGCTTGCGGATCGGCCGCCCTGGAAGGCAAAGCCATCTGCCCGGGGCGCGCCGGCACCCCTGCCGGCATCTTCTTTCAGCGCGTACGGCGTTGAGCCGGCTGGGAGCCGGCGCGCCCAGGAAACCACACACAGGATGCCGTGGCCAGGAGGGTCACTCCGCGACGCGGCCGAACGCCTCGATCTGCCGCGCCAACGTCACGCTCGATCCGCCGTCGATTTTGAAAACTTTCAGGCGGAACCGGGTGGTGGTGACGGCATCGAACTCGTGAAAGGATGACTCGTACGCGTTGTCGGTTTCTTCCACCAGGGGACGGTAGGTCTGGCCGTCGAACCACTCGAGGCCGTACCAGGTGGGGTATACCTTTCGGCTGCCCCAGGTCAGGCGCACGGCGGTGAGCTCAACCGGTTTCTCCCAGCGGATGTCGGCCACCTGCGGGAGTTTTCCATATCGTTGCCATTTACCTGAGCCATCGGCCTTGAGGAGCGACGGATGATTGCGGCCAGGGCCGACGACGCGGATACCTTTGCCCAGTTGGCAGACGTCTTTTTGTCCTTTGATGGCGGCATCGAAGGCAGCTCGACGTTTCTGAAATTCTGAAAATACCTGCTTCGACTGAACGAACTTGTCGTTGAGCTCAGCAGCGATTTTTTTCAATGCTTCCTGCTTGGGCGGCTGGCCCAGAAACTGAATCCGGTTGTATTGGCGTCTGTCGTGGAAGTTGAGCCGCTGCAGCCGGGGCCAGCTCGTGAACTGTTCGCCGTTCGACTTCTCCTGGCTCGACACGCGAATGATGCTGGTCTTCCATTTCGTTCCGTCCTGCGGAGTCTTACCGAGCGTGGCGAATGGCCACTTCGCCTCGGCCGACCAGGAATCTCTGTCCAAGGAGGTCTTGCACTCGAAGCCATCCGGAAAGGGCGTGCGATTGTGCATGCTTCGCTCCATATGAATTGGCCCGATGAACTGGCCGTTCGCATTGATCATCGCCTGGTAATAGACGTGCTCTTCGGAAGCTAGAAAAATCTCGAGCAGGTCGTGGTAAAACTTCGACCACGAGGCGTCGGCGATGTCGAGGTAACCCTTCTGCTGCGGATTCCGTTTCTTGACAGCATCGACTGCAGACTCCTCGCAGCGAATCCCGAAATAGAGAAAGTCGGAATCCCATCCCACTCGGAAGGTGGTCTGGCGTGTCTGCGCGAAGTCGGCGACCGTGGCGATGCGGAACCCGGTCTGCGCGGGCAGCGATTGCCAGGCCGCGTCATCGAGGCGTCCGTCAATAGTGGGAGCGCTGGCAACGCGGTAGCAGGGATAGGTCGGCGTCGCGTCGAGCTCGTGCGCCTTGCGATAGCTCCATTCGGTGCAGAGCCGGGCATGGGCGACCCGCTTGCGCACATACCACTTCCTTGCCTTGCGTTCGGCCTGGTCGAGGTAGCGGCGCATCTTGCCGACGACTTCCTCCGGATAGGCAGCCTTCACCGGACTGAATGTTCCGACGCCGCCGCCCAGGTCGATGTGGTTCTCAACGACGTGCGACTCGAACGTCTCATACCATTTACGCATCGCCCTGCCTGCGCGCCCGTAGAAACCACCGAAGAAATCCTTCTTGATGTCCTCGACCGGCTCATTCGGATTCCATGCGGTGCGGCTGTAGGCGTAAACGCTCCACGGGCTCGTCCAGCAGATATCGCCCATCGCCTGCGTGCCGACGGACGTGACCCCCAGCTTGTTGAAGAACCGATGATGGTCGGCAATCGGCGACACCAGCGGCACCAGCGTGAACCATTCGCCGGCCGGTCGGCCATAGGTGGTGTCCATATGGATCAGACAGTAGTCGTAAATGCCAAGCTGGGAGCAGCGGAAAGCCCATTCCTCGATCTCCTTCTTATGCGAGCTGTTCACCGGGGAATCTACGGGCAGATTATGTTCCCAGTGGAGCGTGACATCGACCATCACGTTGTCCGGCAGATTGCGGATGTGTTCCGGTGGCTTGCCGTGATTCGCATAAGCCACCGCAAGGATTCCCTTACCCGGCAGTTCTTTCTTCACCCGCCTGGCCACCTGGTCGATGAGATGCATGTAGTGACTGGAGTAATCGAACGCATGCGCCATGTCGTCGGCCACCTCACGCACTTTCTTCGGCTTGCCGAACGCCTTTTCGCATCGAGCGCACTCGCAAAAGCTCGGGCCGTCCATCGGATGAATCGAGAATCCCTGAAGCTCGGGTTTCTTCTCGCTCTCTTCCTTGATGCGCTTCACGACGAAATTGATGAACTCAGGATTCGTCGTGCACGGCACTTTCGAGCCCTTTCGATACCGACCCGGCAGCCAGTCTGGGTGTTCCTTGAGCACGTTGTCCGGAACGATCAGCCGCAGATTGTGGATGTAGCCGAAACCGAGATTCATGCGTGGTGGAGTTCCGCTAAGCGTCCCGCGCAACGAGCCGCCCCACGTATTGTTGAAGTGATGGCGAACGAAGAAAAGAAAACCGTCTTCGGTCTTGGTATGCGTGGCGAGCGAACCGACACCAAAGTTCGCATACCGGGTGCGGAACGGCGGCCGATACTTGATGGGAAAGATCGAATCGGGAATCTTGCGCAGCGACGGAACAACATCGCCGTGCGGCCCGGGATACACCCAACGCACACCGATGCGGTGAAGCAACTCGTAAGCGCCATAGAGCACGGCACGGCTCGTCGGCCCCGATATGACGATGTCGTTCTTCTCTTTCGTTACCGAAACGTCCTCGACGTTTGCCGGATCGTTTTCCGAGTAAGGAAGCTTCGGCGGCTCAGGCGATTCAAGCCGCACCCGCAGCCCCTGACTGCCCTCGGCGTCTTCAGGACTCACGATTTTCGCAGGAACATTCAGCCCCTCAGTCAGATAGTGGCGAAGTTCTTCGGCCGCGAGTTTCAGAGTCGAGTTGGCCTCCGAATCAACCACCACTGCGTTCCACTCTTCCGGAGACACCTCTTTCGTCGCTGCGTAAACCTCCAGCTCAGCAATGGCCCACGGATACCCCGCGGAGTTGTGTCCGATCTCGAGGCGAACATATCGGCCTCTCGTCGGCGCAAACTTCAGATTCGTCTCAGGGTGAAAGGTGTGCCTGAGCCAGTATTTCTTCGAGTTGTCGGGCTCCTCTTGCAGATTCTGCTCGGCCACCACTTTCAGGCTGCCGAGAGTCTCACCCACAAGCACGCGCAGCGACCGTGGAAACCAAGACTCACGAGCGCCGGCCGACATAAAAACGCGATGGACATACACGCTCTTCTTCAGATCGATGACCACCCGCAGCCCCGGCTTCTGATGCCCGGGGCTCTGCCAAAACGTGGTGTCATCGTTGTCTACAGCAAGTCTGAGTTCGGCCTGATTCGGCCCCGTGATGCTGCAGCGAGAAAGGTCGAGCTCGGACGCTCCCAGCGTACCGATGAAAAGGCCGACCATAAAAGTTGCCTGGAGTCTGAGCATGAATGCCTCTCTAACGTAAGTGAATCGGTGGTCGTGTCATCAGTTCGCCGTCCGCAGTTATCACTCTCTCTTGACGGGCCGGAACTCGCAAACAGAAGTGCGCATAATGGCTTTACGTGAGTAGGAACTGAGAGAGGAACTCGCATGTCCTACGAGCAGTATATCCCTGCCATGAACACGCAAGACGCAACGCAGCTCTGGTATCGAGAGGGCCTGGCAAACTTTTCGCGGCAGAAAGTTAGACTTAAAGCAAAGAAAAAGGAAAAAGGAAAGATTAAAAGCAAGATGAAAAATAAGAGATGGGGACTCAGTCAGCCATGCTGCACGTCGCTACGATGAGCCCGCACAAACTATGATTTCCGCTGACGAGAAAAGAATTTCATTACTGGCCATTGATGATGTTTCCATCCCCTTCACGCACAACCTGCGTCTGGAGGTGAACCGGCCGGTCAAGCATCCGGACAACCCCGTCTTGGCGCCCGGCACTGGCGATATGCCCGACAGCTATGCCGCGCAGTTCTACGGCTCTGTTATTGAAGATGAGGGAAAGTTCAGGGCCTGGTATGTAGCCATGCCCCGGGAATTCCTCGATGAACCGGACTCCTTCAAGCACCTGCGTCCGGCCTATGCCGAAAGCGAAGACGGCATCCACTGGACCAAGCCCGAGCTCGGGCTGGTGGAGTACAAGGGCAGCAAAAAGAACAATCTGGTGCTGATGGAAGACGGCGCCTTCAACATGATCAACCTGAAGGTCTTGATCGATGAGGAGGAACCGGATCCAGCCCGGCGCTACAAGATGACCGCTCAAACCCGTTGGGCCACGCAAAAGGAAAACGAGGCTGGCGGTTTTCAGGAACGAGGCTGGGGAACACTGGCACCTTTCGTCAGCGCAGATGGGCTGACCTGGCGCCTCGCCATCGATGCAAAACCCGACGGCGGTCTGTTGCCGAAAGCGGACATGCTGCTTCCTGAACATCACTTTGAAGCGGCCGGGGGCCTCTACAAATGGAACGGTGTGTTCTATGCCTCAGGGCAAAGCGGCGGTGGGCTGGGAAACTGGAACTATACACACGGCGTGCGTCCCTATTCCGGCCGGGAAGTGATGATGCACCGGTCTGCCGATTTTTCGCACTGGTCAAAGACCTCGCACCTGGGCTTCATTCGCCACCATCAGCACGAGAAGTTCCCCTATGGCAAGGGCGAGGAGAGCCACGAGGGCGTCAGCGTCTGGAACCGTGGAAATGTACTTATCGGTATCTACGGTATCTGGCATGGCGGCCCCGATTGGGAGGACATCGCTGTTGACGTTGGCCTGCTCATCAGTAATGACGGACTCAAATTCCGAGAGCCAGCGCATGAACACACATTCATTGAAAGAGGGGCCGACGGCACCTGGGATCAGCGGGCGCTTCTGCAGGGACAGGGGTTCGCCAATGTCGGAGACGAGACCCGGATTTACTACGGTGCATGGAGCCCCGGCGACACGACAAACCCCAAGCGCGGCGGCATTGGCATGGCTGTCCTGCCGCGGGATCGTTTTGGCTCTCTCAAGATGCAAAACGCCGAGGGCGCGGCCGAGCTTGTCACTGCCGCCTTCTCCGTCGGCCCCGAAACCGGAATCAGCATCAACGCATCTGGACTGGGTACAGAGGCATGGCTGCGGATCGAGTTGCTGGATGAAATGGAACAGCTCATTCCGGGCTTCTCAGGAAAAGAAGCTATCCGGTTCGGCCAGTCAGGATTTTCAGAGTCGGCCTCCTGGGGCCGGCCCTTGCCGGCCGGTCTCTCATTGGCCAGATGCCGGGGCACTTTCGAGGGCAACAGCCGGCACGGCATTGCGCTGCACGCAATATACATTGATGGGAAAGGTACCCCAGACTCCTCGAGCGGAAGAAAGTTAGATTAAAAGCGAAGACAATAAGCGGAAGAGAAAATGGAAAGTAAGAGATGGGCTATAAGTCAGCCACGCCGCCGGCGCTACGATGCAGCCGGCGTGCCAGTAAGGAGACCCAAAGTATTCCAGTCCTCGTCTGGAATGTGGTAGTCGTATCCGCAGGCACGTTCCGAGTCATCGCAAGAGATCCAGGAGATCGTTCTTGTGATATCGTCCTGTCCAATTGGCGGGCATCTGGCCTGAATGATCTTTGAGTCTCTTGTTTGCGCCGTTGGCGAGCAGGAGCTCCACGAACTCCTGAGAGGCGTAGGCCGCGGCAAAGTGCAGCGCGGACTCTGTAACGACTGGTGGACTCGTCATGAAGAGGTCTGTTGTTCCTTCGGTGGTTTGAGCGTTCACGTCCGCCCCGTGCTCGAGGAACAGTCGCCCAATCTCGACATGGCCTTTGATGGCGGCGGCCATCAGGGCTGTCTCACCACTTTCGGTCACGATGTTGGTGTCCGCGCCAGCTTCCAGAAGTTTACGTACGATGCCCGCTCGATGACGCAAAAGCCCTGGCCCCGCAGCCTTCGGGGTAGAAGATGCAGAGCCTCGGAACCCAGGGTAGCCTGCAAAGCCTCGCAACCCTGTGCTGTAAGGCGTAATGCCTTCGGCATAAAGAAGGGCCTGATCAGATGAGAAACTGTACCATGGGTTTGAGGACGCAGAACCTTGCGAAAACGCCTCTAGGCCCTGTCTAGAGGCCGATGACCGGAGTTCTGCGAAGGACGGAGGCAATGAATCCCAGGTTTCAACCAACTGATTGTCGACAACCTTCCGGGCGAAATTCGGGAGTTCTTTGGTGAGAATGCCCTTTTGTCATTGCCCTGTCGCTACGAATTCGGCATGGTGCGCACAACGGGCCGCCATAGTAAATTTGGCCAGTTACGTAGTTTTCTCGCTGTAGGACTAATGATAACCAAACACCTGCACCATCTTGTCCCGCTCACGGTCATGCTGTTGATCGTTGCGCATCTCTGTTTTGGCAATGCGGCGGATCCGATTCCTCCGGACCTCACTAAGTCGCTTCCGAAGGACACGAAGAAGGCCTACAACCTTGGGCCGACCGGGGCGGAGGGGTGGATGTTCGCTCCGATAAGGACGACCTTATCTGGAAGGCACAGCTCTGGTACAGTCCATCAATCGATTCCCTCAAGCTGGTAAGCACTCAGTTATCAGATCGAGCCATCAGCGAACACGCGGCTGAGCTCGTCGTCGCCCTCGAACAGAAGCTGAAGTTGAAAGGAAAGGAAGGAATAGAAGCCATGGTCAAAGTCCTGGAAAAAACCACCGAGGTCGCCAGAGACAAGACCATCCGCGACGCAGCCACGAAGCTCCTCCTGAAATACAGGAAGCCAGACCTGGATGCCCTCAATCCCGACCTGTGACGTCGAGCCAGACGCGGCCCGGTTGGTTGTGTAGCACTTGCCGGTCACGTTGGGCATGCGCCAGTCGTGGCCCGTCATCCAGAAAACGGCTTCATTCTGAAACTTCAGACTCATGGCATGCCGCGGTCAGGTGAGAAATATACAATCATGCGCCGATCAGACGCAGGAGACCATAATGCCCGACATGGGCAGCGAACAATTTGCTGGCGCGGCCGCCCCGAATGATCCCAGCGGCACCCAACAGGGCATCCAGTCAGTGCCGGCACCCAAAGCGCTGACTGTTCGGGCCATTCTGCTGAGTGCGATATCAGTGATTGTGTTTACGGTGGCCGGTAATGTGTCGGTACTGCATCGGTACGAAATCATCGGTACCGGTTACTTGCCGCGCGGTGTTGTCTTCTATCTTCTCTTTCTGATTCTCTACAATCAGACGATCGGGCGACTGCTGCCGTGGGTGCGGCTTCAGCGAGTGGAAGTGATGGTGGTCTTCTGCGCGCTGCTGGCGATGGATTCGATCCCCGCGCAGGACTTTGCGCAACACTTCTATCTCAACATTGCCGGCATGGTGCAATACACCGGCGAGGACAGTACCGTCGCTCATCTCAACATCCGGGAACATTTCATGCCTGGAATGCTCCCCGCTACCGACCCTTCAGCGCCGGTCATCAAATGGCTTTACTCGACCATTCCCGAAGGCGCAGGCGTTCCCTACAGGGCATGGATGCAAACCTTCCTCATCTGGACGCCTTACATCTTTCTCCTCTATTGGCTGCTGCTGTGGTGCGCGGCGCTGATTTCTTATCGGTGGGAGCAGGAGGAACGGTTGCTCTTTCCGATGATGCAGATCCCGCTGGAAGTGGCCGACACTTCCGATGGGAAGCCGTCGGCCATCATGAAGAGCAAGCTGATGTGGGGCTTTTTCGCTCTAACCAGCGCGGTCTATACCCTCAACTTTCTCAGTGCCTATTTCCCTGATGTGCCTGCAGTACCTTTGTCTTCGAACCTGGGCAGAATGGCTCACGGTGGGCCCTTGTCGGCCTTCAATTGGATTCGGCTCGATTTCCGGCCGGAGATGATCGGCATCTCCTATCTGCTGGCATCTGAAGTTGGTTTCAGCCTGGTATTCTTCTACTTTCTGCGCCGCGTCATCATCATGTTGCGGATCTTCTACGGCCTGCCAACCGCTCACAGCACTTTCCTGCAGTTTCAGGCAGGAGGCGGTTTCATCGTTCTTGGCTTTGCGCTGCTATGGGCGGCTCGCGGATACTTGAAAGGATGCGCGCGCCAGGCAGTGCGGGGAGGGCCTGAGGCAAATTTCTACCGCCTCTGCTTCTTTGGGATTGTGACGGGTTTCGGCGGGGTTGTCGGCTGGTGCTGGGCGGTGGGCATCTCTGTCAAGTGGGCGACCGTGCAGTTCGGGGTCTTTGTGCTGGCCAGCCTGGTTGCGAGCCGAGTCATCTGTGAGGCTGGAATGTTCCTCTATTCCAGCCCGCTGTTTGGCCTGGGAACGGTTCTGTTCAGCGGGTTCAGCGCGCAGATGGCACAGAAGGAAATCACTCTTCTCACCGCGACCACCTGGACAGACGTCCGCAACAGCTCGGCCATGGCGATGCCTTACATGATGCAGACCTTCAAGGTCGGTTCGTCCGTCGGCTTAAAGCGAAGCCACACGGCCTTCCTGATCTTCGGAGCGATCGTCCTTTCCGTCCTGGCCTGTCACGTCGCGGTGCCCTACATCATTTATCACACCGGCGTGGGTAATCTGGCACCGTGGCCTTCACGGTCCGGTCAGAACACGGTTCGTCGACTGGCTCATTTCCTCAGCCATCCTACATCCATGGACTCAGAGAAATGGACTGCATTCCTGTCCGGCGGCGGAATCATCGGTCTGCTCGTGGCTTTGCGCCAGAACTTCTTCTGGTGGCCGCTGCATCCGCTGGGGTTCGTCGTTTCGTTGTGGGGGTGGCCAATAGATCGCTACTGGCTGTCTATCTTCCTGGGGTGGATGCTCAAGGTGCTTGTTTGCCGCTACGGCGGGTACAAGACCTACCGTATTGTTCGCCCAGCGGCGTTCGGGCTCATACTTGGTCTCTGCTTCGTCATGACCCTGTGGATGATCCTGCACTACGTCTGGGACGCGCCCGCGCTGATCTATGACTGAGATGGAGGATCTGCGGCTTGCAGGCACGACGAAGAATTCAGTCTACGGATCTGTCAATAACGGGAAGAACGCGAGCGGGCTGATAAATGGAATCTGAGTTATCGACCGCACCCAAAGATACTCTCAAACGAATCGCCCGTACCAGAGGTCAAGGATCGCGAGGGAGAAACCGGAGAATGTCTGACCGGGAGTCTTGATTTCCAGGCTCACCCCCAGGCCCCGGTACATTACGCCGTCTTCACCCCGTATGGTCAAAATATTCAGCCGCGCCATAAGCTGGCCTTCCCAATTAGGTTATGACGTTTTGGATAATGTCATTTCAGCCGCTTGATTTCCCTTATTTCGACAAGAAGCTGTTCGATTTACTCCAGGCGACCAGACTTCCACGATGCGTTTCATCCTTAAACCTTGGCACATTCTGCTCTCCGCTCTCTGTGGCTGGGCCAACGAGCGGCAACAGCAAATTATCGAGTTCCAGAACGCTCAGATCGAAACCTTGCTGAAGCAGCTTGGGAAAAAGAGGCTGTTGCTTGACGATAATGAGCGTCGCATGCTGGCTGTTAAGGCACATACACTTGGCAGGAAAGCACTGTTGGAACTTACCACCATAGTCACTCCAGAAACGCTCTTGCGCTGGCATCGAAAACTGGTAGCCAAGAAGTGGGATTATTCCAACAAACAGAAGTCCGTTGGAAGGCCTCGCATTCGGCAAGCGATCGTCGACCTCATCATTCGTTACGCAAAGGAAAACCCGACTTGGGGTTACGACCGGATACAGGGCGCACTGGCGAATGTTGGCTACCACATTGCCGATTCTACGGTCGCCAATGTATTAAAGAACCACGGCATAGAACCGGCGCCCAAACGTCAGAGTACTCAGTCGTGGAGCACGTTCCTAAAGGCTCATTGGGAATCAATCTTCGCCACAGATTTGACCACTGTTGAAGTCTGGTCACGCAATGGACTTGTGACTGTTTACGTGCTTGCTGTGATGCATCTTAAAA
>JASLXP010001222.1 GCA_030740295.1 Planctomycetota bacterium
GCAACCGATCTCTTTACCGACTGGTCCTGCGAATTCATTCGTGAACAGCAGGAAAGCGACCGGCCGTTCTTCCTCTACCTCGCCTACAATGCTCCCCACACACCCATCCAGCCCCCGGACAACTGGGTCGCAAAGGTCAAAGCACGAGAGCCGGAAGTCTCAGACCGGCGGGCCCAATACGTGGCCCTCGTCGAACACATGGACTCCGGCATCGGCCGCGTGCTGGAAACACTCGAAGAGACCGGCGCGCTGGCGAACACGCTGGTCGTCTATACCTCCGACAACGGCGGGCAGGCAAATGTGGGCGCGTTCAACGGTCCCCTGCGAGGCCAGAAGGGCGACATGTATGAAGGTGGCATCCGCGTACCCGCCTGCGCCATGTGGCCGGGCAACATTCAAGCGGGCGCAGAGACCGATCAGATCGCCATCCTGATGGATCTTCTCCCCACCGCTTGCGAATTGGCCGGTGTGGATGTCGATCACCAGATCGAAGGACGCTCCATCCTTCCAACGCTGCTGAACGAAAAGCAAAACTTCGATGACCGCTCCCTCTACTGGATCAGGAAGGAAGGCAATCACGACTTCCTCGGTCTCGACCAGCATGCCATCCGCCACGGCGATCTGAAACTGCTGCACAACCGGCCGTTCCTCCCACTGGAGATGTACGATCTCGCAGCAGATCCCCTTGAAGAGAACGATCTCACCCAGAGTGAAGAGTCACAGTTCAAGGAAATGGCGAGATTGCTGAGAGGACAGATCCAGCAGGCCGGGAGCATTCCCTGGCAGACCTCGAATTGATCGACCCGCCAATCTGCCTTCGCATATCTAGCCTCCGGTGTTGAACCTTCAAATCGTTTGGTTGTACCCGCCCTTATCAGTTAGTTTCTGTCCTGAGATTGCCACCAGGGCTGTCCATTCGAAATTCAGATAACAAAAAATGAACACCTTCAAAGTTGCTATCGTTGGCTGTGGGCGGATGGGGACGACCATTGACGATGAGGTCAGAGAGCATCCTCTCTACGGGCGCCTGCCTTATTCTCATGCCGCATGCTATGCCGCTGTTGAGGAAACCGAGATGGTCGCCTGCTCCGATGTCATCGAAGAAAAGGTCGAGCGCACAAAGCTGCGATATGGCATCCCTCACGGGTATTCCGATTACCGAGAGATGATCGAGAAAGAAAAACCGGACATCGTCAGCGTTACCACCCGGCCGGTGAACCATGCGGAAGTTTCAATTTTCTGTGCCGAGCACGGGGTGAAGGGCATCTACTGCGAAAAGCCGCTCTGCTGCTCAATGGAAGAAGCCGATGCCATGCTCGAAGCGTGCGAGAAGAACAACGTGAAATTCAACTACGGCACGAACCGGAGATACCAGGCCTGCTACACACTCGTCCGACAGCTTGTGGAAGACGGTGAAATCGGCGACCTGCGTTCGGTCATCGCGTATTGCCACGGAAGCGCTCAGTGGAGCCTGACCCATGCCTCCGATCAGCTTCTTTACCAATCGGGTGACAGCGAGGTCGAGTTCGTGCGCGGGTTGGCCGCGCTGGAGGAAGCCGACTTCGCCGACAACCGGGTCGAAAAGGATCCCTCAATCCTTGACGGTTATGTCAAATTCAGCAACGGTGTAACAGGCCACCTCGTCGGGGTATCCGGTTGGGATTGCGAAGTCGTCGGTAGCAAGGGCCGCATCAGAACCTTGAATGACTCGGCCTCGCTCCGGATGCAAAAGCGAATGGGGCCGGCCAACCAGCTCTGCGACGTTATCGCGCCAGTCTATCGGCATGAGAGCGGCGGCGTTCCATGTATTCAAGACCTCATGGATGCCATCGAAAACGACACGGAAACCAAAGGCAACCTTCGTCTCGCATGCCGAAGCCAGGAGATCGTCATTGGCTGGGTTGAATCACACCGCCTCGGAGGCCGGAAAGTAGAATTGCCCCTGCAGAATCGCTCGTTGTATGTCAGCTCGGGATAAGGCTGGTCCCTTGTAGCCTTCCGCCTATCGATCCGTTGAAAGTAGAACTGAACAACAAAACTGCCCTCGTGACCGGCGCAGGACGCGGTATCGGGCAGTCCATCGCCGATGGCTTTGCCCGGAATGGCGCGACAGTAATCTATACAGATATCGATGAACTTGCGGCAGCAGAATCCGCCGGACGATTCGATAACGCCCATGCGATGAGAATGGATGTGACCGCTGAGCCCGAGGTACGTGAGGTCATCCACCACACCGTCGCCAATTTCGGGCGTCTGGACATCCTGGTCAACAATGCAGGCGTCAACACGTTGGATCATCGCGTGACCATCGATGAGTTCCCCCGCGAAGAATGGGACCGCATCATTGAAGTGGATCTCAACGGCCTCTATGAAGTGAGCCGTGCCGGGGCAAGAGTGATGAAAGAGCAGGGCGCGGGCCGTATTATCAACATCTCATCCATCGCCGGGCTCGTCGCCCTGCGTCTTCAGAGCGCGTTCGTCGCGGCAAAGGCTGCGGTCGTGAATTTGACGAAGGCCATGGCGCTAGAACTGGCCGACCACGGAATACTTGTCAACGCCATCGCGCCCGGCTCGACTCTGACCGATGGAACGAAGGACCTTTTTTACGGTGAGGATGGCAGATTCAAAGAGGCAGCCCAGCGATTGCTGGAGCACATCCCCCTGGGCCGCCCTGCAGAGGTCGGGGAAATCGCCCAGGCCGCTCTTTTCCTTGCCGATCCGGACAACAGCTACATGACCGGCCAGGTCCTGGTTGTGGACGGCGGCTGGACAGCGGGTGGCTACGTCAGGGATTTTTGAATTGGTGGGGATGGTGGAAAGGAAGAATGGCGCCAACCTCAGAGTGATTTACCCTTCATTCGTAATCGTTATCTTAATCGTTCACTTAATCGAATTCTGACGTTACAGCCCTCCTAAAGCCCTATCTCGGTAATTCCAATTGAGAGAAAGATTACGTTAAATTACGCGCAGCCGATGAACATTAAGAGCCCAGAAACAGGAATCCCATGAAACCAATTCTAATCATCGCATTTGCCATCCTCTCCGCGTCACATGCTCAGGCGGAGAACAAACCGAACGTCATTCTCATTTTCATAGACGACATGGGCTACGGCGATGTCGGATTCAACGGCGCGACTGGACCCAAGACCCCGAACCTGGATCGGATGGCCGAAGAGGGGATGCGGTTTAATGATTTTTATGTGGGGTGCGCAGTCTGTTCAGGCTCGCGCACGGCGTTGTTGACCGGCACTCACTATCAGCGTCTCAGTATGAATGCAGTTCTTTTTCCCAACAGTACCCGCGGGCTTCACCCGGACGAAGTAACCATCGCAGACTTGCTTAAAACGGTCGGCTACCGCACGGCCTGCATCGGCAAGTGGCATCTCGGTCACCTGCCGCCCTGCCTGCCGACTTACCAGGGATTCGATTCTTACTACGGCGTTCCCTACAGCAATGATATGTGGATCGACCCAGCGAATAAGCTGTCCAAAGACATTGTGCTGCGGAAAGGGCTGTCGCTGGAGGACGTCAAAGCCGGCCACAAAGTGCGAAATGAAGTACCGCTCTTCGAAGGGGAGGAGGTCATCGAGTATCCGGCAGATCAAGATACTCTAACCAAGAGATACACCGAGAAGACGATCGAATTCATCCGCGCCCACAAGGACGAGCCGTTCTTTGTTTACCTGCCACACACCATGGTTCACCTGCCTTTGCACGTATCCAAAGCATTCAAGAATCGCACGGGCAAGTTGATCTGGGATGCGATTGAAGAAGTGGACTGGTCGGTTGGTGAAATTCTGAAAACGGTGAAAGAGGTCGGTATCGATGAAAAGACCCTGGTGATTTTTACGAGTGACAACGGTGCCGCGGTCGGCTCATCGAAGCCGCTGCGCGCAAAAAAGGGCAGCGTTTACGATGGCGGAATCCGCGAGCCGACACTGATGCGCTGGCCGGGGAAGATCCCCTCGGGCAGTGTCTGCACCGAAGTCGCTGCAAGCATCGATATCCTGCCAACCCTCGCGAAGATGACCGGGGCAAAACTCCCTGAGAAACGGATCGACGGTCACGATATCTGGCCGCTGATGAGCGGCGCCGAGGGTGCGAAAAGCCCGCACGAAAATTATTGCCTTTTGCACGGTCCGGGCACAGTGCGGTCCGGCAAGTGGAAGTTTTATCCCTGGAAAGAAAAGGGGGGACGACGCGACAGCATACCAGGCCGAAAGCCGTCGACAGATCCGGTTCAGCTATACGATACGGTGGCCGATATTGGCGAGACGAAGAATCTGGCCAGCCAGCATCCGGAAGTCGTCGCCCGTCTGCAGAAGGCCTGGGCAGCCCATGTTGCAGATGTCAAAGGCAACAGACGCCCAACAGCAGCCATGGTCCGTCCGGAGGACTCTCTCTCCGCCGCACGTCCGCAGAATCGTAAGAAGAAGAACAAGAAGAAAACGAAGTGAAGGGCGACCTCTCCGTCCACAGACGGATCAGGCGGGGTTATCGGGTTGCTGAGGAATTCCATCTCGGTGCACTTCGGCTAACCGCCGTCGAATCTGCCTCAGACATGCGAAAGCCGCCATCGCCAATAAGAGACCAATCTGATCGAGCCACAAGTCGATGAAAGAAGGATCGACGTACTGACCTTCAGCAACGTACTCGTGGAAGATGTTGACTACTGTGCCGCAGATCCCCACTGCGATAAGGTCAGCGCTCAGAGACGCCCGGCAGACAACGCCGGACGTGAATCAGGAAACTCTACTCACAGAAACGAAGGATCCGAAGGCCGAGAGGAAGCAGAGCGTTCTCTGCAGCGCTCGGGTTAGGATTCCTCGGCGTAGGTCTTAGCCAACGGGCCGCAAGTTGTCACGCTCTGCCAGGGGCTATTCACGGTGGATGAGGATGGTCTCTTCGTCCACCGGGTCAAACCTCAGGTCGTGTAGACGCGCGACCCACACCAGCGCCGCACTAGTCCTAATTTCCGAGACTTTGAGCGTCACAGGAAGTTTCTTTGCCTTGACTTCAGGAGCGAACTGTATTTTGACCCCAGTCAGGTCCGACAGGGAGGCCGCGACATCTGCCAGGGAAGTCTCTTCAAAGTCGAACGAGATCCGCTTCTCCAGTTTGGCGCGAAGCTTGTCCGGCATGTTCTCCGGCCCCCGGTAAGGGCCTTCCTTCAGCTTCTTGCGCCACGGAGCGATCCGTTCTGGTGTTGTGACCAGGATCATCTCCCTACAGATCCCGTACTTCACGTGTGCAATCCGGCAGATCCACGCGAGCGCATGATCGGACCGCATCCTGGAAACTTTGAGAGTGACTGGACGCATCCTGATGTCCTGAAGGTCATCCACCACGAAATGGATCGGAGTAATGCACGAGAGGAAGGAGAGAACGTCCGCTAGAGGAGTATCAATGAAGTCGAAGCTGAGGGGTGCCCTGAACGGATCGTGAACCGTTTGTCCGCCGCAGTTCTTGCGGGGCGCTTTGTCGTCGGCCTCCCCGCCGGGTTGCTCGCGGTCGTCTT
>JASLXP010001223.1 GCA_030740295.1 Planctomycetota bacterium
GAATATTGATCGGGCCGCCACCGGAGGAGAGAGACAGCACGCCGGGAGCGGTGATAGCGGGCTTGACTCCGTGTCCGCGCTCCCAGCCGATTTGTGCCTCGATATTTTCACTGTCTGTCCGGAAGGTCAGGGCGTCAACGATCAAAGCGTAGCGTCCTGTTCGCAGGGCGAGGGTCCGCTGCCAGTTGCAGAAGGGCAGGTCCGGCACCTCGCCTGCCGCGATGGCCATGGGGCCGAGCACCTCGCGATAGAGAAGCGCTCCGTTCATAGCGATCTTCGGCTCCACCATACCATCTGCGCGGGTGTAGATTTGAGTGCCGTATCCGTTGAGGAGTGTCTTGCCTCCCATGCGGAGGCGGAGGAGCGCGAAATTGTGGTAAGGGTTGCGGAGCTGGCGGTTGATGCCCTTGAGCAGGATGTAGTCACCGGTATCGTCAACCGACGTGCGGAAAGATGCGAAGCGAAAGGTCGAGTCGATGTCGAATCCTGACCTGTGTGCCAGCCATTCCTCTTCCGACAGATGCAGCGCGTTCCACTTGCCGGCCAAATCTGCGGGCGGGGCAGGCTTCAGATTCTCCTCTGGCCAGAAGGATTGCCCCAGCCTGAAGACGTTCGTATCGACATCGGCCTGCTGCTGATAATGCACGAACCGTCCGTCCTGAAAAAGGTATGCTGCCTTGTGTAGAAAACCGAGGGACGCGGAATTGAGATGCGGGTCCGGCTTGCTGCCATCGGTAAGAATCTCCTGGCCGCGCAGGAGCTCGCGCAGGACCCCGTTTTCAACGGGTTTCCGGTCACCTGTGAGCAGTATGTAGGTCAGGATGGGCGCGCAACCGGTACTGAACCACGGGAGGTAGTCGTACTCGCCAACCACCCAGAGGTAGTCGTGCAACGATGCGAAGTGCAGCTTCCCTGCGTCCATGCAACGCTGCCAGACGGGGGCCGGGTAGTCCTTCTGGAAATAACGGCCGAGCCCGTACAGCGATATGGCCGACCATTGGCCGTGCCTCGATCCCACGCTGCGGGGACGACTGGTCGTACCATAGACGTGCTCGCCTTTGCGGTGGAGGAGCTGTCTGGAAAAGGCGTTGGTAACGCGCAGGCGTTCCTCGTCGCTGAAGACGGGGCTCTCTTCGATGAGATCCCAGTAGAGAATCATCATGTGCGAGGTGTAATGATATGCGCCGCTCAACGGCTCGTCTTTGTTCTCGATCCGCTCGCCGTCAATCTCCGCGATTTCTTTCTTTGCCTGTTCGTCAGGAAATGCGAGGCGGATGAATTCGCGGGCGTTGTGCTCGTTGCCGGTCATGTAATACATGGCCATGTGCTTGCTGAGGCTGTTCCAGCCGAAGTAGCCCACGCTGCGATAGCCTCTTGACGCTTCCCAGATCTCAAACTCGCGCACATCCGTTGGTACCTTGATTCCTTTGCCAAGCTGGATCTCCGCCAGCCGGCCAATGCTGAGGTCGCCTTTCTTTGCGCCAGACTGATCGAGATTCTGCACAAACACGTCCGCTGCCGAGGCCACGCCGCTCGTATCGCTGCCTCCGACGAAAACCACGTTGTGCCCGTTTCCGAAAGGACTGTGCAGGGTCCGCACCACGTGTCCTCCGACGCCGGGATAGCGGAGATCGAGCAGCGAGTAGTAACGGTTGTAGAGTTCCCCGATCGTTTTGTTGGTCGAACGATTTCCCAGTGCGATAAGGTTGCCCTTGATGGGGACGACCGCTCGCGGCGACTCGTCGTCGATGATTGGAATCTTCACCGAGGTCAGTTTCATAATTGCCTGTTGAATCTGAGTTGCCTCCGCCGCGTACGCGTCGGACTTCGGGGCAACGATGGCGGTGTTGGGTTTGCCGCCCTTCACCAACTCCGTCCTGAGATGCAGATCCTTCAGCCTGGTATAGACCGGCGGCACTGGTTCCGGCGCGGGCGGGAGGGGAGCCGGTGGTGGCGGGACACCTCCCACGAGTTTTACGTCGTCGAGCATGAGTTGCGGCCTCGGCCTGGCGTGCGAGTAAAGATAGAGCGACATGGTTTTCGACTCCGGGGCAGCAGTGCCAAGGGCTTTGATGCGATTGAAATACTTGTGGCTATGGGCTCGCAACGGAACAACGGTATCTCTTCCTTTGGGATGGAACCGCATCAACAGAATAGCGCCTCCGCTTGGAGCATCGGGCACCGCCCGAACGCTCACGCTGGCCTCGTAAGTCACCCCCGGCTGGACCGGCACGATCTGCCGTATACCAATTTCACCATTCGGGCTGTCATCATACAGCAGCAGGGCCTGGCGCCCATCGTCGGGAGTCTGGACCAGGCTCATCCTCCGAGTGCCATCCGCATCGCGCGGGTTCAGGTATCGCTCCCAGCCAACGGGGACACCCTTGGATATCCCTTCCTCAAAGGACGGGTTCTTCAAAGGCACATCAACAGGCTCGGCAGCGCCAGGCTGCACGGCCAGCAGAATGAGCATGAGAAAGGGAGGCATAACGGCACGGGATGCAGGTATTCCAAAGGAAATCTCCAGCCTAACTGTCATCGGGGGGCACGGACGGTTTCCGAATCGGTGTCAGCAGGATCTCCCGATCTGATTCGGGAGCTACGCAATCTTCTCGATTTCTTCACGCGCAATCTGGACCCAGCGAGACAGACGTTCGGGCTCGTTGTTCAGAGTATGGACGTCTTTCATCAGGATCTCGACGCGGCAGTTGCGGGCCGTTTCGAGGGTCAGTCTCAAATCGTCTCGGATCGCTTCCTCATCGAAGACGCCCGTACTGATTTGGGTGGGGTTAGGTTTTCGGGAGAAGACGTAATCGCGCCCCAGTTCCTCGGCCATGAAAGCCTGATCCGTCCACGGAGATATGGACACTCTTGCCAGATTGGGGAGTCGCTTGAGAATGTGCCACCGGTTGTTCACCGGTTCACAGCACCCGTAGTAGCACTTGCCGAACTGGCTGATGATGTCCCTTTGATAGGGGAAGACAAACTCCTCGAACTGCTCGGGGCCGACACCGACTGTTTCCTGCGATTCGCTGAGCACCCAGAGGTCACGTTTGCGCACGGGCGAGCCCTCTTTCCAGTCCTTCTGCGGCAGCGATCGCGTATATCCCAGGCTGCCCGAGCCGGTGTAGTCATTCTCGTTATTCAGGGAATAGAGTCCCTCCTGCTCCAGCCAGTCGGTGAAAGCCAGGTGGTCATCACGGAGGAATGCCATCACTCGGTGGAGTCCTTCCGGATTGTCGTACATGGCCATCATCAGGTTTTCGAGGCCAATGAGATCGATCGCCGGCCATGTGAGGCCCATGGTCCAGTAATGGGAGCCGCGGATGCCCACCGATAGAATCCCGTCAAACACGGCTTCGAGCCGCGCTTTATCCCGGAGGGTTGCTTCTCGATCCACGCTGTAGGTCCGGGGACTCAGCTTGTCGAAATCTTTGTCAAGGTCCTGAATCGGCGCTTCCCAACTGCGTGATCCCATACGCGCTTCGTCGCCTCCCTGGTGCACGACCGCATTAACGCCGTAATTGCTCCCGCTGATTCGCCAGTTCACGTTTATCACCGGCTCGACCACGTGGTCATCGCGGAGCTGCTCAAACTGAAAGATCTGCGTGCGAAATCCCAGCTCGAGTCCACGTGCCCATTCGTCCGTGCATTCACAGACGTCACCAGACATCGGCCTCCTGGCGTCGCGTATGCCGCCATGTTCAGCCAGGATCATCACCCGATCGCCCTCGCCTGTATCATGAGCGTACCAGGCCCGACGCCGTTCCTCGTTCACCGGATCCGCAGAGATAGCTACCTTGCGATCCGCAAGTCTGCGAAGGATGTCAACATCATGCTGAGGTAGATCGTGTCCATTCTGTGTTGTGTTTCCCATTGGGTCTATTTTCTATCAAGAGTTCTTAATTTGGCTGCATGCTGCAGCCATATTATGCTTCCTTCGAGGGATGCGTTGCTGGGCAATTTGGCTGCAAGCTGCAGCCAAATTTCTGAATCCGAATAGGAGAGGAAGAAATTTCTCGGAACAATCAGAAGACATCCGCGACGATGATTCATGGTACCCTACAGGTGGCTGCTTTCAGTGGATAGTGAGAATCCGCGTTGCCCGGACCGCATCCTAGTAGTCCAAGACGGGGGGGTCTTTACGGATTTCAGGGGCAACGCCCCGCCGGTTTGCTTAGCCCAGCCCGGCGGGCTGGGAAGTAATGAAGCACAATCAAAGGGGCAACGCCCCGATCATTTGCACGACTGACCTGCTGCAAATGGCCGGGGCGTTGCCCCTGAATGGCAATCCTTCTCTAAACCCAGCCCGTTGGGCTGGGCTAGGCAAACGACCGGGGCTTCGCCCCTGAACAAGAGGACCCCATTTTCTTAAATCCGTAAAAGCTCTCCCGTCTTGACCTGCTAGCGGCAAGGTACTGCGGGTAAACCGGTGATGCGAATTCAGTGGGCGACTGCGGAATCCCTTCTCAGCCGCAGCTTGATGGTCTTGAACACAACCAAAAGATTGCATTCCTTGAGGATAGCTTTTACCCTTTCGATTTAGATGGTCGTAATCTTGGTAAGTTCGACCTCGCCCACTGCATCCTCTGTGGGTTTTCGATTCTGGTGTTGGAGATCGACGGTGGCCGCATTGCAACGCGTCCAGACGGGACGCTCGCATTCCGGCGGGTCGACTTTATGCAAGACTCCAGACTGTTCTTTAGGAAACTAAAGGACAGGATAAGGAGTGGAGACTACGAGGCAGTAAAGCAGAGACGCGCGGCTGTGCGCTATAGGCGCTGCTTTACGGACCCACCAAACGTAGGCTCACATGGCCCAAGAGAATCAACAGGAATCGCAACTGACGAGGACGTGGAAACGCAGGCTCAGTAAGTTTCTCAGGTGGCGGGACGACGAGATCAGCGAGGATGAAAACGCGCGGTTCGTCGAATTCTACGAATCAAAGTATTGGAGAGGCTCATCGAGGTCACCCAGAGCGGGCGTTCCTCTTGTGTTCACGTACGTCGACGTCAAATTGTCCTCATTGGACGGACGCATCGGCGAGTTTGAGGCTGTGCCGAGAGCGTTACACGCCGAGCGCGTGAACCGTGCGGAGGCGCTCCTGAACTATGAGGCATGGCACCTCGGCTGGCGCAGGGAGTGGCAGAAAGCCCACTTGGACGCACATCTCACCGACTACGGCGGCTGGCTCAAACTGGGTTGGGGCGCACAATATGGTGATGCGCAAGGGGCGGAGCGCGATGGTCGTGTCACAGACGAGGCAGGCAAACAGGTAGAGCACGACCAGAACGTGCGCAGGGACCACCCGTGGGTGAAATACATCTCCGGCAAGGATGTGGCCTTTGATACCGAGGGGTCTGAATTGTCCGATGCGTCATGGGTCGCCATGAAATACCGCAGGACTATCGACGACCTTACCCGGGACGACAGGATTCGAGACGATGCAGTCGTTGCCCTAAAAGCCGCATCGGGGCCGGAGACGCATTCTTGAACGAGCAAAGCGCATGGGCGGCAAAGGTGTTCTCACCATAGGCGCCAATGATGTCCCCGGCTCTTTTTGCTTTTGCCCCGAATGCCAAAAACTTGAAAAAAAATATGGTTGCAAAGGCGGACCACTTTACGATTATATCCTGGAGCTTTGTCCGATTCTCAAGAAAAAATTCCCGGATATACAGATCATCACACTGGCATATCGTAAAAAACAAAGTGAAGCTCCGCCAAAAAATATTTCCAAAATGCCGGATAACTTGATCTGTAATTTCGCTCCAGTTGATGATGATGTAGGACAGGCTCTCGACGGGCCACGAAATCTAGGAACTCTTGAGAATCTGAAAAATTGGAATAAGATTGCTAAAAATATTGAATACTACTATTACAACTGCTTCGAAACAGCCCCGTTTGGTATTGTACAACGTCTTCAGCGCGATATGAGGGTCATGTATGAATACGGCGTGCGCGGTTTTGGTGTTGACGGTCTTGGCACTCCCGGCATGGGGTCCCTTCAAATTTATATTATGCTCCGCCTGGCGAAGGACCCTTAATGTTTTAAGGAGGATTTATGACAAACATAGTAAAAGCGTTGTTTTATGTAAGTTTTGCGGCAGTTTTTGTTTCTTCCGTTAAAGCTGCTGAACTTCCGCCGGATCAGGCAATTGTTGTGGAACGTAAGGGAAAACAACAGGCGAGGGATAAAAAAACCGTCTGGGATTTTTACAAACAGCACCCTCGCGCCCAGGATTTTTATCCATGGGGGCTTTATGACATACCCCGTTCAGCAATTACTGACGATCTCAGAGATCAGGAAGATATCCAAAATGGTATTGATGTGATGGCGGAAAATGGATTCAACGCCTCTTGGGGGCATGGCACTTCCGGCTATTTTGTAAATCCCCCTGCATCAAAGGATGACACCCTGTTTGTCGGCCCTGCTTCAGGCAAACCGATGCCCCGAAATCCGGTTTTGAATGAGTTGGGTCGACAGGTCTATGGCGAACTCTATCCCGGCCGTGAAATGAAATCGCTGTTCTGTGCTCAAAATTGGTTCAGATTCAATTTTCCACTGGTTGGCGAATCAGGACCCACTGCACCCGGTGCATACCTGTCGAAAGAAGCGTTTGCTAAAATTGAAGAACGCGCAAAAGGTGTACTTGATTTTATTAATGACCTGGGGAAAAACTATCCCGAAACCATCCAAGGGGTGAGCTTTGACGATGAACCGGTCTTTGACGCGCGTGCGAAAGCAGCCCTTGCCCTGATTGAAAAGCACACCGGGCTTTACGCCACAACCGTACATCCTTCATGGGGAGGATTCAGGGAGTGGGCACCCCACATGCAACCTATTGGCGGAGACTGGTACGTCACCGTAAATAATTTTAGAAAATCATGGGTTATCGCCGAGCGCCTGAGATGGTTGAACAAGAACCATCCTGAAAAAGTGTTTCTATTCACGCCCCTCTTGACACGATATGAAGTCCATGACATCACCTTGCCCGGTCTCAAGGACGCCCTTACCTCACAAACAGAACTTCGTCTGCAAATCTGGCAGGCTGTGGCGCTGGGGTGCAAAGGCGTGTATGGCTGGTATTATGGCGGCGGGGTGGAGTTCGGACGATACAGAGTGAACGGGTTCAGTCCGCTCAACGCGCTGCTGCGGCCCACAAACAGTTTGTGGAAAGAGATGAATGACCTGAGCGGCGACATTGTTCCGGTCGGTCCATTGCTTCTCTCCTGTCAGTCCGAGACCCGGTATGACCTCAAGCTCCAATGCGGCACGGTACACTATCCCGAATTCCAGGGGGCCGCACTTGATTACGGATTACTGCGCGATGTCAGACCTGATCATGATCGCCATTTTCTCATCCCCTGGAACAACGACATTGAACATTCTCAAAGTGGATCGCTCACCGTGCCGCCGGAGCTCCTGAAACAGAAAAAGGTATACGATCTCAAAGATATGAAGGAGGTTGCCATGGGATCAGATGGGCGGATGGCAGTGAAGCTTCCTCCTGGTGGCGGCCGGATATACCTGATAACAACTCCGACAGAATATGCGGCCTGCCGTGACACGGTATTGCGCCATAGGGTACGCCACCCCAGGGTCGTCGCCGGCATTGAAAAGGACAGGGCTTCTGTCATCAAGGGGCTGGATATGACCAAGGCCAACGAACTGCTGCAACAGGCAAAACAAGCAGAGCGAGCCAATCAATGGGAAAAAGCCGCCATACGGTACAGACAGGCGGCCTCCGCCATGCGCAAAGCGGGAAAAAAGGTTCGGCTCCTGGCTCCGGTTAAAAGCGCGATTGACAAGCTCGCGGATACCCTTCAGGAAACGAACGAACTGCTCTACTCGCACCGTGATATCCTGGGGCTGAAAATGCATCAAGGGCATTGGTATCGCAATAAATACGCCGGGAATGCGGTCCGCAACTTTATAACACTCATTCGCAGTTGCCGGAATGGACAGCGACAGCTGGCAAAGGGCAACCTGCATTCGCCAAGCTTCTCTGTTAATAGTGTCCGTTCACTTCAGCAGTGGGCGGAAGAAAACAAGCAGGAAGTGGAAGGTATCGTGCACCGTCGGCTGAAGGAAACAAGAAGCCCTGTAAAAGTGGCATTTATCACCCCTAACCAGAACCAGGTGGAATATAACAACCTGTACACGAGGCTGTATTACAAAACCAGGATCGACTGGATTGCACCAGACAATAAAGGTAACCTCGTGCTCAAACATACCTGTGCTGACTGGATCAATCCCGGCGGCAAGGACACTCACAGCCGTAAAAAAGGAAGTGCCTTTTCCCCTGATGACTACGATGTGGTCTATATACACCAGCTGCTGTACACCAACAGACCGGGTCGGGAAGAGCACATAGCCCCTGAAAAGGTGCTGATGCCGGAAATAGTCAATGCCACTATGCGAAGCCAGATATCAAGCTTTGTTAACAAAGGTGGTGGACTGTTGCTTTCAGGTATTGCCGGGTTATACGCCAATGTGTTGGATGTGGAGACAAAGACACCGGACCATGTGCGGGATAACAGCTTCTATCCCAAAGTATTTGCGGCCGGACTCGTTCCCGCGGCCGGTTTCGTGAAGCATCCCGCTTTCAAGAACATTAAGCCTAAAGGTGTTTTCACCGTTGGAAACTTCCCGGAACAAAACTCGACAACAGAAGTGGCTTTTGAGAAATTAAAACCCGGTGGACGAGTAATTGCCAACGAAATCGATGATGTTTTTGGTGCAAAAACCGACTACGCCGCTGTTGTTGAATACCAAAAAGGTAACGGCAAAATAATTGTTTTTGGAGGAAAGTCAATTGATTTTACTCCCGGCGTGGCCCACTCGCTGCCTGCCGGCAACCAACCCGAAGATCTTTTAAAACGCTTAGTTCTTTTCACCGTCAACACACTCAAATATCTTGCATCTGACCAGAGCTATCAAGGTGAAACCGTAACAATACGGCCAGGTGATGAAAAACCCAAAAAGCATTTCCTACCATTGGCTGGCTGGCGATTTAAAACCGACCCCAAAGACAAGGGCACGAAAGAGGGATGGCACAAGCCCGGGTTTGACACAAGCAGCTGGAAGACGATACGGATTGACTCCGTTTGGGGTCTCCAGGGACATGAGAACTACATTGGTCCAGGGTGGTATCGGATCTCAATTAACGCCTCCAAAAGGCCCGGTAAAAAGACAATGCTTTGTTTTGGAGGTGTCGACGAGGAAGCAGAGGTGTACGTAAACGGAAAATTTGCCGGAGAACACAAGGAAGGACCAAAGGGGTGGAACAAACCTTTTTCTATCGACATCACTCGTTTCCTGTCGGATACTCCGCAAAGACATCTTTTGTCCGTGCGAGCGGAAAATACGGGGGCAGCTGGTGGTATCTGGCGACCTGTTTATCTTAGTTATGAGTGAGGATACTGAAAATGAGAAAGTACATCCATTTCGCATTTGATTATAATCGAC
>JASLXP010001224.1 GCA_030740295.1 Planctomycetota bacterium
CCTTCGCCCTTCCCCAACGCGTCGTAAAGGGTGCCCCGCGGATTGACGATGTAGTGGCGGAACTCCTCCTTGGGAGCGTCGGCCGACAGGAGGGTGAAGTCCAGGGAGTCGTCGCGCCAGACTCCACTGTCGCGCTTCTCGCGGTTCTGCACCAGTTTCGCCAAGTCCTGCTTGCAGCTTGCTCCCAGGTACAGGGCCTTCCCATCGAAGCCAATGCGCACCGCGGTCTGGTTAGTGGCCGGGTTCCGCGTGATCTTTCGTGAGCGGTCGTGCATGACGTTGAAACCGGTCAGGACCGCCGCGTCCTTCCACGTGTCTTCCCCGAGCTTGCCGTCGAGCGTGGGCGGGACTTTCAGGCGCGGCACGTAAGCGGTTGCGGTCAGGTAGTCGTCGAGGCGGTCGCGCAGCTTTGGCCATGCGAGGCCCTGGGAGAGCGGTTCGGCCTTCGCGGCCTGGGCCACCAGTTTCGAGAGCGCGCCGAAACGCGCCTTCAGAGCAACGCTCAATGCGGCCTGCGAGTCTGGCTTCTTCTCGGCTACCTCAAGCCGGGCCAGCGCGGTGGCGATGGAGCTACCCACTGCGCAGTACTCACCCGTGAGGTTGCGCACTGCCATCTTGCCGGCGCAGAACATGACCGTGTCTCCCTCGATTTGCGCGAGATAGTTCTCCAGGGCCTGAACCCCGTACTGCATGCGGTTCAAGTTGCTGACGAGCTCTGCGAACGCTTTAGATGTCTGAGGAGTGTTGTCCCGGATCGAGTCCCAGATCATGAAGCGCGCAGAGTAGTATTCGGTCACGCGGAAGGCCTTACTGGCCAGGTCAATGCGCTTGCGGACCGTATCGTCCTCCGCTCTTGCCAGCGCCTCCGCGAGGGCCCTGCGGCAGTCATGTACCACCCCTGGGGTGATGACCCGATTCATTTGCGGGCGGAAGATGTAGTTGAGCGGTGGATTCTGGGGAGGCTGGGCATTCCACGCGTTCTCCAGCGTGTCGTAGTAGCGGCGCATCGGCTCCGCGGCCTTGCCGTAGAAGTTTTCGCAGAACTCCTGGAGCAGCGCGTCTACGTCCGCGTCCGTGTCCCATAGTAGCCTGGAGGAGATCCAGCTCTTCGGGCCCTCGAGCCCGAAGTTGGCGTACTCTTCGCCGTGGTACCCGATCGCACCGATCTCGTACCCGAACTTCAGGAAAGTCTTGGTCGATCTCAGTTCGAGCCGCGGAAAGAGGAACCCCATGCCGTTGTGCCAGACGTGGAACGTGAACTTCTTCCCTACAGCGGACCACTTCTTCATATACGCGGTCATCTTCTCGCGATACTCCGGATCGAAATGGTAGGGGGACAGATCCAGCGTCCGGCAGACCACGACGTTCGGATGTATTGGGAATTCGGGCGGATCATACGTGCCGCACTGGTACGCGTACCCGCCAATCAGCTTGCCCGGGTGTGTCTTGACCAACTGTTCCGCGACCTTGTTGTAAAACCCGTAGATGAGATTGGAGAAGCAGACGTGGCCGTGCTCGTCGTACTTGAGGCCCCCGTTCATTTTGAGGCACTTCGCACACATGCAGTAGCCGTAGTTGTCGTTCTGAGCCAGGTTGAAGAGCATTGAGCCCGGGCGTTCGTCGAAGAACTTGCGCGCCTCCTCTGTCGCGATTTCCAGGACCTGGGGATTGCTCCAGCATGGCTGCCAATTCTTGCAGGGCTTCTTCCATCGCCACTTCGGCGGGACCCGCCGTTCTCCGCCGATCAGGGGGAAGTACTCCGGGTGGCCCGCGCCGTACTTGGCCGGATGGATGACGTTGCCGATGTTGTGAAAGATGTGAAGAGGCCCCTGCTTGGCGTCGTTCCACGTGCTCCAGGCATAGCCGCCGGGCACGGCCTGGCCCTCGCCAATGCCGCTGAAGTCACGCGACGCGTAGTCCGGTTCGTCCCGTCGGTCGAGCTTGTCGATGGCGATGGTCTTCTTTTCGGGAATGACCCACCCGAGCGGGCCGGGTATATACCTGCGCACGCCGCACTCCTCTTCCAGAAAACTCGTCACCGCGTTCAAGACGCCGCGCTCGGGACCGCCCGCGATCACCAGTTTGTCGTCGAGACGTTTGAGAACGATCACCTGGCCAAAAGGGGACTCCAGCGGCAAGTCGAGGCCCTTCACGTAATCGGTCAGACCCATGTGAACGGTCGGCCCCCTCGCCGCTTTCGCTGCGGGAGTGCCGTCCTCTACGACCGTGAGGCGCGCGCCTGTGATCTTCTGTACGTAATCCTGCATCCTCCGGGCCGGCAACGCGATGTTGGAGTAGTGCCTGTAACTCTCCTGCCGGTACTTCGCATACTTCGCCTCGTAGTCCGGAGTCGGGTTCCCCTCCTTATCGGTCTTCGCCGGCCTGGCAGGCGGCTTCCCCCTGGGCCGCACGATGGTCGCCTCCGCCTTACCGTCCTTAACCAGGTAGAGCGGCTCCGCCCCACCCAGGTTGCAGGTGAGGAGCAGCGCGCAGCAGAGGCCCCACGCTAGACGCTGGCGGGTCGTGATTTCGGTCGTTTCCGTCTTCCCCTTTTCACCTTCCATGTTCTTCTCCTCCTGAGGACAGTTCGGAGACTGTACCGTCATGATCTCGATGAAGCGAGTGCCTACTCCAGGATCAATACGCCGAAGGTATCCGGATCGTTCAGCCGGGTCGGGACTGGCGTCCACGAACTCACTTCCAGGACACCCTTGTGTTTCCACGCAAAGATATCCTTGTCAACATTTTCACGGGCGATGTTGGCCCGTATCAGGGTGCCCCGCGAGGGAGAGACGCCGAGGTCAGAGAAGGGGAGCGCCAGCTCTACGCTCCACTCGTCGTCCCGTTCCCCGTATTCCGCGCCAATCTTGATGCTGCTGTTCCATGAAGCGTCCGAATTCTTCCGGTCGAAACACGCGCCGAGCGCGTTGACGATGAAGTGGTAATAGCTCTTCTCCTCGTCGGGTTGCGCCTGGATGAAGATTTCGATCGCGTCGTTCCTCCAGATCTTTCCGTCCCGCTCCCTAAACGTGGCGATCACCTTGTCGCCGGCGTACTCCTGCAGAACCGCGCCCAGATAGAGATACTCTCGGTCATAGGCGATGCGGACCGTGGTATCCCGCCAGACCCGTTTGGAGCTCTTGTGCCTCCAAAAACCTTTGACCTGGGCCGCGTCGCCCCACTCCGCCTCGGTCACACGGCCGTCGAGGGTTGGGGCCTTCTCCGCCCGCGGGACGCCGAGGACGTTGCGCAGCATCGACTCGAGACGGCGCCGCATCACTTGCTCCTCGGCTTCCTCGAACCGTTTCTGCTTCTCGAGATAGCGTTCGAATCTCTTCCGGACACCGAGGGCGAATTCTACGGGCGAGCGGGCCGCGCCCCGCCTGCTCTCGGCGTACAGTTCGCCGTAAATTCTGCTGAATTCCTGGGCGACGACGGCCTCTTCGAGAACGCCCTGCCGCAAGGGCGGCGCGGTGCGGAAAGCGGGGGCGCCCATCTCGAAGAGCGACCTGACCGCGTGCCGGTCCAGCGCTTCATCGTAAATGCGCAGATCGTCCATGCTGATCTTGCCGCCGTAATAGTTGTGCTTTCCACCCAGATAGAACTTCTCCGAGTGCGCGTCCGGGGGGTTACACTGATCGTTGATATCCACCAGGCTGCCGTTGACGTACAGGTACACGCCCTCCTGGCCCCACGCAAAGGCGAAATGCTTCCAGGTTCCCGCTGCCCATTCGCTCTTTCCGTCCTCAGAGATGAACCTCCAGGCAAGGGTCTGGCCGCCTCTTCTGCCCCCCTTCCCGGAATCGCTGATCCCCATGGTTATGGCGCTCTTCTTGCCGCCGGAGAGACACCAGAAGCCGTTGACGGGGCTTCGCTGCCAGTCGGTCCACTTCTTGAATATCCAGTGATTCTTGAACTCCGGCAGCCAGTGAGGCTTGAGCCAGAAGGCGAGGGTACCTTTCTTCATGGGAAAGTCCGGCTCTTCTTTGAAGACCACCGCGTCCTCGCCGATGACAATCGCCTTGCCCACCGGGCCGTCCTCGTAGGTGTACTTGGCGTCCTCGAGGGGGCCGACCTCCCGGCCGGCAATGGTAGCGGCGCGTTCACCATCGAAAGGGGCATGGTAGTACGGGGACTTCGTGTCATCGGCTGCGATCGGACCGCACGGCAGGGAGAAAGCGATGATGCACAGGGAGGCGGTGCGCGTGAAGCAGGTCAGCATGGCACATGTTCCTTCCAAATGAGAGACCAGCTATTTGCACAAGTTTGCCGAGGCCGGAGTTGGAGTAACGCCTTTAGGCGGGTCTTGGCGCGACGATAACTCAGCAGACCCGGCTAAAGCGGTTACTCCAACAAAGCCGCCTCAGAAGGTCGTTTCTTGGTGTCACCATAGACTACTCGAAAAGTCTAGCGCCGTAGTACTAAGCAAACGACGCGACGTCGCTCCACCAGAATGGAAAAGAATCGCTACTCAAGCATCAGTATGCCGAAGGACGCGGGATCGTTGAAGCCGCCGGCCACGATCGGACACCACGTGCTGTAAACGTTGTCCGTATGCCAACGGTTTCCTCTCGTGTACGCATCATCGCGCATGACGTTCCCGCGGCAGATCCTCCCGCTCTTTGGTGTGACCCGCAGATCCTTCCAGGGAATCGAGGCCTCCACGAGCCAGACCCCTTTTTGCTTGTCTTTGCCGATCGCGAATTTCGCATTGCCGTGCCATGCTGCATCCTTCCCGAATGCGTCGTAGACCATCTCGTTCGCGCCAAGTATGAAGTGGACGAAATTCGGCGACTTCAGGTCTGGGAGAAAGGCGAACTCTACCGCGTCGCCCCGCCAGACCGGTCCATCGCGCTCTTGGGCCGCGCCGATCAGATCCTCGACGTCCTTTTCCGGGCAGTGGTACGCCAGGTACAGATTCTTCAGGTCGTATCCGATGCGGACCGAGGTCGGATACTCGGGCAGGCTCTTCTGCTTGGTCTTCTTGTCGTAGACGACGAGTCTGCCCAGGTCGGCCGCAGTCTTCCACGCCGCGTCGTTCAGCTCCCCGTCGATCTTCGGCCGCGGAATGCGGGGCACGATCGCAACGCTGTCCGCCGCGTTGCCCAGCATGTTTTTGAGACCTTCCAGGTAGCTTTCCCGGCTGATCGGTGTGTCCTTAGAAGTACTCCGTCGCATGGACAGACCCGGCCGTCCTGCACGGGAGCGGGCCGGGAGATCCAATTCGCCCGGAACAGCACGTCATCATCTCGCGGCAGAATTTCGACTCGCGGATACGACAACGGCTATCCTGGCCTGGAAATCCAGGCGAAGAAAACAGAGGTATTCAATAACACGGTCGTCAACAGCCGGGAGCGCGTCGCCATCAGAATTAACTCCAAGGCCCTCGGCTCGGTACTGAGGAATAACCTGGTCGTGACCCTGGACCCCAGGATTCGGCATCCGAGCCTGCAGTTCCTGGGTGGAACGCCGTCCTCGTTCGACGTGAAGTTGAGTCACAACTTCTTTTATCACGCGGCCAAGCCCGACGGCCGAGTGCTTCAGACCAACGAGGGCAACTTCACAGCGGCAGGGCTCCTGGCGAAGTACGGAACCGGCAAAGCCAGCCAGATCGTCGCGCCAAAGTTCGAGGAAGAACCCGTCCGCCACTATTTCCTGACGGCCGGCAGCCCGGGGATCGATGGGGGAACCGACGTTGGTTTGCCCTTTGCCGGCAAGGCCCCCGACGTGGGATGGAAAGAGCTTGGGAGTGAGGCCGATGCGCCCCGGTATCCCGATGTCATGATCGACGGCAAGGATGATGACGCTGCGATCCTGTATCTGTGGGGCAAGAGCAAGGCGCCTCCCCAAAAGCCAAAGCAGCAGACATCGCGGTCACGAGTCGAGGACAGTCTGTCCCGCGGGATGCTCTGCGAGTCAAAGGGTGACTTTACCGAAGCGACGATCTGGTACCACGTGGCTGCTCACAGCGATGCCACAGAAACTCGACGGCAGAAGGCCAGTGATCTTCTGGCCGCATTGCTCGCCCGGCCCGAGGTAGCCATCGCGCTTCGGACATCAGAGGCGGAAGCCGCGTTGTCCCGTGTACGATTCTTCCTGGGTGGACGAAAGAAGAAAGTCGTGCCGGCCAGACACTACCTGGAGGTGGCCCAGGCAACCGCGAGAGAGGACGACCAACTGGCGAGAAAGCTCGACAAGATACTGTCAGAAATTCGCTCGCGACTCTCCAGTGCCACGAACACTGGAAGCCAAAGCTCAAGAGCCCCGAGATGACGGCTCAGCGATCGTCACCACCCGTCCAGAAGTTATCGCCTGCTACTGCTCAGGAAGTCTTTTCCAGCATTCTGGCGCAATTACTCTGGCCTGTCAGTCTGCACGCCAGGGCCTCTGGGGGTAACAGCTCATGTTTCGTCCCGGTAAATGCGGTAAGCGTTGTTTAAGGTACCGCCGTCGACCGTCAGGACCTGGCCGGTGATGTACGATGCATCTTCCGAGGCGAGGAAAGAGGCGGCAGAGGCGATCTCGCTGGGCAGACCAAACCGACCCAAGAGTGCCAGCCTGGTCGGTTGGGGCGCGTCATCCGGATGACTGGACTGGATGGCTCCGGGAGCGATGGCGTTGACGCGGATGCCGTGCGGAGCAAGGTCAGTAGCCATACTCCGAGTCATACTCACGATGGCGCCTTTGGCCGCTCCATAGGCGCAGCAATGAGGCTGCGGCAGAAAGCTGTTAATGGACGCTATGTTGATGATGTTGCCGGCGCCGGTCTCGGCCATCTTCCTGGCAGAAACCTGTGCGCAGAGAAACACTCCGGTTTGGTTCACTGCGATAATCCGGTCCCACTGCTCCTGTGTGATTTCAAGGAAGTGCCCATCCTCGCCGGTGATTCCGGCATTATTAACGAGGATGTCGATGCCTGGAAAATGCCGGCCGGCCTCCTCGACCATCTGCTCAACGGATTCCCGTTTTGAAACATCCGTCCGGATGTAAAGGGCCTTGCCACCGGTGGCCTCGACCTCATCGCAAACGCTCTCTCCCCGTTCCGGAACCTGTTCGGCGATAACGACTGCGGCTCCCTCGCGTACAAATCGAAGGGCGATGCCGCGGCCTATGCCATGCCCACCTCCGGTGACGATAGCGACCTTATTCTTCAGTAGCATCAGTCAAATTCCTCCGGGCCGCGGATGCGCGACCTTTGCTCTCAGAAAAAACAGAATCGTAGCCAGGAATTCCATCATCCGGTAGCACGATTACCCGCGGAATTTCAGTGCCTCGCATTTTACCGACTGCCCTCGCTGACTTCAGGTAAGGGCTTGCCTTGCGGCTCTCATTATGCAAAGTTCCAGCCCTTGCCGGCCAGAACGAAACACCTTTTGGGAAGGATGAACATGAATGCAAAAGTGATCGCATGCGAGGTCTTCTTTCGGGAAATCTGCTTCTGTGCCGCAAGCAGCACCAATACTCATGATCTGCATTTTGTTACCCAGGGCTACCACGACAATCCGGATGTCGGCCGCACGGGGCTTCAAGGCTTCATTGACGGCGTGCCAAGCGACAGGTTCGACGCGGTGCTCCTCGGCTATGGCCTGTGCAGCAACCTGACCGTTGGGCTCACCGCGCGCGATCTCCCGGTGGTGCTGTTTCGGGGACACGACTGTATCACCATGCTGCTCGGATCGAAGGAGCGATACACCGAGTATTTCAAGGAACATCCGGGTACCTACTTTTATTCCGCCGGCTGGCTCGAACACCGACAGCGTGGCGGTGAGCGCGTCGGCTACATGGAGAACTCCGGTCTTGGCCACAGCCAGTCCTACGACGAAATGGTCGACGAGTATGGCGAGGACAATGCGAAGTACGTGATGGAGGTCATGGGAGGCTGGACGAAACACTACACCCACGGTGCGCTCATCGATTTCGAATTCCAGGGACAGCTCGATACTGAGGCCAAGGTGCGGGACATCTGCACCCAAAGGGCCTGGGAGTTCGTACGACTCGAAGGGGATCTGTCCCTTATCCAGAGGTGGCTCGACGGGCAGTGGAACGAAGATGATTTCCTCGTCGTGCAGCCGGGACAGCAGGTTCTGTTCACCGGCGGTGAGGGCATCATGGCCTGCAACGAACCGGGTTCCTGATCCGTGGTTCTCCTCAGGAAATTGGCGCGATTTCGTTGCGGCCGGCGCAAAGTGAGGTCAGATAATGTGGACTGGCGGGAATCTGACAGCTTGCTGCCAGGATGATTATCTGCAACGCGCCTGCTCTCCATGTATCAGTATGGTTACAACCTGGCCGAGGTGTCATGCCCGTTCCCCATGATGACGAAGTGGAGCAGAGACCTGCCCATTCTCTATGCAAACAACGTCAATCTCTGGACACCGGAGACCATGCCAAATTTCGAGTCGACTTTGCCCGGCATGTACCTCGGGGTCCGCATGTCGTGGTATACGAAGGCCGCACCCAAATCGATCCTCGATGAATTCTTCACACGCTTTTACGGCTCAGTGGAAGCTCCCATGCGCGAGTATTGGGAGACTATTGACGAAGCCTGGGCAAATGTCCCCGAACACGCTGGCTGCCGATTCGGCCACGCAGTTCGCTTCACACCGGCGGTCATGAAGGCAGCGCGGGAAGCCCTCGATCAGGCGTTGGCTGGAAGTCAGACGGTTATGGAATACCGGCGAGTCAAATTTGCGAACGATTCGTTCCGGGAATTCGAGCTCTACATGAAAATCCACAATGACCTCGTCAGTGGACGCTGGAGAAATCTCGAAAAGGACACGGCCCGCTGGCGGGGCACCTGGGATTCTCTGCGTGACGAATACAAGGAACAGTACGCGTTCAGCCCCTACGGCAACACCTACTTCGGCTACTACACAGCGGCCCTGGTAAAAGACGCCACTCGCATCTCGCAGAAGTGTAAAATCCTCACCAGGCCGATCCGTAAATGGGGTTACCAGGTGGACAAGGACAAGAAAGGGCAGGGCCTGGGCTGGAGCAAGCCCGATTTCGACGACAAGGAATGGAAGACAACCGATCCCTGCGTCGAGACCTGGTCTGCGCTGGGACTGTTCGACTACTTTGGAACGGTCTGGTATCGAACGAAAGTGAAGCTGCCGAAACTGACCGAGGGCAAGAGGGCCTTTGTGTGGTTGGGCGGCACCGATGGCAGCACCAGGCTGTTCGTCAACGGCATGCACATCCCGTACGTCAACGCGAAGGGCGAAACGGTCGAGCAGCACGGCGGCTTTTCCGCCCCGGTATCCTTCGACATCACCTCGGCTGTCAAACCAGGCGCCGAGAACCAACTGACAGCCATGTGCACGAGATGGTCAAGTTGGATCAACGAAATCGGCACCGGCGGCTTGCTGGGCCCGGTGATCGTTTACGAGGAGTGAGGCTTTTTCGCTATGGCAAATAAAGTCGGCCGGTACCACGGAGGTTTTCCAAGACCTCCAAATGCCCCTCGATGTTATGATCCGCCATTATCCCCCGCATGCTGCATCTCGGCGTTTTGTGCTGAATCCATCATGGCAAGGCGTGCCTGGAACTTTTGGCGGCTACGCTGCAGTTTCTCTTCTACTTCTTCGGAGTACTCATGGTTTTCGTGCCGTTCAACGATTGCCTGGTAATCGCGCATGACAGCATCCTGATGTTGCTCGATGTGCTGAATCGCTTTCTGGACGTCATCAGGAGTCAGTCTGAAGAGCCCGGCGATTTGGTCGTGACGCCACCCTTTTTTCCAATAGTCGACAATGTCGTAAACGGTAATCCTTGTCCCCTCGATTTCCGGGCCTCGCCCTCTATCAATGATCCTGTCCATCGTGGGTCTCCTCAGCGGCTCTATGCATTGAACAGCGCAATCGAGTCATTATACGATTTCCCGCGGACTTCTCGATTACGGCAGAGATCGATTCTCTTCATTTGATTCGATGATGCCGTTAACCTCGGACGCCCAAGCTTCGATTTGCTCCTGGATATAGTCAGCCCGTCATTGGGCTCGATGAAGCCCACTGATGCAGGTAGATGCTATCGGAAGACGATTCTTGAATATCGCCTTCCAATGATGGGAAAGCCTCCGAGAGAGAGTTGGTGCACCCTAATCCTCTTTCAAAGATGACAGCGCAACGCTCATAGCTAGAATCGGTTCGCTCATAAGCTGAGGTCATGCCATGCAAATCTATGTAGACAGAAACGATAAAGGGTCTCTCACGGTCAGGGGCAGCCGAATTTCATTGAGTTCAATCGTGAAGTTGTATCTGGAAGGCGAATCCGCTGAGACCATCCGAGAAGCTTACCCAACGTTATCGCTGCCGGCGGTGTATGGCGCCATCACTCACTACCTGGAGAATCAGGGAGAAATTGACGAAGAACTGGCGAGTGAGCTCAGTAAGGTGAAACAGATGCGGGAGGCAGCCTCAGCACGCAATCATCAACTCCGGCAACGCCTGAAGTCGACCAAAGTTCAATCCAGGTGAGCACACTTAAATATCTCCTTGATGAGGACGTCGACCAGCGCATTCTGCGCGGCATCGAGCGACGTGAACCGAGCATGGAGGTCACAACTGTGCAAAAGTCTGGCCTGCGTTCAGCTCCGGATTCCGAGATTCTTGAATTTGCTTCATCAGAAGGTTTCGTCGTGATCACACAAGACATCAACACAATGACCGGCCACCTGTTCGACCGCATGGGTGAGGGAAAGGACTGTCCCGGCGTCATCTTTATCCCGCCTGACGTCGCGATAGGTGATTCCATCGAAGACTTGATCGTGATTTGGAGCAGTTCGACAGCCGAAGAGTGGCTGGACAGGTATGACTTCCTTCCGATCTGATGAATTGGCCTTCGACACCGTGCCCTGAGCAGCTCACTTGCTGCGTAATCGTCACACGATTTCCCTGCGATGGTGGAATAACAGAACAGATAGATCTGTTTCATTCTCCCCAATCAAACTTCGCCCCGAGGGATTCAACCTTCTGTTCACCCAGATAGAAAAGCCTCGTTTCGTAGGGACCAAGCCGGGTATCGAATTTATTGGCGCCCCGAGAGAGGACCTTCTTCCTGAAGAGATCGTAGATGCGAGCGTGGCGTGGCAGCCTCACCATGGTTTCACTGGGTTCTGCGACAGTGTTGTGGAGAACGACCCAGGACCGGCACGCGTTCACATAGAGCCGTGGGTCATTAACGAAACGGTGGACCCCGGCCTCTTCGGCAACCTTTGAAAGGATCTGTCTTGGAAGATATGGGATGCCGCAAAAAACCGAGGTCCAGTCTTTCGCCTTTTTGATGGCAAAAGCAGTTTTTCCGTTAACTGCGTAACGGCCTGCCGTTTCGATTCCGTTGTCTTCCGCATGGAAATGTGGAGCATAGGTCTTTTGAAACCACTGGCGATTGGCGTAGGGCAAACGCGAGAAGATCTTCTGGCTGTCCATTTCCGGGAACCATCTATGGGATGGGTCTAATCTGATTTCGTCCATGAGTGGGGTGAGATCCACCTTCAATTTCATGCCCGTCACACTGCTGGCCCGGCCAGCATCCATGCCGGTTCGTTCATTGATATAACCTGGCGCCCAGAACCATAGCAGCGTCCTGCCGTTTCTCTTGAATCGCTCGTTAATGATGACGATCTGCTCGTCGGAAAGCGCCTCTGCATTCAGGAAGATGCAGAGCTTATAGTTCTCCCGATCTGAAGCGGCGCGGAGGTCATCAAGATGATGGAGATCGAAGGGCGCGCCGATGAAGTGAAGTTCCTTTTGAAGCACTTCATACACTTGATTGAAATTTGGCAGAGGGGTCAGGAGGTCCATGAAATACTGATTTCGATCTCCAATAAAGACAGCAATCTCTTTATCCGAGTACCACGGCTCCTGGAGAGCAAAGTCTTCCACGGCCGAGTAGTTTCTCAACTCGCGATTCAGTTCAGGGTCGCCATTCCAGAGCGCCATGCCTTTTTCCGCTTTAACGCTGTCGAAGTTGAGCCGCCGTTCCGCCATTCCAAGACATAGATTTGCTCCAAAGTTCAGACGCTCAACTTCAATCGTTCCTCTCTGAGAATACTCTTTGTAGTCTGCAAGCGTTGACAGCCAGGTCCGGTTGTCCAATTCGCTCCATGCGATCTTTCCATGCCCCTGAAGGGAACTGTAGATCGTCTGGGAAGCATAGTGGGTCTCTCGCCGCCGGAAGTTATAGGAGTGATTCTGTCCCAGCGAGTCGTATGCAGAGGAGGAACACAGAACATGCTGATTCCCGTTGCTGATGAGCGGCGGGCATGGCTGAAAAATGCCGTATGCCGGGAACGACGAGTGAGTCTGCATGAGAATCGGTGTTCTATGTACCCTTCGAACCAGCTCGGCCAGATCGGTCCTCAGCCCAAGCATCGTCTCGTGACGAAAGTCGAAGTAATCGGAAGCCGGTCGTGATCGGATCGGATCGCGGACTGCAGTCCCGTAATCGAAAAGCATGCTGCCTATGGATGTCTGAGGAAGATTCTCTGCTGTCAGATTCGGAGCAGACCACGCTTTGCCCGCCGCCTGCAGGCTACCGTATCTTCTGGTTATCCAGTTAAGAAAGGACATCTCTGCAGGCTTTGACAGGTCCACCGGGACGAGGACCTCATTCCTCTTGCCCCACTTGCCATGGTTGTATGCCCACCAGCGAAAGGTTCCGTCCTCAAAACCGTTCAGCTCATAGCCAACGATCCGCTGGCTGTACGGCTGTTCCCTGATTCTTTTGACGAGCTTTTGAGTAATGCGTCTGCATGTCTCTTGAAACATCTCAGAGGCGCCCGACGGACGAGAGACGTGCCCGTCGGGTAACTTGACGCATTCCGCCTGGTGTGCGCGAATAAACTCAGGAGTGGATCGGTAGATGAGGTTGATGATGAATCGA
>JASLXP010001225.1 GCA_030740295.1 Planctomycetota bacterium
CATAATCGCGACATGGATATGTATCATCGCGGTGAGTTGAAAGGGTACGGCACGCGGCACAACGTCAATCACTGGGGCTGTGCCGACAAGGAATGGCGCATTTCCATGCCGCTGGCGCGACGGCTGCATTACTACCTTGTCGCGGATCCCTGGACAGCGGAGGTGATTCGTGAAACGGTCGCGGTCTTTCAAAGCCACGAGCGCACGACCAAGATTGCGCCAAGCATGACATCGTCCCTCGCGGCCATCATGGTCAAGTACGAGATGTCGGGCGACGCAGCCGATGGCGAAGTGCTGAAGAGGTTTGCTGACGTGTTTGCGTCCGCGTTTGATGAGCAGGGCATGATGACGAGCCAGTTGCACGCTGACCTGGCAACCGGTGAAGGCTATCCGGAAGGGGATGAAAAACTGGGCAGTTACTTTTTCATGAACGGCTTCGGTGGGCAGCACACTCTGGTTGAGATTGCGGAGCTTCTGGATCACAAGCCCCTCTCCGCCGCGATCGAACGACACGTTCGTTATTGCATGAAGGAGGGAAGTTCCGGTATGTCACAGCTCATTTTTCTCTCACATCTTTACCGACGGACTTCAGACGGAACATTCAAAGCAGAGATCGAGAAAGGGCTCTCGAATCTGAACATCACGCTGGAAGAATCTGGCGGAGACGGACCTCTCGACGAGCCTCGGTTTCTGCGGCTCGAAAAAATGAGCCGCAAGAACAAAATCGCCTGTCATATTGCAGGGACGATTCTCCATACACCGCCGTATGGAATGAGCCAGACAGAGGGCGGCCATCCAACCTAAGGAAGTGACCATGAGTGCAGACCTTGATAAACAGCGCAATGCCCTCCTTAAAGACGGCTTCGTCATCGTCCGCGGCATGATATCGCCTGGAGAGTTGGAGAGTTTCCGTGCGAGCAGCGATGCCATTGTCGACGCTGCCCCGAGCTCTTCGAGAGTTGTCATTACCGAATGGGTGGATCAGCAAAGTGCGGACGTTCTGGAATTTCTTTTCAGTGACCGCGCTTTCGGGTTTACCCGGGACATGTTGGAATCACCTGATGCCGCGCCACTCGGTATGTGGATTCTGTGCAGCGCGAACACCGGTTGGCATCGAGATATTCATCCGTTCGATATGGCGCCGCTCGACGGGCTGCAGGAAGATATTCGAATAAACGGTCCGCCATATCTGCAGTGGAATATAGCGCTGTGTGACGACCCGTTCCTGCATGTCGTGCCCGGTAGTCATCTTCGCCGGAACAGCAGCGAAGAAAGTAAGATCGAGCGAAGTATGGGACTCATCCCACTGACCGGCACTCTAAAGGTCGACCTCAGAGCCGGGGACGGCGTGATCTACATCAACAACATTCTCCATGCCGCAGCCAACAGCGAGTCCACCAAACGTCGGACCTTGCATCTGGGTTACCAGGCGTTCGGAGGAAGGGGGTTCTCCCACTTTTATCCGACGGTATCGATGTGTACCGAATTCCTGGATCGAATCTCGACCGAGTTTGCGGAGCTGTGCCGCCATTTTGATTCTCTGCATGAGACGCGAAGAGAAGAGGTCATCCGTGTTCTGCTAGCCATCCTGGATCGGGACGAGGCTGCATATGCTGAAGCTATCGAAAGAATTCACCCCAGCCGGTACTGCCGGATGGTTACGGTAGTCGTTCTCTCGAAGACGGCCTACCTGATGCGCAAGTTCAAGAACTCGGATGAGAGGACTTACCATAACGGACCTGATATGCAGAAACTGACGGCTAGATTCTCGACCGAAGAGTTGGAGGAGTTGTGGTGCAGATTCGCGATTCTCGATCGCAAACTTCAGGCTGACGAAGAGATCTACGAGCCGCTTTTTCAAAGCGGGCCGACCAGATACTTCTTCTATGAGATGCCCGAAGATTTTGGAATGGACGACTTCGTGAACAGTTGGGGACGGGACTGAGAATGAGAGCCGATCCTCGGGGCTTCACGTGGCGTTGACTTGGCTTTGACTCCTTCGTAATCTCGCGCCGCCTGAAATGAGACTCTACACGACGAAGGACATTCACTATGCAAAAGGTCAGGATTGGTGTTATCGGATTGGGCTGGTTCGGCGAGAAGCACTGCGAAGCGCTTTCGGCCATACCCCATGTCGAGCTCTTTGCGGTTTGCACCAGAACGAAATCGCGCCTGCGGAAGCTCGGCAAGAAGTTTGGTGTCCAGCACACCTACACGGATTACAGCGAACTGCTGGCTAACCCGGATATCGATGCAGTGAGCGTCGTTACCATGTGGGATCAACATGCCGCGCCGGCGCTTGCTTCACTGAAATCAGGCAAGCATGTCTTCTTGGAGAAGCCGATGGCATCGACCATGAAGGACTGCCGGGCCATCGTAAAAGCAGCCAGATCGGCCAAAGGCTCATTGATGGTGGGGCACATCTGTCGCTTCAATCCCCGCTTCGCAAAAGCGAAGGACGAAATAGCAAACATAGGCAAAGTCGTCTCTTTCTACGCACGCCGGAATATTCCTGCTTTTGTCACGACCGAAATCCTTAACAAGATCGGGCCCATCATTGGCGATGGCGTACACGACACCGACCTGATGCTCTGGTACACCGGCGCAAAGGTCACCAGCGCTTACGCGCAGACGGTCGATATCCGCGGCAAGAAGTATCCCGATATCGGCTGGACCATGTATCGGCTGGACAGCGGCGCGACCGGCGTCCTTGAAAATGTCTGGGCTCTGCCTGATGGCACTCCGATGCAGATAGACGAAAGAATGGAGATCATCGGAACGAAAGGCTCGATACACATTCAGGAGACCCATCCGAATTTTTCTGTGAGTGACAAGGACGGCTGGCGCAATCCGGACACGACCTATTGGCCTGACCTGCACGGCGTGTGTGCCGGCGCTCTGCGAGACGAACTTTCGTATTTCACTTACTGCATATTGGAAGGTAAGAAGCCGACCATCATCACCCCCGAAGAATCCATGGCAGCCGTGGAGGCATGCCTTGCCGCCGAGAAATCCGCAGCCACCGGCCGAGTCGTAACACTGAATCGGAGCCAAAAGAAATGAGAGAATTCCATCACATAGGATTGCCGACTGACGACGAACAGCCCGGCGAAGTCTACGTCAGCGACACGAAAGTCTGGGTCACCAGCCCGGACGATCATCCTTACCGCGTGGAGTACCTCCGCTTCGAGTCCGACAGCCCGGTAAGCGGTCCGGTTCGAGACCAGCCACACATCGCCTTTAAAGTGGACGATCTTCACAGAGAGATTGAAGGCGAGGAAGTTCTCCTTGGACCCTTCGAGGCCATGGAAGGGCTCCACGTTGTTTTCATCTACCGGGACAAAGCGGTGGTGGAATTCATGCAGTGGGACGCGTGATGAGGAGGCAGCCCTGGAAGGAGTGAACTGATTTCACCGGGACAGATCCTCCTCCTATCCACGAAGACGACTTGCCAAGGGTCGATCGTCATCCAGAGGGAACGAGAGCATTCAGCTTGTCGACCATCCAATTGTAAGCCAGGACTCGTGATTCCGGCGTCAGACCGTGACCAGCTTCGTGAAGGTGAAGCTGTAACTCATCGCCGGCCCCGTGGGACTCCCAGGCAGGCTTGGCCTTTTCATAAAGTTCTTTGGTTGGTTCCACCGGATCCTGTTCGCATGTCGTCCCGTTTATCATAAGGAAAGGGCGCGGGGCGATCAGACCGAAAAGGTCGTAGGTTTCGATTCCGTATTTCAAAACGTTCGGCACGTGATTCATGTAACAGTGCCGGATGGGCGGCGCCCAGAGCGCCTTGTACGTGTAGAAACTGGAGATGCCGCAAAGCACCCGAATGCGTTTCTCAACCATCGCAGAAAGCCAGGTGTGCCCGGATCCCATTGATATACCTAACGCTCCGATTCGATCCCCGTCCACAAAATCAAAGGACTGCAAAACGTCGCATTGTCGTATCGCATCCCAGACGTATTGCGCGGCCATGCAGCGGCCTTCGGCCAGGAGTTTCATGGCTACTGTCCGTTCGTACATGACCCCGTCTGGTTCGCCTGCGGGGTTTTGCCGGTGTCCCCAACATTTCGCATCACCGCAGAGCATGACGATCCCGCGCCGGGCAAGATCAGGACCGAGGCTGGGGTTGTCTCCGGTGTCCACACCCGCGGTGGATTTCTTTCCCATGTCCCAGGCGCCATGTCCGTGGAATGCCATGGCTGCCGGACATTTCTCCGGCCGATCTTTCGGCACGAGCAGATAACCATGCACGCGTTCGGAAGCGTCGTTATCCCATGAGATGAGAGAGCGAGTGAATTCCCCGCAGTTCTCTTCTTCATGCGTTTCGAGATTGAGGGGCACTTTCTCCGGAAAAGGGCCCAGAATATCGCGATAGAGGAGATCGATTCTTTTGAAATCCATTTGAACGCTCCAGGAAGTTTGAAGTGGTAAGTGTGAGACTTTGACGGATCGGGCTGAGGATCAGCTTAGTAATCCCAGATGGGCGGCCGGTCGCTTTCCTCTGCCCCGTGTTCAGAAACGGGCCGCTGACGATGGAGCTTAACTCGCGTCATTGTTGGAGGGAACAGGCATGGTTGTCCAAGCATGCAAAATACGATACAGACTGCGGACCTGAGCACTCCCAGGCTTTAGCCCTCACTGATCTGTGCATGTGTTTGGCAATTATCGTGGACACTGAATCACAATGAAACCTGAATATCTTCGACAACTTACCAGCGACGGCCCCCGTCGTTCATTGCGAAAGGCATGGTGAAAGCATGTTCGGACAGATGGAAAGGAATCTCGCGCCGTTCCTGTCAATCCTGCTGAGCTCTCTTGCGGTCCAGGACGGCGCACCGGCGCGCCCGGAGGCAAAGGCCACAAAGTCCGGCGCCGGAATCAAGCTCGACGGCATTCCGAACGAACCCGCGTGGGCCGCGGCGCCATGGCGCACGAACTTTTCCCTGGCCGGTGGAGGCGGGAAGCAAGGGGGCATCACCGAACAGGCTGCAGTGCAGACGCGTTTCAAGGCGCTCTTTGACGACAATGCCGTCTATGTGGCCGTTCAATGTGACGAACCCAGGATAGAAAAGTTGAAGGCCAGGACGCCCTGGCGGGATGGCGCTGTCTGGCAGGACGACTGCATTGAAATCTTCTTCGATCCGTCCAACCAGGGCCGCTACTACCACCAGGTCATGGTCAATGCTCGGGGCACCATCTACGACTCCTACTCCGCCGATTTTGGTCTGGTGCACAGCCGGCTTTGGAATGGCGCCTTCCGTGCGGCCGGGCACGTGGATCGTGATGCGAAGAAATGGAGCGTGGAAGTCGAGATACCTTTCGGCGCCATCGTGCTGGATGAGCGCGCCGGAAACGTCTGGCGGTGGAACGTGGCTCGGGAACGACATGCCGGGGGTAAACTGTCGCTCACCACATGGTCACCCCTCAAACGAAACTTTCACCAGCCGAATCTCTTCGGCTCCCTCACGGGCCTGCCGGATGATTACTCGCCGTTCCAGTTCCAGCTCGGTGAGCCGCGAGTGGATGTTTCACGGGCGTCCAGCGGGATGGTCTCGTTGAGCATGGGGCTGACCGCGAAGAACGAAACGGGAACAGATCGCCGGATAATCGCTTCCGCCGCTCTTTTCAAGAACCGGGATACCCTCGTCCAATGCGCGGCAGAGAATCTGGCAGGAGGAAAAGTGACGGCCTTCGATCTTCCTCCTCTCCGTTTTCGAGGCAGCGCGCCGAAGACGCACGTGGTTTTTGCTGTCCGTGAGGCCGGAACAGGCCGGCTGCTCAAGGCCGTGGTGAAGCATCTGTCTACGGAATACCGTCCCATCACCATTCGCCTTCTGCAGCCCTGCTACCGCAACAACATCTATGCCTCCGAGGAGTTGAAAGAAATTGTCTTTCGGGTGAGTCTCGCCGCGGATGTCCAGCAGGCAGCGGAATCGCTCAGCTATGCTCTCCGGAATCAGAAGGGCGACGTCCTCACGAAAGGAAGCATCTCCGTCCGGAAAATCGAGGAGTCCATCAGACTGGCGGCTGGGAACATTCCGGTCGGAAACTACACCCTGAAGGCATCGGCGAAAAAGCCCGGCGGCGGCAATGCTGCCGAGAATGAGATCATCATTCGGAAGCTGCCCGTGCCGCGGTCGGGCAACGAAGTTCGCATCGACGAAAATCGCAATCTTCTCGTGAATGGTAAACCGCTGTTTGCCATTGGCTGGTACGGCTCAGTTCCCCTGGAAGACCCGCGGGCCGAGGTGGTCGCTTTGCAGAACATCCAGACCCCTGTCGTCATCTATCCTCCCGACGCATCCCCCATCCGGAACGCCTTCGAGAAGAACGGCATCTATTCCGTCGTGACCGTCGAGAACGGCCGGCTCCAATACAGTTTCAAACTCTGGCAGAAGAAGAACGAACACTTGCGCAAGGTGTCGTCCGAACAGCATAAGCTCACGGAACCGAGCGACGATCTGAAGCGCCTGGCGAAGGAACTGGTCGATTCGGCCAAGGGCGAACCTGGACTCCTCGGCTACTACATCGCCGACGAGCCGGAGATTCATGACATTCCATCCGCTTACCTGGAGAACTACTACCAATACCTGCGTGAGCTGGACCCGTACCATCCCGTCTTCATCACGAACGACACGCTCGACGGCATTGTGACCCACGGCTACAAGTGCGCGGACGTTCTCGACCCCGATCCCTACTCCTCGAACTGGGACTACGTGCCCAACTTCATGAAGCGGGTCAACGAAGTGGCCGGGCCGGGGAAGGCGACTTACGTCACGCTCTGGCATGCTTCAAGACAGGCTCACTTCACGCTTGATTACGGCAGCGGGCCGGCCTATCCGTATCGCGTTTTTCGCAATCAATATTTCGCGGCTCTGGCCTACGGCGCCAAAGGCTTCACGGCTTATACCTCAGCTTTCTTCATGGTTGAGCCCGAATATCGCTACGGGCTGCCCTACGTCTGGAGGGAGCTGCGCTTCCTGGAGAAAGCCATTCTGTCGCCGCGGCCGGAGACAGAACCATCCATCGAGGGAGCAGACGATATCGCAGTGCGGGCGCGGGCCGCAGGCGGGCACGTTTACCTGATCCTCGTGCACCACAAACCGGGCGCCCGAGAAGTTACCGTTCGCTGGGAACCACTCATGGCCATGAAGAGACTTTACGTCATGTCCGAAGGCCGCGACGTCGATGTGAAAAGGGGCACGTTCGCCGATCACTTCAAGGAGGGCGACGTACACATCTACACGGATGATCCCAAGGCTCGCGATCTCCCGACGATCAAGACCATCGCCGACGAGCTTGCCCGCAGAAAGGAAGCCCTCGCCGAGCCCGGCAATCTTCTGCACTGGACACGCGGCACAAAGGTGCGCGCATCGAAAGGCTTCTATGCCCCCTGGTTTCACCAGTTTTACTACTACGCTGTCAACGGCATCACAGACGACAAGGGCTGGAACGCCTACGCCTGGGACAAAAAATCTGCCTGGGTTGAGATGACCCTGAAATCGTCCGCCCAAATCGGTCGGCTAGTCATCCACACTCCTAACCTTCGCGACTACCAACTGGATTTTCTCGCGGCAGACGGCACGAAGCGGCGGGCAAAGGTCAATGGGAACAATAAGAAAGTTGTCATCCACAGGTTCCGCCCGCCTGTCGACTGCCTCAAGCTGCGCCTCACCGCAACGGCCGTTCGCGACGGCGCGCCGCAGGCATCCGAAATCGAAGCCTACACCGAGCCCGGTGAAGGCCCGGCCACACCGATCGAGCTGGTGATGTCGAGCTCTAAGACCGGGAGCAAAGTCCTGTTCGCTGAAACGGGCAAGCCCAATGTGCTCTGGGCCGACGACTTCGCGAAGTTTGAGACGGCACCGAAATACTATTGGAAGGGCAAAGACACGAAATGGGTCCTGAACGAACGATCGTTCCGGGCCAGGCCGCGAGCCGGTGGAGGAATCACCACGTCCAGCATCTCAGCGAAAGGCTACGCGGGCATGACGCACATCTTCCCGTACGACCCCGCTTACCGATTTTTTCAGGTAAAGCTGTCCGGCATCAGAGGCAAGGGATATCGATTCACGTACGTCGGTTTTGGCAGTTCGTCCGGCTCGAAAGAGTATCGCCGCTGCATCAACACGGCGCGGCCGGGCATTTATACGGTCGACACGCACGGCCTGCATCCCAACTACCGTACCGGGAAGGATAAGACCTGTTTCATCACGATCAGTTGCGCCGGCTCCAGCAAGCAGCCGGACGATACCATCGCCCCCGGGCCGGAGTTCACGTTTGACTGGCTCCGGCTGGTCCGCGATCCACAGAATGGTCTGGCGGTCACCCGCGCCGACGGCACACCTCTGGGCGAAGCTCTGCAGCAAGGTGACGCGCTCCGTTTCGAGCTGCATCTGCTAAGGCCCGCCACGGACGCCATCGTTGAGGTATTCGTTGATTCCAACTATCGCCCACTTTCCATCAACGGTCAGCCTTACGTCCAACTCCGACGTTCCGGGAAGACTGGCAAGGTCTGGATTGGGGAAGTCACCCTTGGCCCCGGCGCAGGCAGTTTCACACCTAAAGGCTATCCGGTGTTTTTCAAAGCCTGTATCACCGGCGGCGACATAGCAGAATCGTGGGCTCCGTCCTTCGCCCAGTTACGGTAGAGGCACCATCCAGCCGTTAGCGTCATCAACAGAAGCCTGTGGTAAAGATCTCTTCCGCCACAGAAACGGATCGTTACCAATCTGGTCGAGCTTCGTGGCCATCCGCGAAACCGGCATCGTCGAAATCTGAAATATCTAGATCTCGTTCGATGCTGTATTCCTCGTTAAACCATCGCCCGAGATCTACGAGCTTGCATTTGCGGCTGCAGAATGGGAAGAAGGGCGCGTCGGAGAAACGTCTGAAGGAGACTGAGCGATCGCAGACCGGGCAGTCGATGACCTTTGTTTCGGAATCTTGCATGAGGTCAGGTTGTTCGGGTGACCCAGCAGCAGGCTGCCAGACTCCTTCGTAAAAGAGCCCTCTTCTCTCAAATAACGTGTGTGAAAATCTGCACGAAGGAATCCTCACATTTCGCAAAGCAGTCTGTAGTGCCCGCTTTAGTTAGCGTGTTTCCGACGGCGACAGAACACGCTAAAGCGTGCACTACAAGACGCCAATGGGCTCTGCAAGCGTGCAGGGCGCGTGCAGCTACGATTTTGCTTTTGCTTTTTTGCCCGAGTCCTTTTTGCCGGTATCAGACTTTTTCGAATCGGACTTTTGTGAATCGGATTGGGAGTCGGACGAATCTGATTTGGAATCGCTGGAACTCGAATCCGAGGAGGGTTTATCCGCGTTGGCTTTTTCTGTGTATTCCTTGCTGCGGTAATCGGTGATGTAGAAACCGGAGCCCTTGAAAATCAGACCGGCGCCGGCGCCGATGAGACGCTTCACCTTTCCGCCGCACTCGGGGCACTTGCGGAGAGGTCGGGCGCTGATGGACTGGAAGGCTTCGAAGGTGTGACCGCATTCTTCTATCTGGCATTCGTAATCGTAGGTTGGCATCTTCAGTCTCCTTAATTCTTCGGTATTGCTCTATTCTGCCGCCTCGGTTTCAGGCTGTTTGGAAACCATCACCTGCGATGGCCTCAATATCTTGTCGCCCATTTTGTACCCTTTTCTCACTTCAGCCAGAATTGTAAGGTCGGGCAATTCTGGATTCTCAACAGTCGAGACCGCGTCATGCAGATTCGGGTCGAACTGCTGGTCCTGTGTGAGGATCGGCTCGATGTCGAATCGCTGCATGGCCGATTGGAATGTGGTGCGGACCATGGTGATGCCCTGAGCAAGCGCATCGACTTCTTTACTGGTCTCAGCGGACTGGATCGCCAGGTCGAGCTGGTCCAGTGCGACGAAGAACTCCTGGCAGAGATCTTCGATGCCCTGCTGGCGAAAGGTTGACCGGTCGCGCTGGGTACGTCGATGAAGATTCTGGTAATCCGCTCGGGCCCGCTGAAATTCACTCAGGTAGTCGTCCCGTTCGGACGCCTTCTGGCGGAGCTCACTGACCTCTTCAGGGGTCGGAGGCATTTCGTCGGCAACGTCAGTGCAGGTACCTTCCTCGGTGTCATCCGCTTCTTCAGTGACTTCTTCTACCGAAGACTCGGCGACCTGTTCTTCCTGGTCTGGTTCTTCCTGAGCTGTTGGGGCGTCCGGTGTGTCCATAACTTTGATCAACTTTCTTCAAGTGCGAAATATTCTTTTACTTTATCCAGAAAACTTTTTCTTTCGGGGGCGACATTCGTCTCTTCGATTTCTGCGAGCTGGCGGAGGAGTTCTTCCTGTTCAGGCGTCAGTTTCTTCGGGACTTCTATGATGATGCGGACGAGGTGGTCACCGCGACCATAGGAGTTCATTCTCGGGACGCCTTCCCCTCTGATTTGAAGGATGTCTCCGCTTTGCGATCCTTTCGGCACTTCGAGTTGGTGGGTCTTGCCTCCGAGGCCGGGCACTTCGAGGTCCGTACCGAGAGCGGCCTGCGGGTATGAGATGGGCACGTCAATCAGCACATGATCGCCATGTCTCTGGAAAAGAGAATGCTCTCGAACAGAGATAAAGCAGTAAAGATCTCCCGCACGCCCGTTCGCACCCACTTCGCCCTGGCCGGATACCCTCAATCTTGTTCCGTCTTCGATGCCGGCAGGTATGCCCACTTCGATCTTGCGTCGTTTGGGCGATAGGCCCGCTCCATCGCAACGGAGGCATGGGTCTTTAATGTACTCGCCCGAGCCCTGGCACGCTGGGCACGTGGTCTGAATCTGGAATATGGCCTGGACCTGGCGAACTCTTCCTGCCCCCCCGCAGGTACTGCATTTTCTGGGCCTTGTTCCGGGTTTGCAGCCTGTTCCTTCGCAGGTATCGCAAGGTTCGTGGCGCGTAATTTCGACAGTCTTTTCGATGCCAAATACGGCCTCTTCAAATTCGATGGCCACCTCGAGCCTGAGGCTTGCCCCCCTGCCCCCTCCACCTCCGCCAAACAGATCCCCGAAAATGCCGCCCCCGCCGAAGACGTCACCAAACGCGGAGAAAATATCACTGATATCGTGGAACCCACCGGAGTTTCCGCGCAGCCCCTCATGACCGTATTGGTCGTAACGTGCGCGTTTCTCGGGGTCGCTGAGGACTTCGTATGCCTCTGCCGCCTCCTTAAATTTCTCTTCGGCTTCTGCGTCCCCCGGATTTCGGTCCGGGTGATACCTCATCGCGAGTTTGCGATAGGAGGATTTGACTTCGCTTTCCGAAGAGTCTTTTCTGACTCCCAGTACTTCGTAAAAATCTCGCTTATCCGCCATGTGAGTTTGTCATTCCCATATCGCAGGATTAGGGATCCGCGAAGTTCTTCTGATTCTCTTTCAACCACTCGTGGACCGGTCCAAGCGCGTTGCGGCGCTCGCGATCCGTGCCCTCGGGATTGAAGCTGAACCCGCTGTCAGCAGGCCGGTACCGATTCAGTCCGTTTATCGCGGCGGTCCGCACATCAACATCACTATCCAGAATCATGTAATAGAGGAAGCGGGCGACTCGCTTCTGCTTGAGCCCTCCCAGGGCTTCACAAATCACTGTCTTTGCAGATGAGGACGACCGCCTGGCCTGGGGCACCCAATCCCATTTCTTGACTTCCTTCTGAACGTACTTTGCCCACGCAATTTCAGTGGGTCGTCTTTTTTCCGGAGCGGCACGAATGTCATGCCTGGGCGGGGCGTTCTCTCGGCTTTCAAGGATACTCACGGCCTCTTCACGTACATATTCGTCTCTATCAAGCAATGCCGTGAACAGCGTGAAGAGGACCTCCGGCCTATCAGCTCCAGCAAAAGATTTACACACCTTTCTTCGTATTTCGGGTACCGGACAATTGAAGAACTGGACCTGATCTTCCGGCTTCCAGTGAAGCCTCTCGTTCTGCATCCATTCGTACCATCGTTTAATTGGCGGCCAGTTTTCATTGATATCCGGCAGGGCTTGAGGGTTGTAACCCTTGGGGTCGCCGGTGTGGACGATCAACGCCTGAATCGCTGCCTGCCTGACAAGAACGTTTGAATCGATCAGGCCCTGGAAGTAGACGCCGAGAATCTGTTTAGTCTTTGCTCCCTTCAGTGAGTCGCATACGGCTTCCCTCAAGCGGAAGCTATAGCTTTGTGCATATTTCACCAGGATGTCATCCCCGCTTCTTTCGGTACCGATAGCTCTGATTGCCATAATTTGGAGGGTCTCCTTAACTTCGTCTTCTTGGAGAACTTTTGAAAGTGTCTCGACCATCTTTTTGTTGCTGACATGGCGAAAAGATTTGGTCACCCAGTATCGGGTCACGAAGCTCTCATCTTTTTTGGCAACCAGGCCGTCGAGGACTTGAAAGATCTCATCAGACAGCTTGATTTTCTTCGTTGCCGATGCCGCGGCCGCCTCTGAAATCACCGCATGCACCACAGTGAGGAGGCGTAAGCGGACCTGTACATTCTTGGTCTTTGAGAGCTCTCGGACCAGATAGGTCAACGTTGGCAACCCCGCGGCACGGACCCTTTCAACACTCCCCCGGGCCAGAAGCATCCCCCTGGCGGGGTCTTCAATGTTGCCGATCAAGTCCCGAACCAGCGCTTTAGGATCGCCCTCCGCGAACAGCAGAGCCCCACAGAGCAGGATGGGAGAGAATGATCTCAGACGAGGTCCGACGTGGGAGAAATTCATCTACGAGGTGGGCTGTTCTGTCCGAAAATGCAGTGTAGCAACTGTTTACGCCATAAGCAGCGAAACATATCAAAACCCATGTAAGGTGTCAAAGGGCACTCGGAACGGCCAGAAAAGATACACCTCGGTCCTGATATGTCCTTCGGAAACGAAAACTGCCAAGCCTGTCTGATGACGGGCTCGGCAGCCTAATTTCCTACGGCGATTCAGGCTCAGTGCGTGGAGCCGGCAATGGGCTCATCATCTTCGTTCTTGGTCACCAGAGTTTCTGTGGTGAGGAACAGGCCACCGATGCTGACGGCATTCTGCAGAGCGGCTCGGAGAACCTTAGCCGGGTCGATGATGCCGGCTTTGAACATGTCAACATACTCGCCAGTATTTCCATCGAATCCCCAACCTGCCTCTTGCTCTTTCGTCAGCTCGACAACGACAGAAGCGTCATGCCCCGTGTTTTCGGCGATCTGACGAATGGGGGATTCGAGTGCTTTAGTGACAATGTCGACCCCGATTTTTTCGTCGCCTTTCACGCCTTTGCGGATCGCATCAATCGAATCGATCATTGCGAGGGCCGTTACCCCGCCTCCGGCGATGACACCTTCTTCAGCCGCGGCCTTGGTTGCGTTGAGTGCGTCTTCAACGCGCGCCTTGCGCTCTTTCATTTCGACCTCCGTGGAAGCGCCCACATTGATGACAGCGATTCCACCGGTGAGACGGGCAAGGCGTTCCTGCAGCTTCTCGCGATCGTAGTCTGAGGTGGTCGCCTCTATCTGCTGACGAATCTGAGTCGCCCGGGATTCGAGGTCGTCCTTTTTGCCTTTACCTCTAACAATGGTGGTGTTGTCCTTGTCGATGTGAATCCGTTTGGCGGTTCCGAGATCGTCCAGAGTCAGACTCTCGAGTTTAATCCCAAGATCTTCTGAAATCACACGTGAGCCGGTCAGGACGGCCAGGTCGCCAAGCATGGCTTTTCGGCGGTCACCAAATCCTGGCGCTTTCACTGCGCAGCAGCGGAAGGTGCCACGGAGCTTGTTCACCACGAGTCCGGCGAGAGCTTCACCATCGACATCTTCGGCGATGATGAGGAGCGGTCTGCCCTGCTGAACTACCTTCTCCAGCAGCGGTACGATCTCCATGAGGTTGGAAATCTTCTTCTCATGGATCAGGATGTAGGGATCTTCCAGATCAACATCCATCGATTCCGGGCGGGTGATGAAATAAGGCGAAATGTATCCTTTGTCGAAACGCATTCCCTTGACCACGTCCAGACTGCTTTCGATGCTGTCCCCCTCCTCCACAGTAACGACACCGTCTTTGCCGACCTTTTCCATGGCATCGGCGAGCATCTTGCCGACCTCCGCATCGCCATTCGCGGCGATAGTGCCGACCTGGGCGATCTGTTTTTTGCCCTGAACCTTCTCGCTGACTTCGCCCAACTGGTCCACGGCAGCCTTCAATGCCTTTTCCATCCCACGTCGGATGGCCATTGGATCGGCGCCTGCAGCCACGTGCTTCATGCCTGCGTCAACGATTGCCTCGGCGAAAACGGTGGCGGTGGTCGTTCCGTCTCCGGCGACGTCGTTCGTCTTGGAGGCCACTTCATTCACGAGCTTTGCGCCCATGTTTTCGAACGGGTCGGGAAGCTCCACTTCCTTTGAAACGGTGACGCCGTCTTTGGTGATCACCGGAGAGCCGTAGCTCTTTTCAAGCACGACGAGGCGGCCTGTGGGGCCGAGGGTCACCTTGACTGCGCCGGCGAGTTTGGCCATTCCGGCCTGGATCTTACGGCGTGCGTCTTCGCTGAAAAACAACTGCTTGGCTGGCATAACACAAATCTCCTGTTCTTGTGGCCCGGCAATGCCGGATGCATGGATTATTCAACGATGGCAAGGATGTCGCTCTCACGGATGATCTTCAGATCATCGCCGCTCACCTTGATCTCGTCCCCCGAATACTTACCGAAAATCACTACGTCACCGACATTGACCTGGACCGGAATGCGGTTTCCTTCATCAGAAAGCCGGCCATTGCCTACTGCGACGATTTCGGCCTGCTGAGGCTTCTCCTTTGCTGAATCGGGCAGGACTATCCCGCCCGCGGTCGTGTCTTCAGCGTCAATCTGCTTGATGATAATTCTGTCATCCAAAGGTTCGACATTAGCCATGATTATGCTCCTCTCCTCGTAAATTGGTGGACAAGAAGAAAACGTTGGTTTGAAAAAATAATTACATCATTCCAGGCATACCGCCCATTCCAGGCATGCCGCCGCCCATGCCTCCCATTCCGGGCATGCCGCCGCCCATGCCTCCCATTCCGGGCATGCCGCCACCCATTCCTCCCATTCCTCCCATTCCACCCATGTCTCCCATTCCACCCATACCTCCCATGTCATCATGATCGTGGTGGTGATGGTCCTCGGCTTCTTCCACAGGAATCTCACTGACCATGCAGCCCGTGGTGAGAAGGACGGTCGCAACACTGGTCGCGTTTTCGAGGGCGACACGAACAACCTTCGTCGGGTCGATGACGCCGGCCTCGAACAGATCTTCATAGGTATCGGTAAGCGCGTTGAAGCCGAATCCACCTTCTTCGTTCATCACCTTGTGAACGACGATGGAACCGTCAGCGCCGGCATTCTCAGCAATGGAACGAATCGGGGCCTGCAGTGCCCTTTTCAGGATGGTCGCACCGAGGGCCTGGTCACCTTTGAGCTTTAATTCGTCGATGACCTGAGAGGCCCGAAGAAGGGCGACTCCGCCGCCGGGAAGAATGCCTTCCTGAACGGCTGCACGGGTGGCGTGGAGCGCGTCTTCGATACGTGCCTTCTTCTCTTTCATATCGGCTTCGGTTGGCGCGCCGACATTAACCTGAGCCACACCGCCGGAGAGCTTGGCGAGGCGTTCCTGGAGTTTCTCACGATCGTAGTCGGAAGTGGTAATATCGATCTCGTCACGGATGGAACGGATGCGACCGGCGAGTGCATCGCTATCACCTGCGCCATCGACGATGACCGCGGTATCGGCATCGATAATGACACGTCTGGCCTGACCGAGATCCTCGAGCTGGATGGTCTGGATGTTAAATCCGCTGTCCTTCAGAATGGCATTTGCGCCAGTGAGGATGGAGATGTCACCCAGCATTGCTTTGCGGCGATCTCCGTAGCCCGGTGCCTTGACTGCGGCCACTTCCACGATGCCGCGAATCTTATTCACAACCAGCGTGGCCAGGGCTTCACCCTCGACATCTTCAGCAATGACCAGCAGCGGCTTCTTGGCCTGGGCAATCGCCTCGAGCAGCGGGACGAGGTCCTGAATATTCGAGATCTTCTCTTCGTGGACCAGGATGAAGCAATCGCTGAGCTCGCACTTCATGGTGTCTTGGTCCGTAACGAAATGCGGTGAGAGATAACCGCGGTCGAACTGCATTCCCTCGACCACTTCAACATTTGTATCGAGACCTTTGCTCTCTTCGACAGTGATGACCCCGTCGTTGCCGACCTTGTCCATGGCTTCGGCGAGCATCTTTCCGATTTCAGAATCGTTATTAGAAGCAATCGCGCCCACGTGCGAGATCTCTTTTTTACCGGTGACGTCACGTTTCATGGTCTGGAGGTCTGCAGCCACAGCTTCAGCGGCTTTGCGCACTCCCCGGACGAGGTCCATGGAATTTGCGCCGGCAGTGACGAGCTTCAGCCCTTCCTGAAAAATGGCTTCGGTCAACACGGTCGCGGTAGTTGTCCCATCGCCGGCAACATCGCTGGTCTTGGAGGCCGCCTGTTTGACCAGTTGCACGGCCATGTTCTGGAATGAATCTTCGAGCTCGATCTCTTCCGCAACGGTGACGCCGTCTTTGGTAATGTTGGGGCTGCCCCAGCCTTTGTCGAGCACAGCATTGCGGCCTTTGGGGCCGAGGGTGCTCTTGACTGCTTTCGCCAGGACGGTCATGCCAGTCTTGATGGAATCGAATGCCTCGGCGTCGTAACCAAGTTGCTTGGCCATAACTCTCCTCCGTTTGGTTGTTCGGAAGCCCGCTCGGCTTCAGTCGCGAGATAATTGAATGGAAACTCTTGTCTTTTTTAGTGGCCCGACCACTGCCCATTTGGCCGAAGCCTCTGCGGTTATCAAAACATGTGCCAAGGGATCAGATCGCATGACGCCGCGCCTAAACCTAAGGTTTTCAGTGCTTTAGGATTTCGAGAGAACCAGGACCAGCCCACATCGGCTGTCATACTGGCAGTGGGTACTGCCAGAGGTGGCTGTCATTCGGAGGCCGGGCCTGGCCGTACCCAAAGACTCACAGGCACTCTTCATTGAAGCAGATGACAGAGTACTGAAGCAATCACATTTTGTGCGTGGCACGAATCAGAAAAGGACCAGCCCGTGGCCACCGAACTGTTTACTTCGGTGATCCAAGGCAATATGCTCGGGATCCACGCCGAGATTTGAATCCGTGCAGTCGGCTCAGACCCAGACAAATATTCACCAACTCTATCCATGCAAAAAGTCATCTTGTTCGTGGACGTTCAGAACATCTATTACACCGTGAGGGAAAAGTACGGCTGCCATTTTGACTACAACACGTTTTGGGCCCGGGCGACGGCCAATCGAGAGGTCGTGAAGGCCTTCGCGTACGCCATCGACAGGGGTGATGAAAAGCAGAGGCAATTTCAAAACATCCTCCGGGGAATTGGATTCGAAGTAAAGCTGAAGCAGTTCATTCGAAGGCGGGATGGCTCAGCGAAAGGGGACTGGGATGTGGGCATCGCCCTGGATGTGATGGAATATTCCAAAGAGGCAGACGTCGTGGTATTGGCCTCGGGTGACGGCGATTTCGATCTTCTGGTCAACAAGATCCGCAATGACTATCAGGTCACGGTCGAAGTCTACGGCGTGCCTGACCTGACAGCGGCCTCTTTGATTCATGTGGCCTCGCGGTTCATCCCCATTGGAAAGGAACTGCTGCTGAGGCCCGGAGGCGCTGATGGGTAGTGGGCACCAGGCAGCGGAGCCCGGGACAGATCGTAGAGTCCTCTGGCAACAGAAGATCTCATCATCAAGCGGGAACAATCATGCCTGGCAGAAATTCACTGCAAATCCTTCTGCTCGGCACTTTTATTCTGTCTGCTTTGCCCGGCACTCGTGCGATCGCGAACATGCTCGGCAACCATATGGAGTTGCTGCGTGGGAAAGCGCTGAGACCGCTTGTGGCCCTGAGACAGCTTGTGGTTCTGTAAACCATGACCACAGATAGCACAGAATCCGATACCTGCAGTGTGCTTCTCCTCCTTGCATGCTGCTTTGTGCCACACCATGCAACCGCGGGCACCATCGAATGTGGTTACGCGGGCAAGGGAAGCGCGCTGGTTTCTGACCCGGCCGCCAGCCAGGGCAGGAGTGTGGCTGTTGAAATAGGTGACGGGGGCAGCGGGCGTGTCGGTCCATGGCGCTTGTCTGATGCACGATTTTCGCCTGGCCTCTACAGGATTGGCGTTCAGGTTCGGACTCGATTTCCCGTCGGCGGCGACTTAGACCGCCTCGATTGCGCCATGCTGATCGAAGGAGAAGGAGTGTCTCAAAGGGCTCCGCTCTCCTGGCACAGGATCGACAGCCGCAAGTCCAACTACACGCTCATCAAAAAGGAACTGATTCTGTCTCAGGCCACAGACTTGGTTGCCTGGTTTGTGTGGCAGATTCTGCCCCCTGCGGCTGAACAGCGGCCCGCACCCATGTGGCCGCTGAAGTCCCCGGTGGTGAAGCCCGACACGCGTCTTCAGATCAAACCGGTCGATGAAAACGAGGGCGATGAGTTCCTTGATGAGCTTGACGCTCGGTCCGCCGTGCCCGCCCACTCTGTCCGGTACCCCGCATACATCATTGACCAGATCAGCATCTCGCCTGTCTCGCAGACCGTGATGGTGGAGGACGTCCGCCCTGACAAAGTGCACGTCTATCCTGGTGAGTCCAACGCGGTGTCGGCGACCGTACGCAACTTTAGGAACCGGCCGTCGAAAGCAGTCCTGCGGTTCACCATGCTTGCGGGTCTTACCGAGATTCTCGCGGCCGAGGAAACGGAAGTCACGATTCCCGCGAAGGGCAAATCGGCCGCACGGTTTGAATGGACCTCGACGAAACTCGAATTCGGCCACGAGGCGCGTGTCGAGGTCCTGGTCGACGGCAAAGTCATCCACTCTCGATCGGATACATTCAGTGTCAGCAGCCCGATATGGAAAACGGCGATTCAAGGCAGCGGCTTCCTCTCGTGGCACGGAATCGAGTACGAGTTGGCGCCGCACGTGGAGTCCAATCGCAGGAATTATGTAAACGTTGAGGAGGCCTTCTCGTGGCAACCGAGCAGTTGGACGGATTTGAATCCCACGGGTGAGCACTGGTGGGCAGGGCAGAACAATTTCCACAACAGTATGAAGGGCCTGCGGGAGTGGATATCTCGGAGCCATTCCCACGGGATCAAAATGATTTCTTACCTGTTCCCCACGGCCAGTGGGCCTTCCGGGCTCGAATGGGCGCGGCGCCACCCTTTACTGCTGACGCCCTCAAAGGTCGGTCTCAACGCCAATTTCGATATCGAAGATTTTCGGCTCTACCCGGCGAAGATGAGCGACCCGGCGTTGTGGGATTACCAGGCTGACATCTGGCAGCGCGTCTCCCTGCACCGGGGATACCTGAAGACTGCTGTTCTCGGCGCGGATGAGGTCATTCGTTCGGCGAAGCGTTTCGGCTGGGAAGGGGTCCGTTTCGATGGCCGGCCCACGTGGGGGCCGATGCGATCGGAGGTCGTCCACAGAGAAATCGATGAACTGGGTATGACCGACCTCATGAAGGAACTCGTTCCGGAATACTATTCAAAGAAAGATGGCAAATGGACTGGCTCGGCGATTTCGATTCGGAACATGCGTTACATGAAACATCGCTTCCGAACGGAGCTCGGCCCCAACTTCGCCATCTCCAGTAACTATGAATTGCTCACCAGCACAGAGCCCGTTGCCTCAAAAGGCATGTTCGGCTTTGACTATTTTCGCAGCTATTGTGCAGGAGGCAGTCAGGTGAACCAGGAACGCCTCCGAAAGTCCGGCAGTTGGTCATCCCTTATCGGGAACTTGCTCACCCAGGTGGAGTACGCGCGGCAGGCCGGCGGCCATCACGGCACGCAGTCCCTGGACAAAGCTCTGGGACGACGAGCATCCGTTACTTTCATGAACGTCTTTGTTTTTGCGACAGGTTCTCATCCCTATGGTTACGCTTCCGTGTCGCCCGGCCTGGGCGCCTACTCGAGATTCATGACGCGATACGGGGAGTTCTGCTGGGACTTGAATCTCAGACCGGTAACTCCCGAAGAGTCTGGCATACATGTTACCGACGATGCCGGTCTTCTCTGGAAGCGATTCGTTCGGACCCGCGATCTCAATGCCGGGCTGAAACAGACGGTCGTCCACCTCATCTCCCGCCCCCGTTCGGACAGAGTCGTACCGGAGAGACCTCTTCTGTTGCCGGAGTGGCGGAAGTCGGTGGTCGTAACCAAAGCATGTGAACGCGCACCAGTGGTCTGGCTCCTGAGCGCAGAACCGCTATCTCGCGCCGACAGACTTCCTGTCCGACGTGAAGGCGGGATCTATCGCGTCACGATCCCGGAGCACCGCTTGTGGAGCATCCTCGTCTGGAACGAGGCCGCGCCGGAAGGGGGACGAAAACCATGAAGGCAGATGGCTGTAAGGCAGACCTTCGATCGCAGCCAAAGAGAGTGCCGCGGATGAAACTCCTGGTACTGATGACTGTGTTGGTCGTACAGAGCAGCTTCTCGTGGGCCGAAGAAGCAGAACCCACCGTTGACTGGCAGTGGGTGCCCTCGTTTCTCCCCAGGGCATTCGTCATCGAGGGACTTTGGACAGATACCTTTCGATTGCGGGAATCGGTTCGGCCCGTCGGCATGCCTTGCGCAGGAGCGTATCGCGCGACCAAAGGTGTGAGGGGGATGCTTTCTCACGAGGCATACCGCGAATACTCGGTCATTGTGCTGAGCAATGTGGACGCTCCCGCCATCGGAGACGGACACCTGTTGGCCATTCGGCAGTTCGTTGAAGCCGGAGGCGGGTTGGTAGTCCTGGGTGGCTACTGGGCTTTCGGCAGGGGTGGGTATCACGGAACGCCCCTCGCAGAAATGCTACCCGTCAAGTTTGACGAAAGGGGCGCCATCGCCGCATCGCAGAAGGGCTGGGTCTTGAAACCTGCGGCCACGACCGATTGGATGAAGGGCTGCGATTTCTCCGCTCGGCCCGGCGCTTTCCATATCCACAAGGTGAAGGCCAAACCGCAGGCAACTGTCCACATCACGGCCGGAGAACATCCTGTTGTTGTGTCGTGGGCTTTCGGCCGGGGGAGGGTGATGGCGTTTGCCCTGACCGTGAATGGCGAGCCAAAGGCAGATGGTCTTCCGTTCTGGGAATGGCGCGGCTGGCCAAAGCTACTCGGCCAGGCAGTCGAATGGGCCGCGAAGGGGCGCCCGTTGCACTCTGAGAAAGCTGCTGCAAAGGCAGTGAGCGTCCCTCCAGGTGCCGACTATCTGGAGATCCTGACCGGAGAGAGGAAGGACGCTGCCGCTCTCCGTCAGTTGTGCGAGAACATGACCTCAGCGACTGCGAAAGATTTCTTTGACGCGTGGAAAGAGAATCCTGACCGCTTTGCAGGAGAAGAATTACCCGCGCTGTTTGAAGCAATGTTCCCCTTTGCCCAAAGCGACTGGTCGGCACCGCTTATCGATTTCCTTTCCGGTGCCGTCGTTAACGTTTCCCATCGAAAGGCAGCACTCGTGCTCCTGGGAGCCACGGCTCACAAAGATGGCATGGAAAATCTTCAGAACGCGCTGTCAAAGATGGAACTTGCAAGTGGCGCATCACGCGGTCTTGGGCTGTCGAAGAACCCGAAGGCGATAGCTCCCCTCAAGCGGGCGTACAAAGAGGCCATGCAGCGATCCATGTCCCGGGAACATCCGACTCGAGTCGATCCGGAAGCCTTCGCCGGTGACAACGCGGACACTGCCGCGGAATGCTGCCTCGCGCTTTACCGGCTGGGCTCCGCCGGCGCTGTCGAGGGCCTGGCCCAGATTTAC
>JASLXP010001226.1 GCA_030740295.1 Planctomycetota bacterium
CATTTGCGGCATGCCCGGGCTGCGATCCTTTGAAGTTCAAGTGAAGGACGATGGCGAGAAATGGATGACAGTTGCATCCGTAAAAGACTCGGAAGAGTCTTGGGTTTTCCACATCGAATTCAAGCCAGTAAGAACCGCCAGGATCCGCCTGTTTATCACCGGTCTGAACAACGGCTTCAGACTCGAAGACAAGACCCCATACACCGACATGAAGCCGCGAGTGACAGAGGTCGAAATCTATGGGAATTAGGATTGTCATAGCGGAAATTGGCGCGACGGCTTGACCCTCCGTTCTCCGCTGCGACGAAGACAACGCCTGAAAGCGTCAGTCCAAGGGTTCACATGCGGGCTGCCTGTGTTTTTTCGGGGGGACAGGACAGGGACAAGAGGCTCATTTCAGCAGGTAGGCTCCGGAGGCGTATGCCTCGAGACTCAGAGAGAATCTGCCTTCAACAAGAGATGCTTCTGGATCCCGGCTGAACACCGTCCCGTATTGCCCGTATTGAGTCGCCATGTGATAATTGAACGCATTGCCATAGAATTAGCAGACCGCGAATGTTCGCCAAGTCAGACTCGGAGAACCAACCATGACTGACCAAACGCTGGCAAAACGTGTGGATGCACTGGAGAAGGAGCTTAAAGAGATTAAACAGGTCCTGGTCGGCAAGCCGCCCAGCGATGCCTGGCTGAAGACGGCAGGAATGTTCGATGACGATCCAGGTATCCAGGAAGTGCATCGGCTGGGAAGGGAATTCCGCCAAAAGGACAGGGAACTGTCAAAGCCATGATCATCCTGAATACCGACCACGTGAATGCATTCCAGTATCGCAATTCAGAGGCTGCAAGACGACTTGAAGAAAAGCTTAAGGATGCCGGTGACGCTGCAGCCACGACTATCATCACGGTTGAGGAGCACATGAGGGGATGGTTGGCTGACATCCGCAGGATGCGTAAGCCATTGCAGCAGATTGTACCTTACCGTCGCTTGGCGCATCTCTTTCAGTTCTACTCCTCGTGGGAGATACTCGTCCTTGATGAAGCTGCTGCTGAAGAATTCACTCGTTTACAGAAACTTGGAATCCGTGTTGGGTCAATGGACTTGAAAATAGCCAGCATTGCCAAGGTAGCGAGTGCTTTGCTGCTCTCCCGGAATCTCTCAGATTTCCGCAAGGTGCCCGAGTTGATGGTAGAAGATTGGCTGGGATCTTCTTGAGTAGGTAGTATTACCCGCCAGCATTCCAAGCGGCGATTTGGAACTTCGCAAAGGGGACGACAGTGAGAAGGAGGAGACGGTTCTCTGAAGAATCCCAATGGCCAGAATGACTAAACGAGAGCGGGTCCTTGCGGCCTTCGACCACCAGGAGACGGACCGGGTCCCGCTCTATGACCTCATGCTCAATGATGACTGCATCGAGTATTTCACCGGTGTTTATGCTCCTTACGGCGAGGAGGGTGCCAAGGTGCACGCAAAGGCCGTTGACTGCATGCTGGACATGGCACGGGGCGTCGGCCGCGGCCCCAGCAAGCCGCCCGAGGATTTCACGGACGATCCGGTTCTGCTCGAGTACGCCCGTTTTGCCAGTCTGACGTATCTTCTACACACGACGAAATCATATAAGGGGGCCGTTGACTGGGTGAAGGACGAACTGGTCCGTCTGCAAAAATGGCGGGAGACAACGGATCTCGAGGCGGAGGCCGAGAACAGCAGGCGGCGCTTTGAAAAGCTTTACAGTTGGATGAGTGAGGATCACGTCGTCTGCTGCCTGAGGCAGAGCGGAACGGGGCTCGACGCGATTCGCGGAATGATGGGTGTGGAGTACTTCAGCTACGCGTGCGCTGACGATCCGGGTCTGATCTCCGAATATCTGCAACTCACCACCGAACAGGAGGTGGCCATCATCCACGCCATCGCTGACCCCGATATCTCTCCCTGGGCCCTGACATATGGGGACATTGCCGCCAAAGGGAAACTGATGCATTCTCCAGCGTGGCTCCGCGCTGAGTTCTTTCCGCTCGTGAAGCGCCTCAATGACGCCTATCACGAGCACGGTATCCGCTGCCTGTTCCACTCTGATGGCTATCTTATGGAGGTCATGCCCGATCTGATCGATACGGGGATCGATGGCATCAATCCGATCGAGACCGTGGCCGGCATGGATGTCGGGGAGTTGTATCGCTCATACGGAGATCGCATTTTCTTCACAGGCGGCATCGACATGAGCCAGTTGCTGTCCAACGGCACACCTGACCAGGTTCGCGAAGTTTGCCGTAACACAATTGCCGGGGCGCCCACCGGGTACTTCATGGGATCCACGACGGAGATTGACAACAGTTCGCGCCTGGAAAACGTGCTGGCGATGATGGAAGTGAGCTGGGGTCATCCCCCGTCCGGGGCGCGGCCGGACATCATGGATCAGATTCGGAAACGGAAGGAAGAGACTCTTCGGCATTAACGTTAACAACGACTGGAAAGACCTACGATGGAGAATGAAGACAGAGATCATGAAGAAACGGGAACAATGACCCACCGGGAACGGGCACTGGCCGCGCTGCGGTATCAGCCATACGACCGGCTGCCCATTGTTCACTTCGGTTACTGGGGCGAAACGCTGCGGAAGTGGTGTGCGGAGGGACACCTTAACGAGGAGGACATCCAGGGATATGGGGACGGCAACGCAGTCGATGTTGCGCTCGCGACCAAGCTTGGGTTTGACTTCAACTGGCAGAACATGTTCTACACGCATTGCCGTCTGCGGCCCGGCTTCGAAGGAAAGGTTGTGAAGGAATTCCCAGACGGCAGCCGGCACGTGCTGAACGGCAACGGTGTCGTAACCCTGCACCGTACCGGAGCGACCGGGATACCGGCGGAAATCGACCACCTCTTGAAAGACCGCGATTCGTGGGAAGAGTACTACAAATGGCGGTACGAGTGGTCCGAGGACAGGGTCGATCAGGAGGCACTTGCACGGGTCCGCACAGAGCCGCGAGACAGGCCGCTTGGCCTTCACTGCGGCAGCCTCTTTGGGGCCGTCCGCGACGTGCTTGGAGTGGTTGGTGTGAGCTACCTCTACGTGGACGACGAGCCACTCTTCCGCGAGATAATTGATGCGGTGGGTGAGCTCTGCTACCGAAACACGAAGCTCGCCCTTGCCTCCGGCGCCCGCTTCGATTTCGCTCACTTCTGGGAGGACATCTGTTTCAAGAACGGCCCGCTTGTGAACCCGAAGGTCTTTCAGGAATATGTGGGGCCTCACTACAAACGAATCACCGAACTGGTGGGCGCCCACGGGCTCGACATTGTTTCTCTGGATTCTGACGGGATGATCGACGCTCTGATCCCCACGTGGATCGAGAACGGCGTCAATACCATGTTCCCCATCGAGGTCGGCACGTGGGGTTCCAGTATCGGCCCCTGGCGAGAGAAGTACGGCAAAGAGTTGCGCGGCGTTGGCGGAATGAACAAGACCGTTTTCGCCCGTGACTCAGCCGCGGTAGATGCTGAGGTCGAGCGGCTGATACCCCTCGTTGAGCTCGGAGGCTATATCCCTTGTCCGGATCACCGGATCGCGCCCGATGCCAGATACGAGCTTGTGCGGCATTACTGCGATCGCATGCGACAGGCATTCCAATCAGGGGGATAGACCACGACTGGGTCTGAACTGCCGGCGAACTGTTTAGCTCTGGATAGCCAGGTCGCGATACGCATGCCTGAGTCGAAGCAGCTCCTCCTTCAGCTCTGCAACAATCTTCGCGCTCGCCGGATCGCTGTAGAGATTTCGCAATTCATTCGGGTCTTCCTGCAGGTCGAACAGCTCCCAGTAATCACCCTCACCGTAATATTCGATCAACTTGAATCGAGCCGTGCGGACGCCGCGGTGGGGGCCGATGCGGTGCGCGGTGAAGTATTGATAAGGCTCTGCCATCGCATCATCGCCTTTGTCCCGCAGCTCCCAGGAGTTCTCGTAATAGGCGTAGTAGATGGATTGCCGCCAGTCCGGGGGAGATTTCCCTTCCATCAGGCACCGGAGGCTGCGGCCCTGCATACCTTCAGGAATGGGTACGCCTGCGAAATCGAGAATGGTGGGCGCGAAATCGACGTTCATGATCATTTCATCGGAGACGTGACCTGCCGCGCCGCTCCGCGGGTACCGGGCCACCAGCGGGATGCGAATGGAAGGCTCGTACATGAAACGCTTGTCGTACCAGCCATGTTCACCCAGAAAATACCCGTGGTCCGAGGTGTAAAGAATGAGCGTATTATCGGCGAGGTCGTTCTCGTCGAGGTAATCGAGCACTCTCCCAAGATTTTCGTCCACTCCATAGATGGTCCGGTACCGGTCTCTGATGAATCGCTGATAAATCCACTGCTTTCGTTCCGCCCGGCTCAAACCGTTGGGCAGGTCTTCGTAGTCGCCTGCGAGGCTTACGTCGAACTGCATGTCTTCCGCGAGACCGGCGATGTGCCGGGTAGCATAGTTGTCGTTAAAAGTCTCCGGCTCGGAAATCTCGGCGTTGGAAAACATGCCGGCATGGCGCGGGGCCGGAGTAAAGGGCCGGTGCGGCGCTTTGAACTGGTACACCAGGCAGAAGGGATGCGACGGATCTCCGCTGGAGAGAAATCCCAGTGCAAGGTCGGTCGTGATATCGCTGGCGTAGCCCTTTCTCTGAACACGCTTCCCGTTCTCGATATAGACCGGGTCAAAGTACTCGCCCTGTCCCGGGTGGATTGTCCACGTGTCGAAACCGCGCGGGTCCTGGCGGATGTGATACTTTCCTACCAGGCCGGTCCGGTAGCCGTTCTCTTGAAGGAGCTCCGGAAAGGTGGGCACGTCCGAGGCGAGCGATTCCACCTCGCCTGCCTTTTCGGAATTCCCGGTAATCCCATGGATGTGCGAGAAACACCCCGTAAGGACTGTTGCTCTTGCAGGCGCGCAGAGCGAGTTGGTCGTGAAGCAGTTCTGAAATCGAGTTCCGCCCCCGGCGATGCGATCCATGTTTGGTGTACGCAGGATGTCGTTGCCGTAGCAGCTCATCTCGCGGACCGTCTGATCGTCGGTCATGATGAACAGAATGTTCGGACGGGTATCCGTGGTCATGGTCATATCAAGCCCTGCCAATGATTCAGGCTTTACGGCAGGCTCACCGATTCCAATAGCACGGTGACGCCCATGTCTATGTACTTCTCACGATTCTCCGGGCCGCCGATTCGATGGCAGACGGCGACTGGGGACCCCGCAAGCTGCTCAGCCACGAAGCGGACACAGTCATCCACGTCCTTGAATGGTGGTTTCGGATGGGATTCCAGGCTGAACGTCAGGTCGGTCGGGCCGAAGGAGAGACAGTCGACGCCCGGCTTGGCGAGCCGGTGGGCCTGAGTGACTGCGGCGACGGATTCGACCTGCATCCAGAGGACACCGCTTTCGTTCCACCAGTTGGCATACTCGACCCGCTCCCGTTTCGAATTCCAGCCTCTGCGCGCACCTCCTCCCCAACTGCGGTTGCCCTTCGGCGGGTAATAGAAGTATTCGACGGCATCATCCACGGTCGATTCCAGTTCGACCTGCGGCACTTCGATTCCGGATGGGCCCAGGTCCAGGCAATTGCCGGCCAGGTAAGCGAGGCGCGTGTGCTTGATGCGGAACTGGACCGGAATATCGAATTCATCAGCCATCTCACAGAAAGCGACGAGCCGCTCCTCGCTGTACGCGGAGTGCTGGCTGTCCGTGGAAACAAAGTCATAAGGCCCGTGGTCGAGCAATGCCGCGAACGTGTCCCGTTCGAACTGAATGCCTGCCACGGCACCCACAACAATTTCGCCGTCATGGATGCGCTGCTTCAAGGTCTTCGAGGGCATGTCTGGAAGTCCTTTATATCTGGAGAGGGACGGATGTGAGAATCTGAAGGAAAGAGCATCACAGAACTTAACCGAAATCCTTCTGGTGCAGAACCACTCTGAACAATCAGTGCCTTTTGCTCACATCTGTGTGTCGCCTAGAATGTCGCTACCACGTGTCACCATCAGAACAGAGTTCAGAATGTAGTTTCCGCAATGCTCACATCTGCTCATCTCCGCCATCCGCTCGCCCACCCGGGAACTTGAGGAACCATGTACCCACTCACACCGTTGAAGATTTACGCCCTCGACCGCACCCTCGAAGATCCAGCATGTATGACTCGTCTGCACCGGATGCTCGACGCGATCGACAGGTCAACCGACGAGGTCACCGTAATCACTGACGCGAACCTGCCGGATGTCATGGATGAGCTCAGACATCTCTGGCCTCCGGAAAATATCCCGTCCGGCCAGACGAGGACTTACACGCGGCCCCTGGTATTCACGACGATGGATTTCGCGTACACCAAACGGGATCTCAAGCCGCTGCTTGACCGGTGCGCGGATGGAACATCCATGGGCGACCTGAAGAGAATCTATGGCCAGATGACGACCGCCATCGATCAGCATCCGCACCAGCGAGACCAGAGGGAGAATTGTGTCTGCTGGCCGACCTACAACTTTGGCACGATGAGCGGATGCCCACACGGTTGCCAGTACTGTGGTGCCGGCCGGGCGGGAAAATTCCTGGCTATAGCGCTCAACCTGGAAGACTACATGGAAAAGGTGGTCGGTCCGGTCATCGAAGAGAATCCATGGAACAAAGTATTTCGCATGATCCTCAACGGGTCCGACCTGATCACCTTTGAGCCGGAATACGGGCTTTTCGATCTGTTCACGAGCAAACTTGCCCAGTACGAAGGTCGCTACGGCCACTTTCACACCGTGAGCTCAAACGTGGACTGGATTGCTGACCTGCCACATCGCGATCGCCTGGTCGGTGTATGGAGCACGACCTGCGAAGCCGTTGCTCGTGATATCGAACCTGGTTCCGGCCAAGCCATCGACCGCATCAAGGCCGCACGGAAGTGCCAGGAGATGGGCATTCCTGTCCGTTACAAATTCAAACCCGTCATACCAGTTCGCAATTGGCGAGAGGAGTATGCTTCCATCATCAAAGAGGCCCTCGAACTGACCCGTCCGGAGTCCATCGGCTTCTGCCTCTACATCTGGCACACCTTCGAGGCCATGTCCTCCACGATGCCACTCGATCTTCTGGACCCTGATTGTGTTGAAGCAGCAAGGGCCGCTGCCGGTGAAATGAAAGATGTCAGGACTGGCCCATTTCCCCACGCGGTGCGATCAGAGATCTACCGTTTCCTGATTCAAGAAGTCCGCAGATGGGACAAGGAAGTTCTGCTCTACGTCAGCACTGAGACTCGCGAGATGTGGGACGAGTTGAAGGACGAGCTCGGCCAGGACCCGTGCTCCTACATCTGCGCGTGCAGTTCCGTCGCCATCCCGAACCGCAAGCTCGCGCTCTCTCCCGGCTTCCGTTATTCCACCTACTCACCCACGCCGCTTTGAAGGCCGTAGGATGGCCGTCTCGGCGTTCGGTGCCGGCCTCAACACCGCTCAGGAGAACGGCGCAACATCTGACTCGTCATCCAAGACGGAGTCGTTTGACGGATTTCAGGGGCGAAGCCCCGGGCTGTTTGCCTAGCCCAGCCCAACGGGCTGGGTGAATGGTACAAGGACCTGAAAAGGGGCAACGCCCCGGCCAGTTATAAGGAGGCTATTCATTGGGGCAATTGACCGGGGCGTTGCCCCTAAGGTCGATCTGCCCGAAAACCCAGCCCGTTGGGCTGGGCTAGGCAAACGGCCCAGGGCTTTGCCCCTGAAGATTGTCATTCAAATCCGTAAGATTGCCCCCGTCTTGACCTACTCGTCACGTGCTGTAGGCCCGCACTTTGTCCATGACCCGATTTGCCGTGGCAGCGTCGGGGACGTTTGTGACGTTATAAAACACCCCTTTCGTAAGGGCCCGGCGCTCCAGCGAATCGGTAAAGGCATCGAAAGGAACAGTCAGAAGTAGCGGCATCGACCCGACGCGCGATTTGAGTTCGTTCACGACATCGAAGGCTAACGGAAAGCCTCTGTCGTCCCCGAGCCAGATGGCCTTCAGGCCTTTCAATGAGGAAGCGGCTTCCATCAGATGCCGACCGTTCCCATGGATATGAATGACGCCGCCGTCGAATTCATTAAACATCCGCTCTGCGTTCGCCCGGCCCCATTCCTCAAAATAATCGACCGATGCCATATGGAAAGGGTCAATGCTCTCGGAGACGATGCGGCCCGGAATCCATTTCACCATGTTGCTGAACGTTCCACCTTCCCACAGAGATGCCTTTTCGAAGAACATGCGCTGGACGCGAACGTTGAGGCCGAAGGCAAAGTCAATAGCCTGCCTTACTAACTCAGGTCGCTCGATGGTTTCGAGATAAGTCTGAGTTGCACCGACAAGCTCAAAAAGAAAGTTGAGACCATCGATTAGTATGAAGTGACTGATTCCGAAACGCCCCTGAGCTTTCTGAATATAGATCTCAAGCTGGCGCGTGTAGCGTTCGAGCCATCCGCCTTCAGTCTGAAGGCTCAAGCGCTCCAGCTCTGACAGGTCAGACAGCATGGGCTCGACCATTGACGAAATCCAGCCCGTGCCTGCATCGCACAGGAAGCGCGCCTTACCCCCGGCCAGACCGCCGTATAGCCCCTGGTCCATTTCCGTCAGATAAACCGAGGGGACGGAATCATCATGGATGGTTAATCGTTCTCGAAGGCAGATGTCCCAGAAATCGATCCGCTCCTGCGGGTCAGGATAGTCGCAAGGTCCAGCTACGTGGTCCAGAGCGAATTGAGCGATGGCGGCGCACGGCACGTTCATCGACGCCAATACGAGTCCCTGGTCGCGCTCCACGAACAGGCGCCGAAGTCTGTCGAGAACTTCCAGTCCACCTGGGAAATACGCCAAGTCAGTTTCCATTGCAGGTTTCCTCTGTCGAGATGGGTCGGCTGTTCATTTTCACGAGCCGGGGGACGAAGAAGTTTGCGGACGATGTTGAACCTGTCCGCAGGTCTTTCCATTTTCATGGCAGACCTGTAGGATCACCTGACAGAAGGCAATCGTCCAGCAGAGATTCCGAATTCTACGCTTCGCGGAGTATGCAGACGATGGTTGGACCATCCTTGCACAAAGCTGGCTCTTCAGGACAAAAGAAAAAATACAGTGAATCGTATTGAGAGCACCTGGGCACTTGGCTGTTTCTGTCTTTCCATACTTGTTTCCGCTGATGCCGATCCGTTTCACTACCACGAGGATTTTGAACGGCGCGACCCGGTACATTTCTGGGTGGGCAATGGGAAGCATGAGGTGAACTTCAAAGGCGTCTCCGACGAGGAAGCCCACTCGGGCAAAAAATCTTTCAAGCTCGATGTGGTTCTGAAGGGGGGCTCCTATCACTACTGGCAGGTTCCCCTGAGCGTGCCCGTGGCAGGAAAGCTGAAGATGAAGGGATGGATCAAGATCGTTGCGCCTTCCAAGGCTTCTGTTGGGCTTGGCCCAAACTATATCTTTCCGCCGACGCACCATTCAGGATGCGGGGCCTTTGAATCCTTCAAATCCACCAACGGTGAATGGAAGCCAATTGAAGGCGATCTCGTAGAAAGAGGTGAGTCGAATGCCGACGGCGTGCTTCGCAAATGGGTAGCAAATGCCACGGGCAAGCATGTGGCTGTTTTCCTCGACCGATGGGGTATCTTTGTTTACGGCGGCAACGGCAAACGCCTGGTCTGTTACATCGACGACGTAACCATAGAAGGGGATGTGCCGGAGGCCAAAAGCCACGAAGCGTTGGCAGAGGAGCGGTTTGAATCTTTTCGAAATCAGTACCAGCAGAGAGTCAAGGACTGGCAGGCCGCGATTGCCGATGCCCGAGCGAAGCTGAGTCAGTTCAGAGCGCAAGAGAAATTTGATGGTGGCGCGTTGCGCCTACTTGACTTTACGACCCGGAGTGTGAAAGAAGCCGAGGCTTTTGTCGGCCAATTGTCAAAGACAGGTTATGCCCATCCGAATGAAGCCGACGAGATGAGGCAACGGGTGGAGGTGCTCGAGTTCGCCTTGCCCAACCTGAAAGCAATCCTCAAAACCGGCAAGGTGAAATCGTTTGTGACAATGGCCATCCAGCCCATCACCAACAAGCGGGTCCTGCCGACGTCATTTCCCATTCCCGGTCTCATTTCAAGAAAACTGCAAGCCACCGCATGCCAGGGCGAATATGAGCCCACCAGCTTTGCTGTCTATTCTTTCGAGAAACTGGGGGGCCTGCGCGTCGAAGTTGGAGAACTG
>JASLXP010001227.1 GCA_030740295.1 Planctomycetota bacterium
AAAAGGTCTATACCCTCTTTGTGGCCCATGCCAAGAAGTACTTCACCGACAACCCCACCTCTGAGTTCCTCATGGTGGGTCAGGAAGACAACTGGAACTACTGCCAGTGCGAGAGCTGCGAGGCCCTGACCCAGAAGCACGGCAGTCCGGCCGCAACTATGGTCCATCTTCTCAATAGGATGATGACCGAGGTGGAGAAAGACTTTCCCACCAAGAAGCTCCGCTTCTTCGCCTATCAGTGGACCCAGAAGCCACCGGTGGACCTGCCTATGCATCCCAAGCTGATCGTGTACCTTGCCAATATCCTCTGCGACTTCAGCTCCCCCATCCAGAAGCAGGCCACCCGGGAGAACAAAGAATTCTTCGAGGCCATGAAGGGCTGGGCCAAGCTGGCCAACGAGATCCACATCTGGACCTACAACACCTGCTTTGGTGCCTACTTTATTCCCTGGCCCAACCTGCATAGCAATGTGAAGGACCTCAAGTTCTTCGTGGACAACAAGGTCACTGGCATGTTTTACGAGGCCAGCCACCGCACCAAGCACAGTGATTTCATGCGCATGCGCGCCTGGATGATGGCCCGAGCCATCTGGAACCCGGATCGCTATACGGAGCAGGAGTTGATGGAGGACTTCTGCCGCGGATACTACGGCCCCGCGGCGGACGATATCCTGAAATACATCGATGTCATGCACGAAGCCGTCGACTCGAAGACCCTTTCCCTGAAGATCTCGAACCCCATGCTCGCCTCGGCCACCATCACGCCAGAGAGCATTGTCAAGGGGTATGGCCTCCTGCAGGCCGCTGCGAAGAAGGTGGCAGGTGACGAGGTACTAACCCAACGGGGCATGCAGGTGCGGGCAAGTGTGGACATGGTACTGATCCGGCGCGGGCGAAACTCCAAAACCTATCAGCAGACCTTGGCCCAGCACCCAGACATGACCTACGGCACCGTGGCTGATCGGATCAAACAGGTCGCCAGCGACACCAAGGCCAGACTCATTGCCAGCAACGGCCAGCCCATCAAGCCCTTCCTGGCATACACCCAACTGGTCAGGAACAAGACCGCCGCAGAGATGATCCCACCAGAGCTCAAAGACAAAGCCTACACGGTCTGCTTCCAGGCCGGGCAGTTCGATGGCCGCAGCTCCTACATGAAAGCAGTGCCCGACGCATCGGATGGCTGGGCCCTGCGCCTGCCCCCCAAGGTGTACATGAATGCCCACAATATCAGCCCGGCCCTCGGCCACTACGATCCTGATAAACCCATGACCATCCACTACCGGATCCGCCCCAGCCAACTGGTGAGCGACTCCAAACAAGCGGCCTTCCATACCAACGTCTTCACGGGAGAGCGGATCATGGGCAGATGGTCCCTCACCAGCCACCGCTTCATGGCCAAGGACCTCAAGCCAGGGGTATGGCAGACCGTGAGCTTCACCCCAAACTTCAAGACCAAGCCAGCCGAATGGCTGCGCATCGTCTTTGTGGCCCATGAAGGGGTGGGCAAGGACAGGAAAAAGAACTACGTAGACGTGGACTACTTCTACATCACCCAGGAGTAGTCTGTCCCAGGAAAAGCCTCTGGGGTGAGCGTCTCACCTTGTGGAAGGAATGGGGTCAGATCTATTTTTTTTAAATGGAGGTCTGACCCCATTCCTTCTCCACCAGTCCTGGCAGCCGCCATCTCCCCTCGAGTCCCCCGCACGCGTCACCAGCACGCCGCCCGAAAAGACGCTCTGGCTGATCGATCTGAAGCCAGCGAACAGTCCTAAGCCCGGCTGGATGCCCCCCCAAAGGGCACTTGGAAGAAAAAGACCTGGAGCGAAGTGAACGGCCCAATATCCCTCTACCTGAATCTACACTCTCCGCTCGGCAATAAGTGTCCCAGGAGCCTTTACGCGCAGGCCGAAACCACCATCATCTACGACCTGCCGGCCGGCTATTCAACCTTCGTCGCGGCGGCAGGCCTCGGCACCCAGAATGAAAGCTCATCCGTTGTTTTCAAGGTATTCGTCGATGAGAAAGAAAAGTTCAACAGCGGAGTCTTCCGCTGCGGCTCGGCAACCAGAATCCTGACGATTGACATCAAGGGCGCCAGGAAACTCAAACTCGTGACCACCGACGCGGGCGACGGAATCGGCTATGACTACGCCTGGTGGGGCGATGCCCGTCTGATCAGAGAATGAAGAATCGGACATTGATAATCACGTCTGAGATCCTGCGGTCAAGGCTGCTGAGTTCTACGCCATCTTCCAGCACGTGGGGCACAGGCCGACGAAGGAGATAAGAGGCTTGCACGAGCACCGCCCAATGTAAAGTCGAAGAGAAAATCATAGCGACGTTGAACGTCCAGTCACGGTATTCGTGCAAGTCCTCTTGATCGATCTGTTCGTCGCTCTTCTTCACTGTTTCTCGCTCAGGAGTTCCTTCAAGACCGCATCACAAGCTTGACTCATTTGGTCGAGGCCACTCTTGTCTTCAAGCTGAGGAAGAGAACGCCAGTAGTCGCGAAATTCCCTGACAGCGGCTCTGCATGCGGGCGACTTGAGCTTCCGCATTGTGTAGAAAACCTCCAGGACGACAGAGTACCTATCCCGAAGTGGCCCAACCAGCTTCCACTCGAGTCCCTTACCGTTCCACCATCCCACCTTCAGTTCCGGAGCCGTCTTCTTCCAGAACGAAAGTTCTTTCGCAACGATTGCCGTCAGCTCCGGCACAATCGCCTCCCCGCCAGCGACTCCGAGCGTCTTGATTGCCTCGTCATGCAATCTTACCTTGCTCTGGTCTCGTAGAAGCTCCCGTAAGTGCGGGAGCGCATCTTCGCCACATCTAGAAAGCAGCCTGAAGGCTTCCTTCCGGGCATAGTACAGCGGCGATTCGACAAACTTTGCGGCAACCTTCGCCCTATGCTTTGCCTCAGTCAGTTTACTGCAGGCACGCAGGTCGCGGCGGATCTCGATTATGCTCAAGACGCGCTGCTCAAACTTGTCTTCTGAAAGCCGTTGGTTTGTAAGAGTAATCGGACCGGGATTCATCACTTGCGTGAATCCGTAAACGCGCCCCTCGGATATCCAAACGACGGAAACCTTCATCCCACCGAAAAGGGATGCCGGAGCCCAAGTTGGATCTGTAGCCGACTTGTCTTTACCACGTTTGAGAAACAAGACAAGCTTGTCACCGGCCAAGACCATTGGAGGTTCTTTGTCGCCCGAACTGAGCAAGAAGGGCCGTAACGTACGGCTTTCCTTCGCACGGAACTGGCCGAGCTCCGGAACGAAGATGGAGTCACCTATCTTCTGTGCTCCGGCGAAGACCTTCAGCACACTCAGCGTGCCGTCGATTACTTCACCTTCTGAAGCAACCACAATGTCAGTAGCATGCCACGCGCAGTGTTCTAAATGGAATGAGGGCCTGATTCCCGCTTCCACCAGCGGGCTAACCAGAAAGATGACTATGATGGCATGCGCTCGTTCTCCCGCCTTCATGGCCATTCCTCCTTTCCGTCGAACATATAATATCCAACAATCAAAGCGTCGAGTATGAAGACCCGGCACACGAGAAGCAATGCGAAATGTAGAGATTGTCCTTCAGATGAAAGGCTTGTGATCCTGTATTGTTGGATAGCATTCCTGTCTGATATGAATGCTGTCCGACAGATCTTAGATCGTGCCGATGGAATCAGGGTTAATGCCTCGGACGGTGGCATCGTGTTGGATAAGGGCAACGGTGAGGGGCAGGATCGCCTTGGTTGCCGCGCGGGTGTGTTCGTCCTACAGGTTTTCGTGGGAAGGGGGGCGATGCTTCAGTGCTTCGTCCAGCGTTTGCGAACTCACGAAATGGAATGGGTGTCTGCGTAATGCCTTCATTCCTGCGTCATACAAATCACGCGATCGAAAGCACAGGACCTTGCTCTTGCCAATCGTCGCTTTATGAACGAGTCCATTCCGCTCGAGTGCCTGTCCGAATGGATTGAAATCGCAACTGACTCCTTTGGCGCGCCTGAAAAAGCGAAAGGTCTTCACCGCTTCCTCGCCGGCATCAACAACGCAGCCCTTCAAATCGACCCAGTGCCGGTAGGGCACCCGCATTCGTTCCTCCAGCAGGTGAATCATGGTGCACGAATTGAAATCCACTCCTATGAGAATGATCCAGGCGTTCAGTTCCAGCAATCTGCTGAAGGGACTGTCGAATGCGTAGTCCGTGACGTTGAACCGTTCGGTGATGTCTTTGGCCTGTGTTCCGATAGCGGAAACCGGATGCACTGCATGAGGGCTTCGAGCCGCGTCCGGCCAGGTGCGGATGGTCTCGCTGATTCGCCCCATTCTTGAAGGCGTCTTCTGCCGATTCCAGACCTGGTCAGGGCCGCCCCCGAAATAGTCTGCGAAAGTTGGTGCTACGAGCGTGCCATCAGGCCCCAAGGCCTCCAGCAAAGCCCGAACTACCGTTTCGGCCCCGCCCTCAACATATCCGAACGAACTCAGCGAACTGTGAACGAAGGCAACCTCTCCGCATTCAATCCCAATTGACCTGAGGCCGGTCAGAATATCGGCGAGGGTGACAGGGGGCATGTCAGTTCAATGGAAAGAAGGTTGGTGTATTTCGTGGCCA
>JASLXP010001228.1 GCA_030740295.1 Planctomycetota bacterium
TCGACCATCTCTGATATTCGGCGGAGGCGCTCGATTTTGGCTTCGGGCATGACGTTGTCAGCCACGCCAAGGATGAAAGCATCTCCGGGACTGATGGTCTTGAAGAGCTTGTCCATGTAATCCTCGAAATACTCATCTGAATAGGCTGATTCCAGAATCACTGACGGGACGCCGCCCCAGATGATGACGCGTCCGGCGAAGGCTTCCCGCGCCTCGGCCAGGGTGCAGGGCACCATTGGCTCGGTCGTAAACGTCTCCGCCATATCGAAGCCGGAATCCCGGATCAGCCCAAGGATTTTGCGGCTGTCCGCGTCCGCGTGCATACAGAGCTTCTTGCCGCGCTGGTGCAGCCGCTCCGAGAGATCCTGGTAGTAGGGCTTGATGTATTGCTCGAATTTCGGCGGGGGCGTGATGTTCGAATCGAAGTGCACGCCGTGCAGCAGCAGATTGGCCGGCGATTCCTCCATGAGCGGCCAGACCACTCGACGATCGATGTCTTCCATGAGGGCCAGAAGTCTTTCGACCTTCTGCGGAAAGTCATTCAGATGGAAGTAGCCGTTGTTATAGCCGACGTGTTTCTGCAGCCAGTGATGAAAGGGGCAGTCGCCGCACGCCACCAGCGGCACACCGTCTTCGGCCACATCCTCCGTCTCGTAAGCGGCATAGCTTTCAAACGTTTCTTCATATTCAGTGTGCTCGATGATGTATGCCATCACGTCGTAATCGTCCGGCCCCTTCAGCATGTGCTCGACTTCCAGGTCCCCAATGCCCTTGGATCGGAGCAGTTCGCTGCCACGGGCCAGGCTGGTCAACGTTCCGGCAGGGGTGCGGTACTCGGTGATGGATTCCATTTTATTCAGGGAGCGGGTCTCGACCTCGACGCCGGTCATTTTCGAGGTGAAGATGCGCCCATCGCGGGCAGGGTTCCCCATGTTCAGATCGCGCTCGATGTCACGCAGAGAGTAATCCCTGTATCGCTCGGGGAGTGTGCCGCGCAGCTTGTTTGCCTTGTGCCAGATGAGGAGCCGCGGAATCCAGGGAATCCGGTCCGGCGATTTTCCATCCATGATAGCCAGCATGCATTCGCGATTGGTCATTTCAAGGATCCCAAAAGTTCTTGTGGAGGGCTTGGGCAATGAAGGAGTTTCACGATGTCGCGCTTCGTATGGCTACGACACACTGGCAGGGCTGCAGATGCCTCACATGAGACAGCGAATCTCCTGACTGTTCCCTGGCATTTTTCATTGAGCCGAACCGATTGCAAATGGATTTCCGCCAGCTGCCGCGCAATGGTTCCAGTATTGGCAGGAGTGCGGATACCACGTCAGGTCCGCTCAAACAGTGGAGTTGTGAATCCGGGCGGCCCAAATCGACATACCCACGCGCTCTGAAATTGCTGCACTCTGGCTATGGCGTCCGCCGAAAATATTGCGGACTTCTTGATGGGAAATCTCACTTTCCGCAAGCCGAGGGAAGGGACAAGGGAACTTCACCGAGAGATTGGCACGGGAACCTCTCTTGCTATCCTCTCGCTGTGACCGACGCGCAGAGGGCCAGAACTTGCACAGCCGGCACCTGATTCCCGATTCCCATCCGTGACGATCTCACGCCCGTGAGAGTAATTCCATGACAGAACATGAACGCTTCCTTGCATTCGCGAATTTCGAGCCCGTGGACCGGATCCCTCGCCGGGCCAGCTTTGTAGAGCACCAGCGGAAACGGTTGACCGAACTCCTCGGCGAAGAACCCGGTGCTGCCTTCGAAATGGATACCGGTGGAGGCGCGGGTCTGCGGCCGCCGGAAGGTTTCGAGTTCCCGGATTACTCGGCCTATCACGAGGAATATCTGGGCAAAGAGGGCTTCACCATCGATGGCAACGGGTGCGGCCACCTCAACCATGGCTTCTATCATTTCACCGAGTACATCAGCCCTCTCCGCAATACGGATCGGTTCGAGGACATCGAGGCATACCCCTTTGTCAGCAACGAAACCTGGCTGGACGATCGAATGTTCGAGGCCCGCGAAAAGGCCCATGCTCAAGGCCGCCACACTCAGATTTTCGTGGGGCACATGTACGAAAATTCCTGGCAGGTCCGTGGGTATGAGCCTTTCCTGGTTGACCTGCTTTTGCGCCGTGAAAACGCCGAATTTATTCTCGACCGATATTTTGAAAACAACCTCCGCTCTGCAGTGGCGGCGGCCCGGGCCGGGTACGACTGTCTCGCCAGCGGCGACGATGTGGCCAACCAGAACGCTTTGATGTTTCAGCCGGGCCTGTGGCAGGAAGTGATGAAGCCTCGCTGGGCAAAGGTCTACGCGGCAGCACGTGAGATCAAACCGGATATCCACGTGTGGTACCATTCGGACGGAAACATCTGGGACATCCTCGATGACCTGGTCGAGATCGGAGTAACCATCCTCAATCCAGTCCAGCCGGAATGCATGGACCCTTACGCGATCCGCAAACGCTTCGGCCAACGCCTGGCCTTTGATGGCTGCGTCGGCACTCAGACAACGTTCCCCTTCGGCACCGTCGAAGACATGCGCACCGTGGTGAAAGAACTGGCGGATAATCTGGATGCCATGAACGGCGGCCTCATGCTCTCGCCCACGCACGTACTCGAGCCGGAAGTGCCGCCGGAAAACGTCGTCGCATTTTTCGATGCTTGCGATAAACTGGTCTGGAGCTGACAGGAAGTCCTGAATTTCGTTCCCTCAACAAAGGAGCTGCTTATGTCCCAAACTCGAATACGGACAATCGGACCTGAACAGGCAACGGGCGATGTACAACAGACCTACGAAATGCTCCAGGAGCACCTTGGAATGGTGCCGAACATCTTCAGAGCGATGAGCATCCAGCCGCCGCTGCTTTCAGCGACGGCCGGTATGGTAGGCGCCGTTCTGCTGGGAGAGGGCGCGTTGAGCAGAGCGGACAAGGAAATGATCGCGGTAGTCGTCTCCGTGGCCAACCGTTGCAAGTACTGAACGGTTAACCATGCCGCCTTCCTGAAGCAACTGGGCGTGAACGACCCCACGATTGCTGCGCTTCAGGAGGACTGGCGTTCGGCCGGTCTGGCCGACAAAACAGAAGCAATGCTCGAATACGCGGAACAAGTCACCAGCGATGCCACCCAGATCGGCGACGCTGGCATTGACCGGCTCCGGGAGGTCGGGTGCACGGACGAGGAAATACTGGAGGCCACCATGGTGACCGCGACGTTTAACGCGCTGGACCGAATTGCTGATGCCCTTGGCGTGGCACTGGACGAGTTGCCGGAGTGAGTTTCAGCCCGGTCGTCGTATCCAGAGTCGCAAGAGAGCTATCGTGTGTGAACCGTACTCAGAATTAGAATTACAGTCATGAATTCCAGGGAACGTGTGTTCCGATGCTTCGATCATCAAAAGGCCGACCGGGTCCCGCTGGCCGGTAGTTTTCGGCCCGAAGTCTGGGAACAGTTGAAAGAACATTTTGGCACGGACAATACCTCCGCCATATCGGAGATGCTCGGCATGGATTTCAAAGGCGTCGGCATGGGTGCATCCTCCGAATATCGAGAGAAGGCCGTTTCCGCCAAATGGGGAACAGGCATCCCGCAGGATGACGGCTCACTGGAATCCGAATGGGGCGTCCGCATCACTGGCGGGAGTGATGATCGCTACATGAAATATGTCTACTGCCCGCTTGCGGATGAATCCAATCTGCAGTCCTACCAATTCCCTGACCTCGATCAGCCGGAGCGCTGGGAAGGTCTCGAGGAGCGGGTAAAGAAGCTCAAGGAGAATTATCCCGTCGCCAGCGGGGTCTCGACTTTTTTTCCGGAATGCCTGGGATTTGTGCGGCCTCGAAAACTGGCTCGCGCACCTGTCGAGTCCCGGGCCGTTCGTGACGGAACTCCTGGACCGGATGCTCGAATTCAAGCTCGAACAGACGCGGCGGGTGTCGCAGGCGGGCATCGATACTTTCAACATCGGGGGCGACATCGCCATGCACACCCGGCTCTTCATGAAGCCCGACGTCTGGCGAGAGCATTTCAAATGGCGAGATGCCGTGCTGGTGGAAGAAGCGAAGAAGCACGGCGTCAAGAACTTCTTCTTTCACACGGACGGCAATCTGATGGAAGTCATGGAAGACCTCATCGAGATCGGCTTCACCATCTTCGATCCCATCCAGCCCGAATGTATGGACCCTTACGAAGTCAAAGAACGTTGGGGTGACAGGATTACTATGCAGGGAACCATCTCATCGCAGCACACGCTCCCTTTCGGAACAGTGGAAGACGTTCGCAACGAGGTGCGAGAACGGATCGAGCGCTGCGGGCAGAACGGCGGCCTGGTCATCGCCCCGAACAACGTGGTCCAGTACGATGTGCCACTGGAGAATCTGTTGGCGCTCTACGAGACGGCAAAGGAAATGTAGCCACAGCCGTGAATCTTACTCATCGTCTTTCGTCGTCTTAATCCTCTTCTCTGAATCGATTCTCGATGCCAGAGGAAGGGACTAGATTTCTCTCAGACTGCGCTGAGAAGAATTGGCCCTGCAGGCAACGCTAATTTTGGAATGCGGTGACTTGTACTACTGCGCTATAGGTCTTTTTCAGCACGGCTGGCTTGGTAGCCGAATTCGCCAAGAATTCGGGCATGGTTGGCGATTCAGTCCGAAGTCTGGCGACTACGGCTACAAGAGCCTGACCGCTCCTATCACAATCGGTTCAAGCAGAATGTTGCGCTGCCGCCCTTGTTACCGCTTTGGATTTCTGAAGCTCTTCGACAATCCAAAGCGCCGACAGCCAATAGAGGCGGCCTGTCAAGTAAAAAAACGTTCCCTGTCCCCTCTTCGATGGGTTTCTATTCGTGTTTTGTGACACGGTCATTATTGGTTCCAAGCAATCGAGGACTTCAAGAACACGATCCATCAGAGTACGGTAGCCTTTTCGGTTCGATCTCCGACTCGGCCTTCAACAACGGGTTTCAGTATCCGCGGCTTCGCGATTTAGCGAAAGCAGCAGAAGGTCTGCACCAGACAGCCAAACGGGCTCTACGCGACAGCCTTGGAGCGACAGTCCTGTCGCGCTGTTCCCTTACGGGAACTGGCACCAGAAGGTACTCGGTTCCGCACACGGCCTCATTCAAGTTGAGGGGATACTTCACGGGAAGATTCTTTCCTTTCGGCCCTCTTCCCATGCGCTCACCAGTCGGCCAGGAGATACCGGTGCGGGCAGACATCCAACAAAATGGCTCGAGAAGGCCGTGCCAATCAAGTCGTCGGGCTCGGGTGGCCCACTCGGCGCTCGGGCGTGCGGCCTTCTCGGAATTCTTAAGGATCGGTATTTCGTTCAACGATATAGTTATCATGCCAAGCCGGAGGATAGGGCAACGCTGGAGAGCGACCTGAGCGCCGCGCTTGGTGCAACAGACGGATGGGACGGGCAGAAATGCCCGGCCTCTTCCTTGATTCATCCGGAGTTGCCTCAAAGCGATAAACTCAAAAACGTTCAGGTGCATACGTTGGTTCTCCTCCAGTCGGCGGTTTATTTGCCAAACTGCATCCTCATGTCGTAATCAGTTTTGCGGCGAAGAATGTGAAAGCAGGCAATCGCAAGCCTGTGGGCAACATTGTTGTAGCTGATGAGCTTCCCATAGCGGCCCTTGTGCTTGCTTGGCTCGGGGTTGCGGCGAAGTGTTCCTGCCGCGGGCGAATCTCTTTCGGGTAGATGTATGCTTACCGGCTTGCCCGGCGGCGTCTCATGTTTCGTAGTTGCGGACATCCTGGCAGATCGGATGTCGTCCGCGTTGATGGTGCCGCCTGTGAAAGCGTGAAGCTCCAGTGGCCAAGCCAGTGGCATCTTCTGATGTCTGCCAACCTGCGCGAGTAAAAAACGTGAAAACTCCACCGGGCAAGCCAGTGGCATATCGGGACAGCAAAGAGCTGCGATAAAGCGACAGACCTCTGTAGTACTGAAGAAGCCGTAGCCACTCGATGGCCTCGGTGAATGACGCAGCATTATCTTCCTTTCAGCTTCCTTTCAGGTCCTTTGGTAAAGACCCAAAGTGCCAGCTTCCCGGATCCCGTCGCGGAGCGCCGGGGCTACGGCGAACAGACTGGAAGCGTATTCTACGTGCGCTTATCTTTCGAACAGGCAATTCCTTCGCTTTTTGGGGCCGGTATAGACAGAACCTAACATTGCCGTCGTCAGAGATTAGAATACGGTTTCCGTTTGCTCATACACCTCGCCCTGACTCGATCCGATGGCCACCACTTTTGGCAAATACACGCTGAAGGAAGAACTCGGCCGTGGTGGTATGGGGGCGGTCTACAGAGCACACGATGCGCAGTTGCGGCGGGATGTGGCTCTGAAGGTTATGCCAAAAGAGCATTGCAGGGATCCTGTCACTGTTGAGCGATTTGTGCGTGAGGCGAGGGCGTTGGCCCATCTTCAACATCCTAATCTCACGGCGATCTATGATGTGGGTGAGGAGAATGGGCGCTACTTTTTCGCGATGGAGCTTGTGGATGGCCTGCCCCTGTCAGACGTCATTCACCAGAGAGGGAGGCTGCCATGGGAGGAGACGGTGCAGACCGCAGTGCAAATGCTGGCGGGGCTGGCAGAGGCCCATGAGGCGGGGCTGATTCACAGGGACCTCAAGCCTGGGAATGTGATGCTGAACGAGGATGGCCGGGCGATTCTGATGGATTTCGGGCTGGCCAAGCGGGAAGGTGAGGGGAGCCTGACTCAAGACGGCATCATCCTCGGCACGCCGGATTACATGTCACCGGAGCATGCGCAGGGCCAGGCCCTGGACAGCCGGACTGACCTTTACTCAATGGGAGTGGTTCTGTTTCACATGCTCTCCGGCCGGGTGCCCTATGTGGGCAAATCGAGCATCAAAGTGCTTGAAAAACACGTTCACGAACCTGTGCCTGCCCTCAACGAGATCGTTCACGATCTGCCGGAGGGGCTTTCCGATGTGGTGGCCACGCTGATGGCCAAGAAGCCTGAGGAGCGGTTTCAAACTGCCGGAGAAGTGACCATTGCCTTGCAGGGCTTCGTTACTGCTTCATCCGGGATCAAGGCCGGCCTGGGCGTCCCCGATTCAGAAGAGGACACCTACGTGGAGGAGACGCAGATCGCGACCCAATCCGCGTCTGTGCCAAATCCCGGCCGAACGATCGGTGGAGACGAGCCGGATGCCCCTCATACGGAGCCCCGAACGAATTCAGTGGACTCGGCAGCGACGATGACATCGAAGGTCGATTCGGATCAACCAGCCGATCGGTCCAGGACACAACTGATGATCGTCTTTGTTGGGGGCGCTGCTGCGTGTGCTCTCTGCCTGCTGCTCATTTCAGGAATCAGCAGGCTTGTTGGTAAGAAGCCGCGGCCAGTTCCCGTGGTGAATGACACGAGCACCACCATCGATGCGACCACCACGTCGGCCACCACTACGACAGTACCTCCAGCGCCATCGAGCAAGGTCCGAATCGAGTTTATTGACGGCCGGACCCTGGAGGGAGAGCTGGTGAAGATCGACAAGGGAGGCAATGTCTCGGTCAAAATCGGAACAGCCGGGGAGAGCCAGCCCGTTCAGTTGAAGATGGAGCGTATCAGGAACATGGTGCCTCAGGATTGAGGCTTGGCGATCAGTGGGGAGGTCTTACCGCTCTGCAGCTTGGGAATATCTTTGAGGCTCTTTTTCATTCCTTGAGGGGTCCTCTCGTTGCTGCACCCATCGAGCCATGCTTCCATGCGCCAGATGGTGCGCTGCCAGGCGGCCCAGGTCTGCCCCCAGCGTCCTTCGAAAATATTGCTGGTCACATCCAACCGGGGCCATCTTTGGTCATCGAGCCCCAGCGTCTGAGTTCGCATGGTGTCGAGCTCTGATTCGAGCTGTTCAAGCATATTGGAATGTTTCATCAGCATTTCACGAATCCGGGAGATCATCTCGACGAGGTCAGCCCGAGCGTCCGCCTCCTGCGCGAGCTTGGTGAGCGATTCAATTTCGCTGTTCAGGGCGTCGGGCGTGCCGATCTGTTGAATGAGCTTTCCGATTCTCAGCCGATGGGCAATCATCTGCCAGCGCCAGCTCAGCGGCGCCTGGGGACCGGCGTGCTCCAGACAATCTTTCAGGAGTTTTTCCAAATCTGCATTGTCTTCCTGTTGAGGGCCGAAATCCTGGTTAAACCAGACCCCGGCGCGGGGAGACCATCCGGCCTCGAGCAACTGAACGACCTCGTAGATCGCCTCGCCGCCGTTACCGCCAAAATACCGCTGTGCATACCGTTTACAGATTTCCAGAAGGCTGGCATCCGGCTCGTTGGCGAAATGGCTGACGAATACCTTGTTCAGATCGTCGTGGACTTCATCCGAAGAAACCACAAGGCTGTCAAAATTGTTCTCGGCCAAATCGGCGACCAGGGCCTGTGCGCGTCTCGGAAATGGATTTGCGCCAAAGTTGGCCCATCCGCCGAGTTTGCTGACATCGAGAAAAGCCACCTGTCGATACTGGATCGGCAGCTCGCGTTTCGACCAGTGATCGGGAGGGTTTCGATCGCTCTTAACGATACCGTGAATCCAGGCCGGCTCTTCCTGCCTGAGATACTGGGCGACAGCGGCGACTTCCTTTTCGTTGAACCTCCAATCAAAAATCAGAAGCTCCGCGCGTTCATGAAACTCATGAAGGACCTGGGCGACCTCTTGAGTGAGCTCAATGAAAGTGCGAGCCCATGGCCGGCAGTCTTTGCACCGGCAACCGCCGTCGCCGTAGGCCAAGAGGCAGAGGAGGCTTAATTCAGGCAGGTCCTGAAAGAGGTTCCGAAAGTTCCGGAGAATGATCTCCTTCCCCCGGGGCTTGGAAGGGCAGACCTGCTCCTGAACGAATCCGAACTCGCCGTTTGATTCCTGCTTGGATCGGGAGGCATCATCGCCCTGATTGCGATAGCAGATATTCACCGGGCTGACGAATGCGGTCTTCATGCCAAGGCGTTTCGCTGTGGCTGTCAGCTCCTTCTGTTTCTGCCATTCGGCGCGTCCGGATTCACCTTCTGTCCGGTGGTCGAAAATGTCTTCGAACTGAACGCGATCAAACTGGAACCAGTATTCATTGTAGCCCCAGTGGGCCATCTCGTGGAGGAGCTGGACCGCCTCACCGGTGGGCATCTGTTCGTAGCTGTTCTTTGATTGGCTGGCCAGGAATATGGCCCTGCTGCTGAACACAGGCTGCGCTGGCATGGCAAAATCAGGATCAAGGAAGGGAAGTGCTTCTGCACTCCACGGAGCCGTCGGAGGCCCTGGATATTCTTTACTCGATGAGTGTAACAGAAACCGAATGCGCCGTCGGCAGGTATGCCCCTCAGTCAAGGACATCAAACTTCTTTTCGATCTCATCGTCCGAAACCAGTTCGCCAGCCTTGAGCCTGCGCTCCAATCGAATTCTTTCGTTCTTGATATTGTCGCTGAGCTGAATTCTCTTGCGTTTGACGAGGTTGGCGTTGCTCTCTCTGTTCATTGAGGCATTGCGGACCCCTTTCTCCAGATATCTCTTATCTTTTTCTATCAGCTTTCTTCTCGCTGGAGAAACATCTTTTCCCCCTCCACGGACCTCTGCCAACGCTCTGAGGACCACTTCCAGGTTGGCTCTCATGTTCCCACCTTCCCGTTCTTTGCCGTAGGAATAAGTGGCGCCCTTGACGTAACGGAAATCGTCATGCAGTTCTTTTTGATACTGCTTTTCAACGGCTTTCTTCCT
>JASLXP010001229.1 GCA_030740295.1 Planctomycetota bacterium
CATCCAGAGAGAAGCTCTCTGACCTGGCTGAAAAGCTTTCCAAGTATCTCTCCCCCCAAGTCTACCAATCGATTTTCTCGGGAGAGAAGGATGTTCGGATAGAGTCCTATCGAAAGACCGTAACCGTTTTCTTCTCAGACATCGTGGAATTTACGCCAAAGGCGGAAAGTATGAGCCACCAGGAGCTCACAGAGTGGCTTAACAACTATCTGAACGAGATGTCAAAGATCGCCCTCGACCACGGCGGGACCGTGGATAAATTCATTGGCGATTCCGTCATGGTGTTCTTTGGCGATCCGGAGTCCAAAGGTGAGCAGCAAGACGCCATCAGGTGCTCCCAGATGGCCATTGATATGCAGGACCGTTCAAAACAGCTCGGAATCTCAATACGCATAGGCATCAACACGGGCGAGTGTACGGTGGGCAATTTCGGCAGCGAGGACCGGATGGATTACACTATTATAGGACCGCAGGTGAACGCAGCTGCGCGCCTGGAGCAGCAGTCGGATCCCGGCAGGATTCTTATATCTCAATCAACTTTCGAACTGATCAAGGATGCCATCCCGTGCGAACAGAGAGGCGCGATCCAAGTCCAGGGCATCGAAAGAGAGCTGATGACCTACTGGTTAGAATGAGCACTGATACCCAATGAGATTTGCTCCCTGGTTTTCCCGTTAACCACTGAGGCCGACATGGACGAAGCGAACAGAGGCGCACGATTACTCATCGTTGATGACACGCTGAAAAATATCCAGGTACTGGGAACGCTCCTGCGCAAAGAGGAGTTTCAGATCAACGTCGCCCAGAATGGACAGCAGGCATTGGATGTCGTCGCCAAGGTCAAACCGGATCTCATTCTGTTGGATGTCATGATGCCTGATATGGATGGCTTCGAGTGCTGCCAGCACCTGAAGGATGACCCCGAAACCAGTGAGATTCCAGTCATATTCCTCACGGCCAAGGTTGAGACCGAAGACATCGTCAAGGGCTTCGAAATCGGCGCGGTGGACTACGTGACAAAGCCATTCAATCCCACGGAATTAATGGTGCGCGTGAATACCCACCTCACCATCAGCCGCCTCCATCGCGAAGTTGCGGAAAAGTATGACGCGCTCCAGAAAGCGGAAGGCGCACGCGATGGCCTGTCGCACATGATCGTTCACGACATGAACAATCCTCTCGGGGCGCTCAAAGGCTTTGCCGATTTGCTGTTGATGCAGGTTGAGATGGATACGTACGACAAGGACATGTTTCAACAGTATCTCGGATTTGTCAGTGGATCCGGCCAGCAACTCCTGACGATGGTGCAAGGCATCCTCGACGTATCAAAGATGGAAGCCGAGCAACTCGACGTCAGGCTCGTGGCGGCCAACGTTGCTGAGATCGCTTCCAGCGTAGTCCAGGGCTCGATGTTTCAGGCCAGGCAGGCAGAGATCTCCGTTGAGCTGGAGAAAGATGCAGATGACATCCAGGCTATGGCCGACATAGAACTCCTGCCGCGCATCCTTCAGAATCTTCTCGGTAATGCATTCAAGTATGCCGGCTCAGGAAACACTGTGACCGTGCGCGCCAAACAGGGAGATGAGATTGTCTTGCAGGTTGCTGACACCGGGCCTGGCATCCCGGAGGAGGCCCGTGAGAGAATATTCGACAAGTTTTACCAGTCGGAATCGATCGGGCAGCGGAGGGGGGTAGGGCTGGGGCTTGCCTTCTGCAAAATGGCTGCAGAGGGTCAGGAAGGCCGGATTTGGGTCGAAAGCAAAGAGGGTGAAGGGACCACTTTTAACGTTGCACTGAAACCGGCTTAGTATTCTCCGCCGGGCACGGAAGGTCTCATGAATGCAGCACACCTTCCAGCTCGGCAGAGGGAGAATACGGGCAGCAACACGTACCATGATCAGGATTCGGCATTGCCCCACAGAGCGCGCATCCGTTATAGTGGCTGGCGAGGTCCTGATCCTTCTCCTTGTCTCTAATGCCAGAGCTACAATACGAACACGGCGGCCCACTGGCGGGATTCAAGCTGCCGCTCTTTCCCACACAGCATGGCGAAGAACCGGGTTATCCCGGTTGCCTGCCCGGGACGAATTACTCGCCGCAGCATCAGTATCCTGAGTACGAGCTTTACGCGGGCTCAGTCGAGCATTGGCGGTCCAACATGGCTCGGATGCATCCCAATCGCACCCTCTATGATCGTCAAAGCCAGATCCGAAACTGGGTGGCATCCGAGATTGCTGAGGAAGGAATTCTTGCCGCGGAGCGTCAAGACCACTCGTGCATCGAAGAATACGCCGCGCCGGTCTACTGGAATCACGAATGGATTCTTCAGTATTTCGTTGCCCCGGATATCCCTGACGCTCCCGGGCCGGACAGGAATGACGGAGCGGACAGATCGCTCTCGTATCTCGCTGATGACACAGGCAAGAAGCTGAAACCGGTGCCCGTTATTCGGATGGGGGCAGGATCTGGAATTACGCTCGACCTGGGCGAACTGCGCATTGGTCTGTTCGTGGTCCGGATCATCGGAGCGGTAGCCACGGAAGACATCTGCCCTTTTCGTAAACCGCTCTTCATTGAAGCTGAAATCAGTGACCGGCCCGAAGGCAAGAGCAGCGTCTACAACCAGCGGATTGGCTACTGCGATGAATTCTACGACGTGGCGGATGTCTATTTTCGAGCTGATGAAGAACGCTCGTACCAGATGAATGTGCGAATCGGAGAGGGCAGCGAAGTCGATCTGCTGGTGCACAACATCTCGCTCGATGACGTGCTGGCGGGGTGTGTGCGGCGCCCCCTTAAGACGGGCACGCTTCATCCCTGCAAAGCTTCATTCACACAGACGCGGGACGACACTGTCCCTGAACGGGACCACCAGATCTGGCATAGCTTCCCGCCCTTGAATTATCAGGCCGGGCGTTTCGATCCCGGCGGTCCCGGCGGCACACCCGGAGTTGAACCGGGCACGAATGAGATGACCCGACAGGAAATCGAAGAGGAATTCGGCGCCTGGAAACACTCAGACGAGCCCGGCCTTCTGATGATCAATGAGAAACTTGGTCTTCAATACTCCATGGAGGACTTCTGCCAGCGGAGACCTCTGCCCGATCCATATCCTCTGAAGGACACCGGGGTCGGGCTGACTTTTCCATCCGAGCAGTCACCCAATCATGGCCGGGTGTGGTCTCCGATTGGTGAGGCGTTGCTGCAGCGAGTCAGCACCTGCTATCGGGAGATCAGGGCCGCGGCCGAGGCATTTCACACAGACGGTGACGTGCATCAGGCCTACGAAGGCGCGCTCAAACTGGTCCGTTTCGCCTACTCGTTTCCCACGGTTGAAGACAACAACATGCTGCCCTCCGTGGTTCATGACCCCGGAAACTATGGCCGAGCGGATCGCTGCCGGCGGCGAGAGACAGGAGGTTCGCAGTTCCTCGGGCACTTTGAGTTTCATTTCTCCCTCGCGCCCATCTGCGACAAACTTTTCCCATTCATTCAGGGCAATGAGCAACTCGCCGAAACGGTCGGCCGCTTCGTTCCCTGGGTCAGGAATTTCGAAGACGTCATCGAATTGCTTGACACGTATCTGCTGCAGACGCTTGCCAAAAGGTTCATGCGCTATCACTACTCGGGTGATGGACGCGAGCCTGAATACCTCGCCGAAGTCGCTGCCATTCTCGGCGACGCTGAAGTCGCTGAACCGATGATGGACTGGCTGTTCCACCGAACCTTTTACTATCCGCGCCCGCTGGCCGGTCTGCCGGACTACATGGTTACCGCGACTGACCGGGACGGCCGTGGCACGATTGCTTCATCCTCGTACGTGTTTGGCGACACCTGGGCAGCCAAGTTTGCCGAAGGCGCGGATGCCTACGTCCGCAATGGCGGAAACCCGAAATTCGACCTGCACGATCCGAAACGTTTCCCAAAGATCGTCCCATCGCTCTACTTTCCAATCCGCAGCCGCACGGCAGGCATGTGGACGATGCGTATGGGGAACGTCTCCGGCCCGGACAAGGATTACCGGAAGGGGTTTCAGTATCTCCACGATGACAGGGCCGCCAGCGGTTGGCGCTGGACAAAAGACCCGGCTTTCGCCTTCGCCCTGTTTCATTACGGAGAACGAGATGGTTGGTCTGACGACGAATGGAAAGAGATCGAAGATGCCGCAAAGAACAATCGCCGCGCGCCCTGGCTGGAGAACCAATCACGGGTCCTGCCTGGTTACGCGGCCTTTCTAGAATCCGGTCTTCAACATGATGATTGGCGATTTCGTCGTTCGGTGATGCTTCGTATCGGAACGGGAACCGGGCACGCGCACAACGATACGCTCGATCTTCAGATTCACGCGCATGGGGTCCCGATGACGATCGACGCAGGGCAGCGGCCTGGCTATTCCACACCCGGCGATAAACATTCGCGAGTGCACAATACGGTCGAGGTGGACGGGCAGGACTGGATGTCTGTCCATACCGCGGAGGTGAACCAGTGGGATCATCTGGGCGGTACGAATTGCTGGATCTCTACTATGGCCGACGGCGAAGGCGTGCGTTACATGCGGGCGACGCTGGCGAACAATCCATTGTGCAAAAGTGCGCAGCGGCAGGTTATGCTCATCGACGTGGATGAAGGTGAAGGCTCGCAGAAACTCGGCCCGGAGAGTTGGGGGCCCGCGCCGCAAGGGCTGCCAAGACATATTGTCAGCGCGAATTCATACGTGGTGGATGTGTTCAGGGCCGCCGGCGGCAGCACGCACACTTACTGCTTCCACTCGCACATAGCCGAGCCAGACCCGGAGAATCCACAGCCGCTGACAAACCTGGAAAATAAAGAAAAGTTGAATGAGAACGAGACAACGGAATTGTCCGGCGATTTGGCCATCGCAACTGAATACCTGATGGAATTCTCCGGTGAACGATACGTTGCTCGAGCTCCTCAGAATCTGGAGGCAACTTTCACTTTACAGAAAGAGCGCAACCAGCCCGGCAACTCACGCCGCTTTCAGTTAGCTGGGACAGAGTCATACCTCATGGGCTGTGCATACGATCCTGACCTGCCGGACAAGTTCACCCGGCTTCACATGCCCGGAGTGGAAGGCGAGCTCGTCATGCGTGGCGACCTTAACTGCACGCAATGGGACTACCGAATCCCAAACATCTTCTTGCAGAGGCACGGAGCAGATTTGGAGAGCGCCTTCGTTGCCGTCATCGAGCCATTCTCCGGCGTTCCCTTCATCGAGTCGGTCGAGAGAATGCAGATGGAGGAGACAGATGCCTCCGCGCAGCAACCGGTAGCCGTGCGAGTTCTCACCACCAACGGGCGGGAAGACATCTGTTATGCCAGTGGTGATCCTGAGACACTCAGCCGATTCGGTGGATTAAGCGTAGCGGCGGAGACGGCGTTCTACTCGACGGATGAAAACGGCCTGAGTCAAATATCTCTTGTCGGTGCGTCTGAATTCGACTGCCCGGACCTGAAGATCAAGGCCGCCCATCCAGAGCGACACGGCCGCATTATCCGAGTCGATCATTCACAGCAGGCAATCTGGATTGATCAGTTATGGCCGGCCAGCGACAGAGAACAACTGGTCGAAATCCTCACTCAGCCTTCAGATGTCCCCGAAGCCTGGAAAACGGGCTTTACAGTGACTTCTGTTCAACCAGAGCAGGACTGCACAAAGATCACCTTCCTCCGAAGTGCCGGGAACTATCGCTCTCAGATAGTCGATGTGAATTCAGAAGCCAATGAGCTCACGGCTGGACTCCATCTCCCCGAGGGTTGCGGCGATTTCTGCCGCGGATGGACAGCCACGAATGAAGCCGGAGGCCGACAATGGCGCGTCACCAACGCCAGGGATCGAACATTTACCTTGGAAGGTGAAACCGTCCGCGAGGAAATGTTTCAGCCGGAGAATGTTCTTCGTCTATGGGAATACGGAGTCGGAGACAAGGTAAGGCGAAGCGAAGATATTGAGTTATTGAAGTTGTCTCAGGGAGAATTTGAACTGCGAGCGGATGACGACATAGAAATTCAGTTCTCCGGGCAGGGAAGCCATCTTATCTCGGAGAGCGAATTTGCCAGAGGTGGAGGGCGTGTGAAAATCGCGAGGTGCCGGCAGGAATCCGCAACAGGAACGAACTGAAGGAACAGAAATGAATGCTACGAAATTCTCCGCAAGTCTTATGACAATCATCGTGATGGTTGGCTGCCCGCTCCTCACCAGAGATATCGCTGCCGAGTACTCCTGGCAGCAGTCCCATGCCGAGGTGATGGAGACGGGTGACCTGAAATGGAAACCCAAGCCATTTTCCCTGGTGAAGGGAGGATCTGTTCGCTACATCGATTTTATCGGTGGCAGAGACGATAGCGACGGCGCAGGTAAGGGATCGGCCTGGAAGCATCATCCCTGGGATTCAGCGGCGACAGGCCGAGCCGCAGCCTGCAGGGGCGTACACACCTATGTGTTCAAGCGCGGGGTGATCTATCGCGGCAGTCTCGTTGCCAGAGAGTCAGGGAAGCCCGGGGATCCGATCCGGCTCACCAGTGACCCGACCTGGGGCGAAGGTGAAGCCATGCTCTGCGGATCAGACCGCGTCAGGAACTGGAAGAAGGGCGCAGTGCACAGAGATATTCCTGACAGGGGTAAGGTGTGGGTTGCGGAGCTCGGCTATGCCCCGCGTGGTGTCTGGATGGTGGACAACGACAAGATCACCCGCATCCCTCTGGCGCGTACCCCCAACTGGAAGGTCTCTG
>JASLXP010001230.1 GCA_030740295.1 Planctomycetota bacterium
GGTCATCTGTTGAAAGATCCACGTGAAAGAGACTTTTCTCTTCGCACAATTCACGCAAAGAGTCGTTCATGGCTTCAAAACCGATGGCGAACTTCCCGCCCTTCTCAGCCACGTAATCACGGATTGTGGGAATTAGTTTTAAAGTCGGATCTTTAATGGATACCTCGGCAGGGCTCGACCACCAGAACTGCAATTTCATAATGGCCCTGAAAAGAAATACCTTCGCTTCCAGGCTGTCAGGGCCGAGGATGTAGAAATTGGGTGAATCTGGAACTGGTACGCCTTTTACCTGGAGAGACCCTCCCTCTTTCTCTACAAAATAGGGTTTGTAATATCCGCCGTAACGCAAATTGGTACGATTGTCACCAGTGTCATTATCGAGGCTGAGATCGAAGAGCAGAAATACTATATCGGGTTTCAATTGGTCATAGTATTCAGTCAGAAGCAAGAGCTCCTGATCGGTGCCATATCCGCTCACGCCCAGATTCAGTATTTGCCAGTCGGATATCTGTTTCTGAATAAGTTCCGTGAATCGCTCTTCCTCGTTTACATCAAATCCCCAAACGAATGAATCGCCTATGAATGCGATACGGGGTCTTTCTTTTGGTCCGAATTCCTCGTCTCTGAATCCTAGGCTGTTGTGCCGAATATGGAATGTGCGGCTTGCGGTAAATTCCAGTTCACTGTTCTCGATAGGAAACCAGCCAAGATCGGCATCGTGCCGGTAACAGAGATTCCTTTCATCTATACGGATCACCTGGCTGAGCTTGTCTGCGAAGAAAAGGCGCAGGGCCAGTTCGGCCAGCAGGGCAAGAGCCAGAAACCCCAAAACGCCAACGATGATGATGCGAAATCGCACTCGCCGAGAGGACATTGAGTCATTCTTTACATTGTTTTCGGCCATTACACTTTCCGCGGCTCTTTGATCCTTAACGTCAGCAGCCATCCAAGGACGATACAGAGGTCGCAAAAAATAAATACTGGCTCAAATCCAAAATGCCCTATGGCCATGCCTGCCACGGGAGACATCATCAAAGGCAGGATGACTATAAGCTGGAGCGTCGCCAGGTATTGGGGCTGCGATTCGCCTGGTGACATCTCGAGAGCGTAGTTTACTAAAACGCGCTGCATGACCGGACAGGCACCAATCAAGGCAAACAGACAGGGAAAAAGGACGCGGCCGGTTTCGCCTTGAGAGCCAAGTATCAGTGCAACACACGGGGCGGATACCGGCCCAAGCGCAACCAGGCGATAGGCGAGACGGTTACCTTTTTTATCTGCGACCAAACCAATGACGACCGCAATGGTCGCCATGCTCAAGTTCTGAATGATGACAAGGCTTGCGTATCCAGTTTTCTGGAACCCTAATCGTTCTTTGCCATAAATAACGAAATGGGGAAACATCATGAAGATAAAGGACATCAATGAGGCCGCGGCAAGCAGTTTTCTGAATTCGCCATCATTAAGAAAAATATTGATGGTGTCTTTGAACCGTATCTGCTCACCCTCCTCGCTTGGTTTTTGTTCTTCCTTCAACCCTAAGAGGGCCAAGGCAGACAGACCGAAGAAACTGAAAATAATCCAGAAAATCAGATCAAACCGCCCCCTTCCCATCAAGTCAGACATCAACCAGGCCGCGAGACAGACGGCGCTGATTCCGCCAATAAACGCTGCCGTACTCATAAGGCGTCCGCGCAGGTCGGGCCGTATCAGTTTGCCCTGGCAGGAACCTTCGAAAATCCTCACAGTTCCCATGAGTAACCAGTGGCTGGCATAGCACACAAAAAATATGAGGAGAAAAGACTTCGTCTGTGCCCGTTGATCTGGAAACAGAATCGCCAGGGCTGCCCAGGGAAGTGAAAGGGCCAGACTGATAAGGATGAACCCCGGCTTCAGCCGGCTGAGCCCGGCGATCTTATGAGCGATAAGGAACTGCGGAACACTCTGACCGAATCGATTGAAAACCATCAGCCAGCCGCGTGTCGCCGCGCTGCCACCCAGGGCATCAATAATCGCGGGCATGACCACCGATTCGGTCTTAAAGATCCAGCCACAACGGACCGTGATGATGTTCGCCACGATTGATATGAAGTTTCGCCTGGTATTCGGTTGCTCTTCAGATGCCATGAGGGTTGCAGGACAGACGGCCTGAGCGGCTCAGCTTTCTATCCTCACTCCTCCTTCTTCCACCAATCGCCCATGAATCGCATGAATATATTGCTCGAATTATCTCCGTTATCGTCGGCCTCCACGTCGCGCCGGTAGTCGTTTACTGCCATCGACAGCTCTTCGCCGGATTGATAACGATCTTCGGCTCGCTTGCGCAGAAGTTTCTCGATCATGGTACTGACTTCCCTGGGCACCTGATCGTTCTTCTTATGGATATTCGGCACGCGACTGCTGATATGCTGCTGCATGATCTCCGGTCCGGTCTTGCCCTTGAACGGTGCGTTGCCAGTCAGCATCTGGTACCAGGTAGCACCGAGTGAATACAGATCGCTGCGGCCATCGAGCTTGTGGCCCATAGCCTGTTCGGGGGACATGTAACTGGGGGTGCCCCATACGATCTTCTTGCCATCGACAAGATCGACCATGTCGTCATCGGGATTACGCGCCAGGCCGAGGTCTGCGAGCTTCACCTGCCCTTCGCTGTTGATCATGACGTTATCGGGTTTGATATCGCGGTGGATAAGCGCGTTTCTGTGTGCGAAGTGAAGCGCCTCCGCAGTCGAGGCCACGATCTCGAGGCTCTCATCCACCAGGAGCTGGCCTTTCTCCTTCAGAATGCGGCCAACAGTCGGGCCGTCCACGTATTCCATGGAAAAGAAATACGTGCCGTCGCTCATATCAATGTCGATGACCTGGATGATATTCGGATGGTTCAAACGGCCGGCGGATTTTGCTTCCTGGAGAAAGCGTTCGATGAAGTCCTTATCGTTTACGAGCTTCTCGTTGAGGATTTTCAGCGCGACAAAACGCTCCATGGAAATCTGCCGACCCTTGTAGACTGCACCCATGCCGCCCTTACCGAGGAATTCAACGATTTCGTAGCCGCCCAGTTTCTTTCCAACCCATCTGCTTTTCGCTTCATCCAGGTAATAGGCCAGTATCGTGCCGCCGATGGTAATCCGGTCGCCGGGCTCGAGCAGCTTTTCATCTACAGGATTGCCGTTCAACAAAGTGCCGTTCTTACTTTTGTTATCTCTGACAACATACTCCTTTCCTCTCTTGATGATCTCTGCATGAATCCTTGATGCGCCGAGATCACGGATGGGAATGTCATTTTCAGATCGCCGCCCGATGGCCATCTTCTTCCCACTGAGCTCAAACTCGCTCCCTTCGTCAGCACCTTTTTCGACAACCAGACGTGGCATTCGGCAGACCTTTGGCCCTGTTCCGCCGCGAGATTTCTGCGGCAGACAATCAGGATTTGGTGAATGAACGGCCCTGAATGGGACGATTATAATCCGGCCTAAAGCCCGATCAAACACGCTCTAAACCGGCTGTAGGGCGTGAATTCGAGGGTTCTACCCAATTGGTTGCTGATCCACGAATTCTCACCGCTCCGGTTTCCGCATGGGAGCTCCGCCCTGTCCGCTCTGATTGCCCTCGTGGCATATGAACAGTTCAAAGGGTGAAATGGCGTGGACCAGCCCCTGGGAAACACGAAGGAAATCAGTGTTAAACACCACACGAGTCGTCGCCGTCACCATGCACAGCAGGATGGGCGAGCCAGCTCTTAATCTGGATCGGGTCGCAAACTGGACTGAAAAGGCGCATGGACAGGGCGCTTCCTTCGGCGTTTTCCCCGAGGAGTGCATTACCGGCTCACTGAACAAAACGAACTTCGACCCATCGAAAATCGAGGCCATCGTCGAAGAGGCGGGCCAAATCAGCCTGCCGTTCCTGAAAGACCTCAGTCACCGCTTCAAGATGACACTGGTGGTTGGAACGATTCATCGTTGGAAGAGCAAGTTCGGCAACGGTGCTTTCATCGTCGGCCCCGATGGACTGTCTGACATATTCAACAAGCTCTGGCTTCCGAACGAGAACGAGCTGGGCTTCTTCGAGCCGGGCGAAGAACTGCTGATCGTCCAATCCCGGGGCTGGACGTTCTCCGTCGGAATCTGTGCGGATCTGAATCGGGCGGAGTACTTCAGAGCCGCGGGGATGCACGGCGCGGAAATGTTTCTGATGCCAGTCGCCGGAAGTGGGATGGCGGATCTGGTCGGCGAAGACGGCGACCAGGCACGGCAGGCGAAGGCTCACCGAGACCTGCATCTCGAGATCATGCAGGAGCACGCGCTCCTCAGCGGGATGTATGTCTTTTACGCCAACCAGGCAGGACAAAGCGGCGGCAACTCGTTTCCGGGGCTGGCAATGTCCGTCGGTCCTTCCGGTCATCTCCTGGACGAGCACCTGCCGACAGAAGGAATGATCGTGACCGAAATTACGAAGAGACCGCCTGAGGAGGCGAACAAAGCTATTGAAAATCAGGAAGAGACGGAACAGCTTCTGAACTCATCCGGCGCGCCGGTGAGCATTCGGAAAACGGGGTGTCTACGCGGAAGCCGCGGCCTCCGGTAATTCTCTCTCGATCTCATCCAAACGGTATCCAAAGCCTTCCCCGGTGATGGTCGAAAGATCCAGCCTTCCTTTTCGCCGCTGATAGAGGCCGACGTGCACCTTCTCCTCGGCCGCGGACGCCGCGGGATAGAATTGCATGGCGTTGGTCTCGACGCCCATAATCGTGCCGGCTCGGGCTGCGAGAAGGACGTGAGGGATCTGCGCAATCATCGGATTCGTGAGGTCCTGGACCATTAGTGTCATGCCATGCGCTTTGGCCCAGCAGAGGCTCAGCAGCGCGCCGGTCTGTGTCTTGCACGTCTTTAATGCGACGCCAGTCCAGCCGAGGCTGCGGCCGAGGCGTACCACTTCCCAGTCGTGTGCGCTCTCATCCATGAACAACGGCTTGCGCGCTGAGACGCTGTGGACGTCGATCCGATTCGCTTCGAGATCGTATGGGAACGGCTGCTCGACGTAGAGCACCATGCCGTAGATGCGAGGGTGTTCGATGACGAGGCGGTCGAGTATCTCATTGACGTATTCGGGCTCAGAGACAGTGCAATTGAAATCCGTCGTGAGCCAGTGCACACCATGTTCGATGGCGATGTTGCCTACCTCGACCGTGCGTCTGTAATCCCATTCCTGGTCGTTACCGCGCAGTTTGATTTTCAGGCAGTCGAGTCCATCGCGTTTGATCCAGTCAGGCAGCAGGACTGGGTGCCCGTCGTCCGGCTCGTCGCCGGTGAGCTCATCTTCAGAGAGAAGGTCAAGTCCTCCCACGAGATGCCACGCGGGGAGCGACTCGGGCTGGGGCTGGACGAGGAAATCGGCAGGATAGAGGTTTCTGAAATCTGTGTCACTTCCGGCGGCCGATTCGAGGTAGTGATCCAGATCGTGCGACAGAAACTCACCGGTCAGAGTTTCGTAGGCCGGTCTGCCGTGGAGTTTGCCGCAGGCATCGTAGAGAGCGAGATCAAATGGCGAACAGCAGACGAGTGCTGCCAGGTAAGGCATCGTTTCAGCATCGTGCTCCCCGTTGTGCTGTTCTGTAAGTGCAGGCAGGACGTCCTTCTGAAAGAGGTGGCCGAGTTCGAGGGGGTGTCCTTCATCCGAAAAGTTCGCCCAGGCCTGGTTCAGCCGAATACAGAAATTCTTGAGACGCTCGTGTCGCTCCTCGTAAGTGAGCGTGCTCGGCCAGACCCACTGCACACTGAGGGGAGTCTCTCCCCACCCCTGTGCCGTATTCCCCTGTGCGTCAGCAACGGTGATACACGCGCGTGCGCAGGTCACGTAGGTAAGAGTCTCCGGTCCGAATTTGAGCGGAACGCGGGTCTCGACCGGAAGAAAGTAGAGCTCTGAATGAACGGTATGAATGTCGGTTGGTCTGGGCATGATTTCTGTGATGGGACGCGAGTGCCTGCATCGTATTCGTTGGGCGAGGTTTGTTCATCTGATGCTGGGATACTCCATGGTTGCGTCTCTGGTGGACATTTCGAAAGCACCCCCTGGATTTCTGTCGAAGGCTGCGAGCCTGAGCTTTGGCTTGACGGGTTACGGACACGTCCTACGTTCATAGCTGTGCGGTGTTAAAGCATGAGAGGAATCAATCATGTCGAAACTGAAAGTAGCGGTCATCGGTGCCGGCGGTCACGCAGAATCTCACTTCAAGATGATCGAGTCAGAGGAGGAGATGGAACTTGCCGCAGTTACTGATCTCGATCCGGAACGACGGGCACTCGCAAAGGAAAGGCACAAACCGCCCGCTCTGTTTGAAGACTACAGGGAGATGCTCGAAAAGGTCGAGCTTGATGTC
>JASLXP010001231.1 GCA_030740295.1 Planctomycetota bacterium
ACCGGAACCGCATTTCGAGATTGATGGTCAGCAGGTCGCATTCCGTGACGCAGAGCTTCGCTTTGCTGCAAAGCCTGGCAGCTTTTCTCTACAACTCGGGGAGCAGACTCTGGAGGTACTCGACGAGCCGGATCTGTTTGAACCTGACCTGGCATCTGACACGTCATCGATGCGTATGGAGGTGACCGAAGCTTCGCCGATTGCTCCACTGATTCGGATGTGCCATCCGGTGGCCGAAGGTCTGCGGAAGGAATACCTGCTTCGAATCGATCCTGTTCACGGCAGCGTCGAATGGACGCGCCGGATCACGGTCATGTCTGAGCCGCAGGCAGAGCTGCTGGGTATGTCCGCCAAATTGCAGTTGCCTGGCCGCTCTTGGTGTCTTTCCGGTTTGGAAGACCATTGCGAGTTGCTGGTGCCTGTTCCTCATCGGATGTCGGTGAGCGGCGACGAACGGGCGGGGAATCCTGAGGCGCTTCTGGTGGCCGATGGAGCTGCCGCGTTTCTTGACAAGGGATGGCAGCGGGCACCGTTTGCACTGAAAACGATCGGGGCATCCGCCGAGATTCAGTTCTACCCTCGTGACGTCTCTCCCCTGAAGATCCTCCAGGGGACGAGCTTCAGGCACGTCGTGCGCCTGGCGCTCGGGGAAAACGCGCACGAGGTCGTCCGCTCCCAGGTTCGCTGGTCGTGGGGCAGCGAGGACGTGACGGGAACGGGAGCGTTCGGGCCACTTGCGCCTCGGAACGCGGAAGTGCAGCAGTTGTTTCCCGGCTTCGACAACGCTTTCGAGCATTCCATCGAGCATTGCCGGCCGACGAAGCTCGATAAGCCGGACGGCACCCCTCCCGGGCCTCCGGGCGACCTGGGGGATGAGACAACTCACGACGCGGAGTTCTTCGGCCTCCAACATTACGGCGATTGGCCGATGGGGTTGGGTGCGTATGGCGGTTCCGCGCGAATGTACTGCGATAACGAATACGACGTGCCTTACGCTCTGTTCCAGCAGTTCGCACGGACCGGCAGGTGGGAGATTCTGGAACTGGCCCGACACAGCGCTGTCCACATGACGGATGTCGACTTCCTGGCACATAACGGCGACATGCGCTTCCACGGATATCACCAACAGGCCGAAGACCACCAGGCAGCGCGGTCCTTGTCCGGAGAGTTCGGACACTACTGGGGCGATGGCTACTGGTGCCTTCACTTCATCCACGGTGACCCGTTTGCCCGTGAAGCGGCCAGTGCGCTGTCCGCAAAGCTCTGCAGGGATTTTCAGGGCGAGGACGACGACGCAATTCGCAGCCACTTCATCGGATGTGAGCGTGCGGTCGGCTGGCCCATGGTCACGCTTTGCGCCGCGGCTGAGGTGAAGGGCGACCCGGAAATTCTCGAAACGATGGAACGAATGAGCGTTTACGTGGCCAAGTACATGGAAGATCCGGATGCGGAGTTTGAAGGGATCGACACGATCTCCGGCAGTCCAGTCCAGTGGTGGCGGTGCGCGGCGCTCGACGGATGCAAGCCTTTCATGCTGGGAGTGCTGATGGAGGGCCTGGAGCGCTATCACCGGCTCAGCGGATCGCCTGCCGCGCGGGAAGCCCTCCTGGCTGTCGCCCGTTTCCTTCGTGACGTGATGTGGGTCCCCACGGTCGGTGCATTCATCTATGAGCTGAACGCCTACAACCGCGGCCACCGCACTCTGTACCCGCACTACATCAATCTGCTCGTGACCCGCGGGCTCGCGTATGCCTATGAACTGAGCGGAGACGAAAGCTTCCGCAAGCTCACCCTTGACGCGGCGTACGGTGGGCTTTGGACCGTTTTCGAAACTACCGGCGGAAAAGAGATTGGTATGGTCGGCCGCACGAGCGGAGCAACCGTCGCGTATATGCTTGGCTGGTGGAAAAAAGATCGGGATGCCCTGGCCAGGTCGCAGCCGTCATCCGAAGGGGAGTCTTTTGAATTCATGGGATCACCTGCGGAGATTCTGGACGCGTCGGGAATTGTCCTCAGGAAGGGAGAGCCGCGATTCGAGGCAGACGGGAATCTCATATGCGACCAGGAGAGTTTTGCCATCTGCGATATCGACCCATCGTGGAACACAGACGCCGGGCAGGTCGTATTGGAGTATGCGCCATTTTCTGCAATCAATTGGGACCACGGAGGCAATCCGAATCCCGGCTGGGGGATCTTCCATCTCAGTGATGACAAGTTCACCGCCTCGGCCATCACCGTCATGCACTTTTACAGCGGCCTTCACGTTCGATTCTACGACCGCGACCGTAAGCTTATCGATGTTCTGGAGGTGGACGTCCAGGGCTGGCAGGCCGGATTGCGCCGCCGCATCGAGTTCAAGTGGAACAGCGAAGATGCAATCCTGTTTCTGGATGGAGATGAGTGCCATCGCGTCCCCATGCAGCGAAGAATCTCCGGAGCCTTTCGCCGGCTCTACCTCGGATGCAAACCTGGCAACTGGAAAGGCAAAGGAACGCTTTCTCGCCTGGAAATACGATTGGAAAGCAGCTCTTGAACCTCAACGCACTTCCGCCTGACCGTCGTCCGACGTTACTTGAAAGTCACATCGCCGAACGTTGATCATCAGCCCCGCGTCACATTCTCACTTCATGCCCTGGCAGAGAATTGCAGCCCGGTCTTCCGATCGGGCGGATTCGGGGCACACTCCAACTGAACTCAGCGAGGGCCCGGCCGGCCACCGTGTCTCCGAGTTTTTCCACCAGCCAGTTGCGTTTCCTGGGCTCGACTTCCTGGCAGAAGGTCGTTGGCTCTGCGTGCGACATCGGTGTGTGGATCGTTGCGCGCGAGTTCGAAAATGGCTCGGTGGTCATGGGGGTCAAGTTCGCGGAGAAAGCGTGCGGCTTCGACTCTTACACAAACTTCCGGGTCCTTCAGGCCGCGCTTGACCCAGCGTGGCACCCCTTGGCCCGCATGTCTGGCAAGAACTGCTATGGCCGCAGCGCGTACGCGCCTTTGCTCGCAGACAGCATACGGCTCAATCAGGTCAGGCTGGACGTCCTTGCACTTGAACATTAGGCGAAGCGCAGCGATCTGAACCGGCTCGGCTTCATCATCGATGAACATCGTGCACCAGTCGAACAGATCAGGGTCATGAATTTCGGCCAGCAACTTCAGACCCCGGACCCTCTCTTCAGGGTCCGCTCCCTCCAGGTAATCGAGAGCCTCCGCTTCACGTGGATCCGGCTCGCCGACACGCGCGTCCACTTCGTAGCTGATCAGGCCGAGTCGCCGGTGAGCTTGAAGACTGTCAGCGTCAAAATCGAGCCCGGCGAAGTATTCGGGCAGCCAGCGTTTTGCTTTCTCCAGAAGCTCTGAACACAGAAGGCTCTTCTCCGGGTCAGAGGCGAGATGGGAATTAATCCAGCGTGAGAGCCGAATGACGCCTGGATGATCTTTACGGACTGATTCTTCCCGTGACAGGCCAAGAATGCCGTTGACCCAGTCGACGACTTCCTCCGGCACTGTGGCCATATCGGCGAAGGGGTAAGAGAGCAGCACGCCAACGGGCACCCGGCCATCAATGGCGATGATCTGTTTCCTGTGGACGACCTTCTTCGTGCCCAGTTTCCTCCGGAGGCTGTTAATGTCGAGCTCGCAAGCCAGAACGACGGGCTGGTCGTTGGCGCGCCTGGCTTGTGTACTGGCGCGGCCCATTGCGTAGCCCCGGCTTTCAGCAAACCAGACCCTCCGAGATGGCGGTTTCGGCAGGAACCCATCTTTGAAGATGTTTCTTGCTCGTAACCGAGTGGTTCCATGGTAGGCGAGCATTTCAGAGCTCCTCAGGCGTTAGTAGTCCAAGACGGTAGCAATCTTACGGATTTGAATGACACATTTTCAGGGGCAAAGCCCCGGGCCGTTTGCCTAGCCCAGCCCAACGGGCTGGGTTTTCGGGCAGATCATCCTTAGGGGCAACGCCCCGGTAATTTGCCCCAATGAATGGCCTCCTCATAAATGGCCGGGGCGTTGCCCCTTTTCAAAACTTTGTACCATTCAC
>JASLXP010001232.1 GCA_030740295.1 Planctomycetota bacterium
GGCATGGGTGTAGGCTCTGTTTAATATTGAAAGACGTTCATCACATGTAGACGATGTTGGGACAATCAGGTTCTTCAGCATCCAATGAACCTCGGCAGCCGGCTTTCGGTGCGGGTGATCTCGTGAGTGAGCTGTTTGAACATCTCCAGGACAATGCCCTGATATTTGGGGTCATTGGCAAGGTTGGTGGTCTCGTTGGGATCGCTCCTGCGATCAAAGAGCATGGTCTCATTGGTGGGCACGTAGAAAATCAGCTTGTAATCGTTGGTGACCAGGCTGCGATACTGCAGTTCTTCAAAAGCCTCGTAGTTTTCGGCATCGTACTCGATGAGGGCGTTCTTGCGTTCGGGGGCTGCATTGCCGGCCACGACGGGAGTCAGGGTCTCGCCCGGCAGTGACGGTTGGATCGGAGCGGACATCTGGCGCCATTCACCATCCCGCTCGTCCGCGGGCTGGTCCACGCCTGCAAGGTCGAGGACTGTCGGCACCATATCCAGCATGCTGACGACGTCTTCGACAACCTTCCCTTTCTGCTGGGCCCAGGGAACTTTGACCAGGAAGGGAATGTGAGCATGACCTTCGTAAGGGTAGATTCCCTTGTAGAAAAGTCCGTGTTCCCCCAACTGGTCGCCGTGGTCGGAGATGTAAACCACGATGGTATTGTCGGCAATGCCCAGTTCCTCGAGGCAATCCAGAACTCTGCCCACTTGTTCATCGACATGCGAGACCATGCCGTAGGTCTGGCGGATGCACTCTTTTGTCCAATCGGGGTCGAAGACCTCCGTCCCGAGTCCAATGGTCTGCATGGTCTCTGAGCGATTTTCAGGACTCAGTTCCGTGGTGATCGCGGGGAGCTCGATATCCGTGTCCTGGTAGACGTCACTCCATTTACTGACCGCTGCGAATGGAAAGTGGGGGTCTGGGAAGGAACACCAGAGATAGAAGGGCTGGGCAGCAGTTTCGGGTGTCGAGTTGTCGGCTTCGGGAGTCGAACTTCCAGAGACGCTGGTGCTCTTCCCTGATGCCTCCCTGATAAAATCGATGGAGCGGTCGGCGATCCAGTTGTTGTAGTGGAGTTCAGGGTCGATGCTCAAGGATTTGGTATCTGAGCTCTTGTACGCATAACCCTCGTAAGCCCCGGGATGCTCCGCTTCAAGCCAGGTGACATAGTCGCCGTAGATGTAGTTTACATGACCGTTCGCAACATCCAGGGTTTGGAATCCGTAGTAATTATCGGGGAACTCTTCGTAGTGTTCGCCCTCCCAGTTGCCGGGCCATTTCCAGTAGATGCGTCGTTCTGGATTCTTTGAAACATCTTCATCCGCAGCGATGGTGCGTCCGCCCCACGGCCTGTGGTGCAGCTTGCCCACTGAGTGTGTGCGGTAACCGGCATCGGCCAGCAGGCCCGGCAGTGTTGGGATGTCCTCGGATAGAGTGATGCCCTGGGTTCGCACTCCCGAAGCGCGATTGGTCAGTCCGGTCAACATCGTCGCCCGTGCCGGCATGCAGACCGGGCTGGAGGAGTAGCAGCTCCGGAAGAGAGTTCCCTCCTGTGCAATCCGGTCAATGTTGGGCGTCTTCAGGTGCGGGTGGCCCATGCAACCAAGGTGATCGCCGCGTTGTTCGTCGGTGCAGAATATCAGAATGTTCGGTCTGTTTTTCATGGGTTAAGCGCCGTGGTCATTCCTTGTGCTATGGCTCTCAGCCTGCACTGATCTTCACTGTTTCGCCCTTGCCCAGGCTGAGGGTGATGGTCTCGTCAACGACATTGGCTTTGCCGATCTCTTCATTTCCTGCCATGGCGATCCTGGAAAGGGCGACTTCGTTGATGTCTTTCCAGTCCGGCGGCAGCGGCCAGGTCTTCTGCGCGTAGCCTTCCTTGCTGTAGGCGATCAGCGTGGGCTCTTCGCACCAGAGACAGGGCATGCAGATGTCGGTGCCGTCGATCATGGACTGCCGATCCTCAGTACCTCTGGGGTTGTTCTTGTAGAACCAGGGCAGGAATTCCAGCCAGAAGCGTTCCTGGAAGTCTTCGGGCTCCTTGATTGTTGTGAATCCGAAGTGCGCCGGGTTACTGCAATAGAGTTCATCGGGAAGGTCATCGACCAGATGGCCCTGGGCAGCACTGTGCGGCTGCAGGCCGACAAAGCGATCCACTCGGATGCCGATCACGTACTCGGACGCGACATCGATCTCCCGGTCGCGCCAGTAGCGGAAGATTTTGCGCTGCGTGCGCGCCTCCTCTTCCTTGCTGATCCCGAGGTACGGCGAGATGGGCCCCTGCTGATCCGCCTTGCGCGCACCGAGGAACGCATCGAGGTAGAGGCAGTGGTTCTCCTGCATCTCCGGCACCATGGCAATCAGGTCGTCGATGCGCTTCTGCGCCAGGCCGTGTTTCCATTCCTGTGTGTAGCTCACGTGGTAGCAGTCCATACCCCACCACCGGTTGGCGATGATCGGTTTGCCGTCCAGGTCTTTAGCGATGATGTCCTTGTCAACATACTCGTCAAAGAGGGGGCTGTCCTCATAAGCATCGAACATGTTGATGTGGAGCGTCGCCAGGCAATTGTATTGCCGGGCTTCTCGCATGAGCCAGCGCAGGCTCTCCAGTGCCGTTTCATCGCAGTCGCGCTTGAGATGACGGTTGACCTCGGCCCAGGAGGGATACTTGGAGTCGTGCCCCTCGAACTGCCAGCCCGTGAGCAGTACGATCTGCGGCGTCCCGCAGGTCAGGTGATGCACACGCTTGATCACTTCTAACCCCTCCTCAAGGGTAAGGAAGAGCTGTCTCATTTTGCCGTTCCCACCGATGTAGGCTTGATCGGATGGGCGAGATTCGGTCAATTCCGGATCGCCGCCGCCCGTGCCGTCCCCGCCCCGCTTGGCATGCATGATCCGGTAGACATACTTCTGGTGCCAGGGCACCAGCCACGGCCGCTCGGGTTGCATCGTACTGGTGTAATCGTAGTAGTCGCCTGATGGTTCGCTTTGCATCTGTGCTCATCTCTCACGTAGTGGTTCGAAGGACAGATAATCTATGCCAAAGCGGATTCGTCGTTTCGCCATTGTCCTTGAAGCTGATATCTCTGATGGCTCCGCAATCATTTGCTGCAGATGACTTGCTGTCCGGGACGGTTGCAGGAGAGTTTATTTCCTCGCATCGGTGGTGCTCGCGGGGATCGGTGACTATTTACGCCAACTTAAGTATCCGATCACGACAGCCCCTTGACCGAAAGGGGCAGGCCTGTCGCGAACGGTTTTTGATTCATCTCTGCTTCAGAATCCAGGTCGATTCTCCCATGTCATCGAGGGCAAGATTGAAGCTCATTTTGTAGGTGTCTGATTCCGGGTCGTAATCGGTCTGCCAGAAATCGTTGGTGTGCACGGATTGATCGAGGGGGATGCGTTGACCGTCGTGGAGACGGTAGAGGTTGTATCGCAGCGCTGCCCTCCGGGGCGGCGTCTCAGTGTTCGTTGCTTTCAATCCTTCAAATCGGATGGGCACAACGCCAACGCCGCCCTTGATGGTGACCTCGATCTCCGGTTTCTCAGCGGAGATAATGATGGGGTAGCGATGCTGTAACTTCCCACCCGTTACGCTGACTTCCAGGTCATTGCCAATGGCTTCGCGATAGACGGTTTGCCAGGACTTGGGGTGCTGCTGGAGATGGGAACGGAAGGTTTCGTTTGGGCCATAGTAGTCGTCGGCAACTCTTGGGACGGTGATCCATTCCAGGTCCATTTCGATGGTATCGCCAGGCATGAATTGTGTGACGGAGTTCGGCGCGACCAACTCGAGATTCAGGCCGATCGATTCTTTTGCTTCCTTCACCCACTGGACGGGAAACGACACCACTGGATTGGTAAACACTCTTCCCCCAAGACTTGCTCTGAAGGAGCGGATGATGAGAGCCCGACTGCCGGTTCCCCAGTCCTTATCGTTGTTGAAGAACGAACCCGGAAAGGCGATCCACCAGGGCCCTTTTCCAGTCAGAGGAACCTGCTCCCTGAAGAGTGCGCCGGGTTCAAGATTCGCTGGAACGTTATGCTCAGCGATGAGCCCGTCGCGGTTGCCATACGCGATGCGGGGCGTGACAAGTTGGTTGTTCGGCCCCATCTTAAAAAGGTGTGAGCCTGCAGCATCAAGCTTTCTTTTGAACTGATAGTGGAACTGCTGAAAGACGCGGTTGTGATCGTCGGTGCGGAGCGTAGCGACGCGGGCCTCGAAGGAAACGTCTCTCTCCTTGCCGTGTGAGCCGTAGTAACGCACATCCGTGAGACATGGGCCCTGCGCCAGGTATGCGGTCTTGAGATCGACCGGGTGCAGCTTGCTGTCCGTACCCCTGCTCACCTCGAGCCAGTCTCCGCCCCACCCGCCGTCGCTCCAGCTCCACTTCCGGCCATCCTTGCCGTTCCGCGTCATTAGCATCCGGACGTCAGTCACCATCATGGGGGTGAGGCTATTGTCCATGTCGAGGCACATGGTCTCACCCCAGCATCCGATGGCGAGCTGATCCCAACGGCCATTGCCGCCGTATCCGTGGAGGCTCAGTTGCGCATGGGACGCGGCAGGAAGTTTGCCCCAGAAACCGTAGGCGATCCGGAGACGATAGCTGTTCTGTCCCGGAGCGGTCGGCAGAATCGCATAGAGCTTGGCATAAGCACCATGATGCCAGTTCTTGCTGAGCTGGATGGGGATACCAGTCGGCCGGCCTTCGGCATCGCACAAGATTGGTGTCATGCCAGTGATGTTCGCCGGGCTTTTTATATCGAACAGGACGGGGACGTGATGCTGCTGCACGCTCTGGTTGTTGATGCGGAGCTCGACTTCATCGTAGTTGCGGATGTCGGTGTATCCGGTTTTCCAGTCGCGCTCGAACCTGGGCACATCCACGACGTTGGCGCCTACAGGGTCCTCATAACTAATCTTGTACTCTGCTCCCTTGATTCCTCTCGCGGCGAAATCAAGAGGCGCTTTCCTCCATGCTTCATCCCCAATGGGACAATGCAAGACGATTGCTTTGGTCTCGCCGAATTTCCATTCGCCCTGGACTTCTTTCTTGGTACTCCAGTCGTTAAGAGAGATGCGCATGGTTGCGCCGTCCAGGTTTGGGGCGTCTGACGTCTCTCCAGACTTGGCTTCTTCATCAAAGCTGAGGCGCCAGCTCAATCCGTCGTTTTTGAACTTGCCTGGGTTTTTCGAGTGTGACAGGATTTCACTGGCGGGCAGGGCGCTATTCCAGATGCGAATCTCATCGAACAAGGCATGAACCGGTTTTCCGTGCCCGTCTGGCCTTCCACCAATCCGGAGATGTCCTTTGCCGGGCTTCCTTGCCTTGCCGAGCTTTCTTTCTCCCGCGGAACGGCCATCCACATAGAAACGCAGGGCGTCGTTGTCATAGCTCATGGCTAGGTGATGCCACTTCTCACCCTTCAAGGGATGCCTGCAGTCCACTCGAAGCACGTTTTCTCGCCCGCCGCCGATATTCATGATGGCTGTCACAGATCGCCGATTGAGCATGAAGCCAAAGTTGCCCTCCTGCCATTCGTTGGAGTTTTTGCCAATGAGCCAGTGGAATCCATTCAGGGCAGCGAGCTTTTCGGGAACCCTGATCCACGCCTCAAGAGTAAATACTTGAGGATCGAGCTCTGGACGATGCAAGACGTCCATCGGTTTTGCACGCATCGAGCGACCTGCACCAGAAACGCCCGGGCACGGTCCGTTCTCGTAAGCACTGTCTGGGGCTGCCTTCAGCGAGAATGTCATGGAAGAAGGCCAGGCGACGAGCTCCAGTGTGCTGTCGGTCTCCAGAACTCTGCCGGTTTCGTCCTTGAATTGGAGCTGTGGGAAGCGGTAACGCTGCACGAATCGCCCGGATTCCATCATGATGGCATGGCGCGGGTTGCGCTCTCGCCCGGCAAGGCAATCTACCGCACGGTACACCTTGCCCTGATGTTCAATCTCAGATCTGAATAGTGCGGGCGAAAGATCGGCCAGCGGCTTCGAGCCTGCGCGAGAAGCAGAGAGATAGCCGCGGCCATCGATACGACCCAGTCGCGACTTGCTGAAATCCGCCAAATCCAAGGTGAATGCATAGCGACCGGATTCAACGCAGAACACCTCAGCACTTGTGTCTGTCTTCTCCTTGCGGAAACCGTTCGGCCACCACGCGAAGCTGTAGTCCTGAGTTCGGTGCAGTTGGCTGGTCTCTTTCACTGATTTACGCCCTCCGATTATGGCAGCCTCTCGCGCTGGCGTGCATCCCGGGAGAAGGAACGCAGCGAAACCGATGGTGACAGCTTTGTTCATGAGACTTATCGGCTTTAAAGATGACATCCGTTACTAAAAACCACTCTTGCCCCGAAAGTTGACTTTTGTCCCAGAAAGTCGAATCCGCAGGCTTTCAGGAGGATGGATAGGAAGGTGAAGAAAACGCTCGGAGCGACAGTGAAAGGCCAGGTCGAAGACACCGGTGGCGGCGCGTTCGGATTGGCCCGACTTGCCAAAATTGTCATTGCGCGACTGCAGCCCGACCGGGGCCGGCCACCCAGACGTCCCAGCGATCCAAGCTGGATAATGAAAGGCAACGTGCCAATGAGCAAGGCAACTGAGGAAGACAGTGTATCGAGTTACGCGGAAGATTGAGGCTGGTTTCATCAGTGCCTCACACTCTGGTCAAACTGCAGCAGGCCAACACCGTACTCATCTATGGGTGCCTCGCCGAAGCGCTCGACGTACCAACCGTCCAGCCAGACCGCAAACTGCGTGACATGACGGATTCCGCGGGACGCGTAGAGCTCGACGTCCGCCAGAAAGACCTCCGGATTCCACTGCAGGCGCTTCACCTGCTCGCGATTCCATCCTGAAAAGCGTGAAACGTCCATCCAGTATTCCAGCACTTGAGCGGTCTCGGCGCCAAAGACGGCCAGGTTAGCGTCCAGGCAATCCAGATGCTCACCATGTGTCACGTCAGTGGGCTGGTTCTGAGCGGCGCGGTCGGCAAGAGGTCGGTCGTACCGGCGCTGGATGGGTGCAAACTCCAGGAAGATGCCCGGATCCGGCTTCACCTGCGTGGGAGGCTGGAGGGTCTTGTGGTAAACGATATGGGCAAGCGTACCGCGGGGATCAACGGTTTGGACAGCACGCAGGATCGCATGCTCGGTCAGCAGCGCCTGGTCGCTATCAGACAGGTGACGGCACTTGGCACACCGGCACCAGGACTTGGCATCGTCTCCCCAATAAAAGTACCGCCCGGTGGTCGACGGCAGCAGGCGCGTGAAATGAGCCGTCCGTTCTGCGATGACCTCCAGCGCCTCCTTCGAGTTGACACACAGATTGTCCTCCCGCACGCGGTTGCCGTCTTCGTCCATGCGGAACATCTCAGGGTTGCGATCGAATAGGTCGCGAGGCAACAGTTCGCTCATGGCATGCAGCTCGTGCTCCACGTGCAGGCCAAGTTCGCTGCACTGTTCCAGGAACTGCTGCCCGGAATCGGTCGCCAGGAAATCCACAATCTCCTGGGGACGGACGTGTGTGGCGATGGTTGTTAAGCCTGCAGATTTGGCGCGTGCCGGCCAGTCCAGGGTCTCAAGATCCCGTGTGATGAGCACAACGCCGCGGGTCAGGAAGTGTGGATTTTGGCTCATCAGGCTTTCAGAAGTGGAACCATGGAATATGCCCTACCTCTGAGCTTTGCGACCGCAGCAGCATCAACTGCCTGCCGTCGAGGCTGACCGCGACGGCAGAATTCTCGACACTGAATTCCTCCGCGATCCTTCGGCAACGGCCCTTCATACATCTCGAGCCTCTCCTCCACCGTAGGCTCAGCACGATTGGCCTTGCCGACGAAGACACCTTCAACGAGGTTCCTATCCATCGGCGGCTGCGTCTGCTCTGCAAGTGTGTGGTGGCTCACCGACAGGCAGGTGCTCAATACCACTACCGACCTGGCGATCGATAGAATCCATTCTTTGCTCATATCATTTGCTCCCCTGATGCTGTCCAGCAGTCAAAGACTCCACTGGGCGGCTCTGAGTGTGATCTCACCGAGGGCTACTCAAACGGGGTCAGGCGAAGAGCGTTTTGTATCTTGTCGCGCTGTGCTGGGGCAACACGCGCCTCATCGGCGTAGTCGGTCCAATGCGACACGACTTCCCTGATTTCGTTGATGATCCGTTCGACCGTCCGCTAACCAAGCCCCGCCTGCCCGCGGCTGCCGCCTGGGTCATGCTGAGAGAGAGACGTCGCCGGGCGAGACGGTGCCCTATTTCCTCCAATACGGCCTGGGGTGTCAAGTGCTCCTCAATCTTCATCGCCAAAACCTCCATCAATGGTAGGCGGGAACAACCCCATGCAATTCGTAATATGTTGCGAATAATCTCATATTCAGGTCTTAAATCGCAAAAACTAGCGAGTTGAATAGGTTAAACAACAGTCATCTACAATTCTACAGTTCGCAAGCTGCAGCCAGCTTGCGCTCCTTTCTGGTCAGATTGACCAACTCTGGTATACTTGACCTGTCATGATTTCCACTTCGGAGGAAGACAATGGTTGTCAATGTTTCGGATGCGAAAGCAAATCTCTCAAAGCTGATTGAATTAGCCTACAAGGGAGAAAAGGTGGTGATCGCCAAGAACAACCTGCCTGTCGTTGAATTGGTAAGACACAATCCCGGTGGCAAACGAAAGCTGGGCATCCTCAAAGGAAAGACCAAGATCCCCGACGACTTCCTTGAGGAGGATGCGGAGATTAATGAGATGTTCTACGGAGAAGACTCGTGAAGATTCTCCTGGATACCCACATCTTTCTTTGGGCTCTTTCGGCGCCGAATAAAATTGCCAAAGAGAGGCGCGGCCATCTGGAGAACCCTGCCAATATCATCCATGTGAGCTCTGTCAGCGTGGCGGAGTTGATGATAAAGGCGTCGCTCGGAAAACTGCAGGTGGACTTCGATCCCGTTGACATGATGGAGAAATGTGGATTCGAGCCGCTGAGCTTTCACGCCGAAGACGCGCTGCTGCTGAAAGACATGGCGTTTCATCACAAAGATCCTTTCGACAGAATGTTGATAGCACAAGGCATAGCCAATCAGATCCCTATCATGACCGACGATGAGAAGTTCAGGTCGTATGGTTGCCGGCTGATCTGAATTCCATGTAGACCGCGGCAGGTCTCTATTCATACGTGCCCCGTTTGAGCGCGATCTTCGTCCCCTCTCCCCCGCTACGCGAAACGTGCCGGGAGGCGCTGGCTCTGCCTCATATCATCCACTTATTTCGGCACCTTCTTCAGCGACTTGATGTAGAGAAGCAAAGATTCCAGTTGTCCGTCTTCCAGGGCTCCTTCGTAGCTGGGCATGCCTTCATCCCCGTTGACAGCTCCTTCGGCGACTTTGGCTGGCGGGTTCAGAATGGACTCGCGCAGGTAGTCGTCGTCCGCAACGACGACCTTGTCCGACTTGGTCAGCTTGCGTTTGGAGCCATAGAGTCCGAGCCAACTGGGGCCGGTTTTGCCATCGGTCGATCCGTCGATGGAGTGGCAAGCGATGCAGCCGAGCCGGATATGAAGCAACTTCCCTTCTTCAGCGGTCGGTTTGATTGTGCGCTTGACCACTGGAGGCAAGCCGGCTGTATCGAGATCGACGCGGTTGTCGGCGAAGCCGTGCCTTGTCAGGTCGAGTGAACGCAGGAGGTGGGCCGTGAGGAAAGTCTTTCTTCGGATACGCGTGCCGTCTGCAGCCGAAATATCGTAGCCGACCTCCACCTGCATCGCTTCACGCATGCCTGGCACACCGAGGAAGACCGACCTTCGATCCTCGGATACTTTAGCCGAAGCGACGAGAAGCCGTTCCGTGCCCTTCCTTCCGTCGAGTTTGTAGAGCGGTGAACCGTAGCCTCTGGTGCGTTTATAGTTCCAACGCCGGACGGTGTATGCCTGCACTCGCGCGGCAGATTCGACCCTGAGCGGTGCAGCGAATTGAAGGAGGATGCCCCGCCGCTCAACGCGCACCTGAACGGGCACGGGCCAGGTCTTTTTCAGATTCGGGCGGACGCGTCCGAGAAACGTCGCGCCCTTTGCCTTCGTGCCCCAAATCTTGAATCCGGCCAGATAGAGCAATCCGTCCGCGGGATTGATGGCGCCCTTCAGGGGCGCGAAATCGAGCTTCAGGTCGAGAGGCGTCACCGCGCCCTGGGTTACGATTTCATCGACGTCGGTGTGAATCTGAAGCAGGCGTGGTGGGTGATAAGCGAGAAGAACGGGGGCATCGGCGAGGGGGCCCATCTTTGACTTGCGAGCCCAGACGATGGAAGAGGCCGATCCACAAACGAAATGCGGAATCCAGGTCAACGGTGGGGTGACGAGCCTGCTTCGGTCTGCCCTACTGTTGACATACCCATAGAACGCGCCGGCGCGGATAAAGTCGATCGGGGTCGACGGCACATAATTGCCCTGCTGATCGGTGGCTGCAATCTGGCCGGTCTTGGGATCGTATCCGAGGAACGGCTGCCGAAAGCCGTGGGCGATCCGGCTGACGGTCTTTCCATCGGCCGATACACGAAGAATTGCGCTCGACGACCTTGTCCCTCCGCCGGCTCTCTGTCCTGGTTTGGCAACCAGGAAGCTGCCTTCATTTTCCAGTTCCATGGCGCTGACGAATTCGCGAGTCTCGGCGGTCTGGTCGATTTGGGAACAGAAGAGTTCGTGGTAATCGGCTTCGCCATTCTTGTCTCGATCCATGAGCCGCCAGAGCCCGCTGCGATCAAAGACGAAGACCTCGTCGTTGCGTATACGGAGGCTGAGAGGTTCGTGGAGACCCGAAGTGAAGCGCGTCCACACAACTTCCGTATCGCCAGGCCGCAAGCCGTCGCAAAGCCACACATCGCCATCGAACGTGACCACCGCGGCGCGGCCATTGCTGAAAAAATCCACGGCAGCAAGACGCACGCCTCGTCCATAAGGATTTTTTTTCGGGACGGGGATCAGTTCCAGGTTCAGCGGGTTGCCGGTTGCGATGGCCGGCAACGGAAGGCGCACGCTCTCCTTCCATCGTCTGGATACTTCTGCGCGAGCAGGACCGACCTGCCCGTTTTTCAGAAACACAATGCTCAGTGACTCCTCGTTGTCGGCCGGCGGGATTCGACAAATGGTATGTCCTTCGACCGTCTCAATGCCACCATTGCCGCGGCACTGAAACTTGTCGCTGACAGAGCCCCGAGCCAGAACGAGAACTACCGGCTCGGTGTGAGCGCTGATCTTCAGACGACGGATGAGACCTTCTTTCTCAAGGCTGAATCGTTCTCTCGCCAGCACCTTGCCTCCGATCTCGTATTCAATTCCACCAGTCGTCGGATCGACGCCAAGAAAACGAGCGAGTTTCGGATCGACCCCGCCGCGCCCGGGCTCCTGTCTCGACGGCTGAGGCGGACGCGGATCGGCGAACTGCGGCTGGCTGATGCTCACGCCGGGATAGAGACCGTTTTGCAGCCAGATCTCGCCAATCGGCCGGGGCAGACCGCGCTGTCCGGCGCCCACTTTCTTGAGTTGATAGGGATAGCTGTTGACCGCCAT
>JASLXP010001233.1 GCA_030740295.1 Planctomycetota bacterium
CTGCCGGCAGACAGCAACTTGCTCCCGCCAAAGCTGAATACCCCCACATGCCCCCATGTGCCGGCCTGCCGGCCCGAAACTACGGCCCCCGGCATCTGGGCAGCATCCTCGATGACCACCAGGCTGTGCTCGTCAGCGAAATCCATCACTGCCTTCATCGGCACGATTCCGCCGTGAAGATGTGAAACCAGAATCGCTGTGGTCTTATCGCTGACAGCTTCAACCAATCTTGCCGGATCGAGATTCCAATTGCCCGCGCTCGGATCGACCAGCACGGGCGTGCCGCCAACCGCAAGAACGTCGGTAAAGTTCCCTTTGAAGTCATAGGCCGAAAGGATGACCTCATCGCCCTCGCCGACTTTTGCACCACGCAGCGCCAATTCGACGGCCGCCGTCCCACTGCAGCAGAGCTCAACATGCTCGAGGCCGAGATACTCGCACAATTCGTTCTTCAGGCCCTGGCATTCGTTACCGTGATATCGGCCCCAGTCCCCACTCTTGTAGACTCGCTCTATTGCCTCACGGATCGCGTCAGTCGCCGGCGGCCAGGGGTAGTCTTCGACCGGACCCAGAGGTGTGCCGCCCAGGATGGCTGGAGTGTCGCTCTTCATTTCGATTCTGTGGTGCAGGTTTGTAGCCCGCGATTGAGCCTTCAAAGGCGGACCAACTGGTGAGGCGTGTGACCTCGACCACAAAAGCATAAAACAAAAGAGCCCCTCGACCGGTGAGATCGAGGGGCTCTGATTTATCGCTTGCGGATCGACTACACCGATTCTTCCTCATCGGCACCCTCGTCCTCGGAACTCTCTTCATCAGCACTGTCCTCCCCGGGGTCACCCCCGCCACCGCCGCCTGTGCCCTCACTGAGTTCGATCGGTTTGTAACCGCCCTGCGACTTGAAGTAGAGAGCGATGCCGCCGAACACAATGATAAGTGTGCAGGGGAACCATGCGGCAAAGACCAGCACGTCGCGTCCGGCGTTACTGTCGATTGACGCGAACTTCTCGTTTGCTGACTTCTGCTCGTCTGTCGGAAGCGTGCCGATGAAAGCGTCTTTCTTTGCCGGATCAATGGCATTGTGCTTCATCCAGAGGAATCCGGCTTGCTTTTCTGCTTCGGCCACGACCGCTGGCAGGTCTTTCTCGGCCTGGGCGTAAATGGATTTATCGAAGGCTACACCCAGGAGCGGGGCACCGATAATGCCGACAGAGAGGAGTCCGCAGGCTGACACCGTGTTCAAAGTCAGCGCACCTCCTTCCGGGTAACGTTCGGACACGAAACCAAGCACGCACGGCCAATAGTAAGTCTGTCCCAGTGCGTAAATCACAAACGCGAGGAAAACCGCGATGCCAGCAGCTTCCGACAGCCAGAACAATCCAATCGCCGAGCCGAGGCCGCTCACGCACAGCAGTGCCGGCGGGCTGAAGAACCTGAGGATACTTCCGGCGAACACACGCAGGATCAGCATGATGAACGCGGAAAACACCAAGGCAAACGCCGGATTGATTTCCATTTCCTTAAGCACCGGTGTCATCAGTTTCTTGATCCAGCCGTCGGTGGCCAGCTCCGCGGTTGCCACCGGAATCATCGTACAACACATTAGGAAGAACAGCGGTTTGCCCAGGGACTTTGTGGCGCCACCCATGATGATGCCGACCAGAACACCGAGCCCCATCGCTACATAAAACCAGTTATCCGGCTTCGTCCAACCCGTCAGTGCATCGACCTGGTTGCCGATTTCATAGAGCATCATGCCCCCAGCGAGAAATGCGCTGAGGAATCCAACCTGCTTGAGCATGTCCATGTACGACACACCGGCCTTGATGCGTTCGTCGACTGGGAACTTGCAGGGCAGGTACATCAGCATGTAGGCGACGACCGGGATGATCATCCACAGCGAATGGAGCTTCCAGGACAGGCCGCCATCAACCATCGCATCGGTAGCGATGATCGGCAGGGTGCCGAACACCAGGCCCGCTGGCCACGCCGCGTGCAGGATGGTCAGCATCTTCGTTTTGTCTTTTGGATACACCGCGGCACACACGGGGTTGATCACCGCTTCAACGATGCCGTGACCCAATCCGGCACAGAATGCAAACAGGTACAGGCTGGTGTATCCCCCGGCCATCGCAGTGCCGACCGATGAAATAGCCTGAAGCGCGAAAGCGACGAACATCGGCACTTTAAATCCAACCTTGTCCAGCACCAGGCTGCCGCCGATCATCGTGATCGCGATGGGCCATAGCGATGCACCGAACACCATGCCGATCTGCAGGTTGGTCAGGCCAAACGCTTCCCCGTACGTCCCACCGTGGGCCACTCGAAAAGAAAAACCGAATCCGGCAGCGGTCAGGGAAAGGAAACTGGCCCAGAAAAGTAGTCTTTTCTCTTTGTCAGTTAGCTGTTCTGATGGAATATGTGACTTCATAAACAATCTCCAATACTAAAAGAGAGACACAGACCCTCATGCCCCTTCAGAGAGAGGCCAAACGATGTTTCTTGCCGCGTATGAAGGGCGGCAGGCTACCCGGTGACCACGGTTTGTCAATCCGTTCGCGGGGAGATTTTGTGGAAGTGCCGGTTTCACAGGTGGTTGGAGGAGATCGCCATCAGGTTTGTCCAACTCTCTGGGACAGGAAATCCATCATTCCAGGGGCAGCCTGACCACTTCCCCGGAAGCAGCGGATCTGTATCCCGCCAGCAGAACCTCAGTCAGTTTAGCGGCATTGGCGGCATTCATCTCACTCTCCCGGTCTTCGAGAATGCAGTCGATAAAGTGACTCTCGTTGGTTTTGTCTTCTCCTGAACCCAAAGGTAGCCAGTTCTTCTTTGGCTGGGCATTGGATTCCCTCTGACCGGATTGCCAGAAGCCCATGGGATCGTTTCTGTAGTATTGCGGAGGATGCCACGGTTCTTCATTGGCCGAGACGGTCAGTCGAGGCTCAAAAGCTGAAAGAAGGATGGAGGCCTCCGAACCCAAGATATGAATCTGGTTGAGCCCGCCCGAAGGGTGACTTTGCAGACCGGCCCTGGCGCCGACAACTGATGCAGTGACTCCATTCGAGAGAGACAGCAACATCAACCCAAGATCTTCGACGCCATTACGTTGATGCTCCTCGAAGAAGTAATTGCGCGTCTTTGCGAACACCGAAGTGAATTCAGCCCCCGTGAGCGTTTGAATGAAACCGAGCGGGTAGACGCCCATCGCGTAAAGTTC
>JASLXP010001234.1 GCA_030740295.1 Planctomycetota bacterium
GTCTTTGGCTCTTAGTCTTTATCGTGATCTTTCACTTAATCTCCCTGCTCTCAGAAGATTAAGAGAACGATTACGTTAAAGATCAAGAGGTGTACACGCACACCGCGCAGAAGCTTCGAAGTAGATCTCTTACACGAACCATCAACCGTTAACCATCAACCATGAAGGATAAACTCTCACTCTTCCTGACCATCACATTCCTGGTGGCCATGTTCATGGGGCCCGGTCCTGGGCTGTTGCTTGTCAACCCCGACATCTCCCAGCCCGAACCGGAGCTCACCATTGGCGGCTTCCCAAAACTCTATGCGTGGGGGCTTTTCTGGTACGTGATTCAAATTGCCGTTGTCGTCACTGCCTACTGCAAAGTCTGGAAGGATGACGAGCCCGCAGCGGCTGCCGAGAGCGGCACGTCAGAGGAGGAGGCCGACCATGAATGAAGGTGATATTGCACAAGCCACTCAGGACCTCGGCAAGTTGCCGTATGTGATCGTCGGGATGTATTTGCTCATGCTGCTGGTGTTCGGCTTTGTCGGTTACCGCAAAAGCACGAACAGCGAAGAGGATTACTACCTCGCCGGCCGCGGCCAGGGCTGGCTGGTCTCCGCGCTTACGATCATGGCGACGTTCTTCAGCTCGTTCGCGCTGCTCGGCGCGCCGGGAACGGTCTACAAGGAAGGCGTCATCTTTGCCCTCTTCAGCCTGAACGTTCCGATGGCCGGAGCCGCTGTTTATTTTCTAGGGTCGCGCATTCGCAAGGTTGGTAGGGCCAAAGGGTACGTCACCCCGGCGGATATGATTGCAGATTACTACGGCAGTCAGGAAGGACTCCGTCTCCTCGTAGCGCTCATCGGCTGCCTGTACGCCATTCCATACGTGGTCATGCAGATCAAGGCCGGCGGGCTCCTGGCCGATGAGATGTTTCCAGGCGCACACTCGTTCGAATGGGGATGCGTTATCCTGGCCCTGATCACAATGCTTTACATCATGATCGGCGGCATGCGCAGCGTGGCCTGGACGGACGTGGTGCAGGGCCTGCTGCTCATGAGCGGCATGCTGGTCGCCGGATTCGCCACAGTCGCCGCTCTCGGCGGCCCGAGCGGATTCCTCGATTCGATCGCCAAGCTCCCGGCAAAATCACTTTCCGCGCCCGGCACCAGCGGACGCTGGACGGCCGGCTTTCTTTTCAGCATTTGCATGTTCGCCTCACTCGGTTCAATGGTGCAGCCAGCCCAGTGGATGCGCTTCTATTCGGCACGCTCAACGAAAACGCTGAAACGAAGTTCGCTCATTTTTGCCATCGGCCTTACGTCCTGCTTCCTTTTCGGAATCATGCTCGTCGGCCTCGGAGGACAGGTCCTCTATCCGCTCGTCGATTCGACCGGCCAATACTTCACCAACGAAGCGGGCAAAATGGTGCCGAATCCGGAGGTCGGCGCCAACGTACGTGATTACGACAAGATTCTCGTGGTTATCCTGAAAAACTACCTGCCGAAATTGCTCCCCAGCGTAGGCGCTCTTGTCGCCACGATCATTCTGGTCGCCATCATGGCCGCGGCCATGAGTACAGCCGACAGTAACCTCCACGCGATGAGTGCCGTCGTTACTCGCGACGTTTACGATCGCTTCATTCATCCCGAAGCATCCGACAAAGAACGCACATGGGTCGGCCGCGGGGTCATTGCCGGCGGCACCATCCTCAGTGTCGGCCTCGTCCTGCTGAGCAAATCAGTCGAAGAATCCGCCAAGAAAGGAGAAGCCACCGACCCGCTCGCCATGATCGTCAGTCTGATGATCCTGGCTATCGCATTCTCCAGTCAGTTGCTCCCTGTCACGGCAGACATGCTCTTCATCCGCAAAGGCACCAAAGCCGGCGCCATCGCCGGCATCCTCGTCGGTCTCAGCATCGTGGCCCTCTTCAGTCCGTTGGTGACGCCACACCTTGGAGATGAATTAAAGAAGACCATCGCCCAAATGGGCAAACTCCTGGACAAAGGCACATGGGGCCTGATTGCCAACACGATCGTGTTTGCGGTCGTGAGCAGTTTTACCGAGCAGGTCTCGCAAGAGAAACGCGAGGAGATGGAACAGATTATCGGAGCGTGAAAGCCCTCAGACGTATCCTGGGCACGCTGGTGACCGCGGGGTTCTCTGGCGACTGGTTGCCTTGCCCACCATACCAACACTCCTCTATTCCATCATTCCACGTCTCCCAACCCCATCCGCTCATACTGCTCGCTCGGTGCGTCATTCTCCTTCATCAGTCTCACCATCTCGCGGCACAACCTCGCTTCCACCTCCTCATCCTGAATCGGATTTTCCTGTTCTGGATCATTTTCCAGATCGAACAGCAGCGTTCCGAATTTCCTCGGATTGCGACCGGCCTTGGACGCGGTGCGTACAGTTGGACAATCCTTGGTGAACTCGAATGGGTCGGCGAGTTCTGCGCCTGCGAATTCCTCCGGCTTGAAGTGGCCCCGCATGTGGGTTGGCATGAGGGTGTAGTTGTAGAGCGGCTGGTTTTCATCAGTGGTTGGGGCGCGCATGTAAGTGTAGCGTCCGTCGGTGATGTTGATATGGCCGCCAAACATTCCGTAGAGGGCGGCGTCTCGGGTGTGCGCGTTGGATGCGACTGCGTCACGCAGGGGGATGCCGTGCATGAACTCTGGACGCTCGACACCAAAGTACTCGAGAAGGGTGGCCGGTATGTCGATGGTCTGGACGAGCGAATCGCAGCGTTCACCTTTGCGGCCGCAGCGCGGATCCCAGATGAAGAACGGTGTGTGCGCCACCTCGTTGTAGAAGGGCTGCACGCACTTGGCCCAGTGGTCGTGTTCGCCGAGCAGGAAGCCGTGGTCGGTGTTAACGATCAGGAGGGTGTCTTCCCACAGGTTCTTCTCGTCCATCATGTCGAGGACCTTGCCGAGCTGTTCGTCGCACATGCTGAGCAGGGCCGCGTATTCGTACCGCATATGCTGCACCTGTTCGGGCGTCTCGGTCACCTGTCCATACTTTGGCCAATCGAAGTGGGGGCCGTCGTATTCGTGCGGGTAGAGGTCCTTGTGCTTTTGAAGCGTGTAAAAGGGCTCGTGCGGGTCGAAGGTCTCTATCTGCAGGAACCAGTTATCGAATTCCGCGTTCTCGTTGATGAATTTCAGGCCCTGTTTGAATGTGCGGACCTGCGGCAGGTTTTCTTCTTTGTAGAGCTTGCGACGGCGGTTCACCCAATCCTGGCGTCCCCATTGTCCGCCTCGTGCCGGTACCAGTTGCTCAGGGATATCCACGTCGCCCAAGTATCCGATCCATGAATCCCCTTCCTGGCCGCGTGAAGTCTCGAACGACGTATATCGCTGGTGATACGTGGCTCCGCCGTCTTCCCAGTAGTGGTAATGGTCGGTCACGAAGTGCGCGTACACATCGTTCTGCTTGAGCATCTGCGGTGCGCTGTCATCGAACGGCTCGAGCGGGCCCCAGCTCCGGTGCAGGAAATTGTAGCGACCCGTGTGCAGCTCACGCCGGGCCGGCATGCAGGGCATGCTGCCCACATAGCAGTTTTCAAACGTCACCGTCCGTTCGGCAAGCCGTGCAAAATTGGGGGCGTGCGTCCAGTCCGATCCGTAGGGCGGCAGCATGCGGCGATTGAGCGAATCAAACATGACCATGATGGCTTTCATAGGTATCTCCTCTTGTGGGCGAATGCTCTGAATTTAAAGAAATATGGTTCTGGGCTCTTAATCGCTATCGTAATCTCAGACCAGAATCTCACACTTTACAGGCTCGGGTCATACATGTGAATGTCACGATCAGGCATTCGGAGGCCCAGCAGTTTCAGCCGCATGTCGCTGGCGTTTTCAAATGCCTGCCACGGCAGTTCCTGATCGCTCTCGTAACGTTTCAGCCACCAGTAACCGTAATACATATAGAGCCCCTGCCGAAGACCTTCGGCCTGATTGCGGCTGCCGGTATCGCTGAATTGATGAAAACGGCATCGCCCGGCGCAGCCTCGACAGCCACTTCGTGTTCATGCGGTTGGCTCTTTTCCTCTCCAGTCGGCAGATTCTGCCAGCGGTGCGATCCCGGCACCACGTGAGTCTGGCCGCGGTCGGGGGTCATCTCATCGAGGTAAATGATGGAGTTGATCGCCTTCCAGGACACGTCGGGCGATGAGGTAGCCGTTCTCGAGGAAGAGTTCTTTCTCGTCGGGAGTCATGCTTGAAGAATGCTTCACTCACGCGCCGTATTCAATCCGTTTCATGATGCGGTTATCCTTGCTCCAGTCTTTTGAAACTTGCACGTCGAGTTTCAGAAAAACCTTGCAGCCAAGAAATTCCTGGATGTCCTCCCTGGCGGCCGTTCCGATCTGTTTGACCATTTGACCTTTATGACCGATGACGATGCCCTTCTGGCTGGCGCGCTCGACATGGATCAGGGCGCGGATTCTCACCGGGTCTTCCTCTTCCTCGAATTCTTCGATAGTGACGGCACTCGAATACGGGATTTCCTTGCGGGTAAACTCGAACAGTTTTTCGCGAATGACCTCGGCCGCGAAAGTGCGGTCAGTCTGATCCGTGAACATGTCTTCGGGGAAATAGGGCGGGCCAGGGGGCAAGCGTTCAATGACCGCACTGACTAATTCTTCAATTCCTTCGCCTGTTGCCGCAGAGATGACAAAGACCCGTTCGAACTTAACGTTCCTCTCGAGGGCTTCACGAAGTGGCTGCAGAAGATCCCTTCCCTTCCACTCGCCGGCGACTGCGCCTTCGTCAAGGACGTCCACTTTATTGAGCACCAGGAATTTTGGGTGATCGGTCTTCGCCAGATGCTCGAGGGTGAGGGAGTTTTCTTCATCAAGGAAGATTCCTGCCGATGCATTCGGATAGCCGAGCTCCGCAACTGGTGGCTCGAAAAAGCAGAGGAGGATATCCGCATCATCGAAGGACCGAACCGCAATGCTGACCATCTGCTTATTGAGATGGCGCTTGCTCTGATGCACCCCCGGCGTATCCAGAAACACAATCTGCCCGCCTTCAAAGTGATGGATACCCATGATCCGGTCGCGGGTGGTCTGGGGCTTGTCGGTGACGATGGCGACCTTCTCACCGATCACTCGATTCAAAAAGGTGGATTTGCCCACATTGGGGCGACCCACGATCCCAACAAAACCGGATTTGAAATTCTCTGAATCCAACCGAACTCTCTTCAAATGAACGAATCATTGCCACGTAGAATGCCTGGCGGAAGATACGAACTGTCCGTTGATGCGCCACAGACAACCTGAGTGGAACCGTGGTAGAATGGTTCAACACAACTCCCACCATTCCATCTCAATCTTTCATTACCTCACCAGCCATCCTTTTCGTGATATCGAAACCACTGACTTTTCTGTGCTGCATTCTCGTTCTTTCCTGGTCTCGTCCTTTGAAGGCTGAGACGAAAGATGTCCTGTCCAAGATCCCTAAAGATTTCCGGGCCGGCCTCAGATACGCGATGCACTTTGAGCAGCATTTTGGATTGGTAAAAGATCCGAAAATCCAGAAACGATTGAAAGACATCGGATACAGGGTCGCGGCATCGAGCAGCCAGACCAACACATTCTTTGTTTTCAATGTCATCGATATTGCTGACCCTAACGCGGTCGCTTTGCCGGGCGGCTTCATCTTTTTCACGAAAGGCATCCTCGACCTTGGTCTTTCGGACGAAGAGCTCGCGCACATCGTCGGACATGAATGCGCGCACGTTCTCGACGGCCACCACGCCAGCCTGCAGACCAGGGCCGGCATGCTCAGTCTACTTCAGTTTGCCACCATCTTTGCCGCGATGTTTGCTTCGGCGAATAATTCGTCCCGGGCGCCGGCCACCACTACATTCGGCTCGCCAGACAACAGGAGCAGCAGCACCGGCCAGCACGTCGCAGCCGCAGTCGTCACCAGCAGTCTGGCGACCAACCTCATGCTTCTGAAATACGTCCGCGAATACGAAATGGAAGCAGACCGGCACGGAAGGCTCATGGCATGCGGAGCGGGATTCGCCCCCGACGGCAGCGAGGGCATGCTGCAGAAACTTCTCTCTCGGAGTTATCAACGGCCGGGGATGGGCATCCTCCGATCCCACCCTTACCTCGAAGACCGAATCCAGGTGGCTCATGCGCAGGGCCCGAAGCTCAAGATCAATCCGGAACCGCGCACTCCGGATGATTACCGCCAGCGTGTGCAGGAGGTCCTTTTTTACAGGGCAACGGAATTCTGGAATGTCATCCGCGGCCCTCAGGCCCACTATCTACTGAGGAACGCCTACCACGCGCTGCCGGAAGGCCCCCTTGCTGATGACTGCAAATGGCAGGCACTGGTATGGAAGGAAAAACTTCAGCAGCGCAAATCCTATCGGCAGCGCGATTACGGATATTTCGTCAATGCTTACGGCGACATCCTGAACGAGTTTCCTCAGACAAATCTCAAGGAAATGGTACAGGCGCGAATCGCTTACTACACCAAACGCCGGGACCAGGTCTCCCCCGGCCACATGAGTAAGGCCGAGAGGGACACCATTGTTCCTGCGTTTGGCGAGTATTTCATTAGAAACTATCCCAAACATGAAAAGACCACGGACGTGTATTTCAAACTGGCCCGCGAGTATCGGAAGGGCCGAAAATATGGTGAATCAGCAAAGACGTTCTTGATGCTCCTCAAGCGACCGGAGGCGAAGGAATACGAAGATCAGGTGCACGATGAATTCGTCCTCCTTCTGAAAAAGATGAAGAAGATACAACCCACCTTTGCGTACTATTCACAGTTGAAGAAAGAGGAAAAGAAACAGGAAATTGCTGAAGGCATTCGAGCTCTGATAAAGAAAGCGGAATCGATCACGGATTTGGGAGAGTTCAAACAGCGACACCCCGGAAACGTGTTTCTCAAAGAACTGAACGATCGTCTGCTCAAACTCGCTGACCTGGCAATGGTGCAGGCCCGCTCATTGCGTGGCGAGCGAAGGTATCACGATGCCGCGGCCGAGTTTTACAGCGTGAACCGATACTCTCCCGACCCTAAACAGGCGGAGCTCGCGAGGGACGAACTGAGGGAGCTTCAGCAGCTTCGGAAGTAGCCCACAAGTTGACAACCAGCGGTACGCCCCAAAGATTCTACAGCCTTCTGAAGTAGTACTGACGCTCCGCGGCAGCTTTCTGAAGCCCGGTCAATGGGTGACCGCAAAGAATCTTGGGAGCGCTAAGATCACGTGCTGAAGGACTTACCCCTGATAATCACCCTGGAGATTCCATCATGGCAAAAAAGCCTATCAAGACCGCAGTCATCGCTCTCGGACGTTCCGGCTGGAACATACACGTCAACGCGCAGAAAAACGACGACCGTTTCAAGGTTGTCTCTGTGATGGACCTGGATGAAGGCAGGCGTAAACAGGCCGAAGAAGAGCTCGGCTGCGATTCATACACCGATCTGCAGACGCTTCTGAAAAAGAGCGATGCAGAAGTCATTGTCGTCGCCACGCCTTCAGTTCTGCATGGGCCAAACTCCATCGCCGCACTCAAAACTGGCCGCCACGTCATCGTCGAAAAACCGATGTCCGCCACTTTGAGTGAAGCCGATCGCATGATTGCTGCTGCAGAGAAAAACGGAGTGCACCTTTTCATACACCAGAATTACAGATTCAATCCCAACTTCACCTTCATGCGTGACATCATCAAGAGCAAGAAAATCGGCAAGCTCACGCACATCGGCTACCTCTCGCACAGCTACGCCCGGCGCAACGACTGGCAGTGCCTGCGTAAATTCAGTGGTGGCCTTCTCAACAATAAAATCACACATCCGCTCGATCAGTTGCTCGCATTGGTGGATTCGCCCATCAAAGACATTCTGTGCGATCTCAAACACATCTCCGATGCCGGCAATGTGGAAGACCACGTGAAGATGCTTCTGAGAGCGGAGAACGGCGTCACCGTTGACGTGGAGGATTCCAGCTCAGCCGCCACGGTCGAAAGCGGCCCTGATTGGACGCTCCTCGGCACCTGCGGAGCGATGACCATCCGCCGCGGGGAAGCAAAGCTGAGATACTACGACCCGAAGAAAGCGACCAAGCTCAAATTGGATCCCAACCCAATGGCTGAAGGTCGCCGATACGGCAACAAAGACACACTCCCCTGGAAAGAGGAAGAAATGAAAGCAGTCGGCCAGGACGTCGGCTCTTACTACGACGCGGTTCATGCCACTCTCCGCCGCAGAAAGAAATTTCCAATCGATCCTCGCCAGGTACGTGAGATGATGCGCGTGCTTGGAGTCTGCCGAAAGCAGAATCCTGATTTTCCGGGCAAGTAGGTCCCAGTCGTGGAAATCGGTCAACGGACGCTTTGGCGTTATAATGAACGAGGCTTATCAAAACGCCCGGACGCACAGAGGGCACTCAATTCGCCGAATTAAGGCAAGCGAATTGAAGGCAAGCGAATTGAAGGCAAGCGAATTGAGGCAAGCGAATTGAAGGCAAGCGAATTGAAGGCAAGCGAATTGAAGGCAAGCGAATTGAAGGCAAGCGAATTGAAGGCACTATCAACCATCAACCACTAGTACTAGTCATCAACCATTAACCATCTGATACGATGGACATCCTCGCACTCCAAAATTTGCTCTTCTCACCCAACTCCGCGTTGCTGGTCACAGGCATCGCTGCGTTGGCGATGGCGGGCGGCGGGGCTTACCTGGCTCTGTTAAAGAAGCGGCCGGAGAGCACGGTGCTCAAGAGTGAGGATTCCCCTTTACAGCGGCGCCTCAATCGAATTGAAAACTGGTCTCTGAGTTTGCGCGCTTCGTATCGGCTGGTGCTGGCTTTCGTGTTGTGTGGTGTCGCGGTGTGGCTGGCCGTCGCAGCGGATGAAGAGCTCACTGTCACCCAGACGGCCCTGTCCTACTCGCTGGGGCTGGTGGCGATCCTGCTTGCTGCCGGCTCACTGCTCTGGGGTCGCAACGAACGAAAGGCACTCCAATCCATCGGCGCCCATCGAAGCGCCGCAAGGCCGCCGGGCCCGGCCATCTATGGTCAGGTCTGCGCACTGCGGTCATTCGAAGGTCGGGGTGACGCACCGGACCTCTATCCCCTTCTTTATCAATCCACCGTCTCCAGACTGGCAAATCTTTCACTTGAAAAGGAGCTCCCCTGGCAGTGGAAGGTTCAACTCCGTTACGCAGCCAATGCCGCCATCCTCCTCGGCATCCTCAGTTTCCTGATGGGCTCGCTCTCGTCGTTCGTGCAGAACACCGCTAGCCTGCTCAAGGAAAATTCGCTCGTCAACGAGCGACTTCCAATGGAGCAGACACCGGAGGAACAGTTGGCGAAGAACGACGAACCGCCACCAACATTTCCGCCGGAGAACGAAGAGCAGGAAGGAGATTCAGGAAGGCAGAGCCAGTCAAAGGGAGGATCGAAAAGTGGCCCTGACGCTTCACAGCAAGAGAAGCAGCCCGGAAAGGATGGTCAGCAGGAATCGGATTCCAATCAGGGAGGTCAAAGCAAGCCAGAGCAGACACAGGAGAAAAAAGAGGGCGGAACTGGTCAAGAGGAATCCGAAAAGGGCATCGGCAAAGATCAGCTCCCGCAGCCCAGGCCAAATCCACCAGGCCAGCCAGACACTCCTCAAAACGCCAGAGAAAGACCTCAGGAAAAGGATCCGAATCGCCCGCCGGACGTCCCACCAGAAGATCTGAAAGAAAAAAAAGTCCCACAGCAGAATGCCGAAAATCAGCAAAAGAAGGATCCGAATCGCCCGCCTGAAGTCCCACCGGAAGACCTGAAAGAGCAGCAGGCATCTGAGAACCAGCAAAAGCGTGATCAGGAACAGACGGCCAATCGCGAGCAGAAACAGGATTCAAAGGCCCCATCCCAGCGGCCAGAGGAGACCAAAGACTCTCCGCCCAAACATCAACCTCGGCCACAGTCCGCGCAACGCAAACAGGATCAGCCCCCGGGTGGCGGCTCCAAGAATTGTCCAGCACCACAGAATGGCCGAACCGCGGGCCAAGAGGATCCGTTTAGCCAGAAACAACAGGAAGGTGGGAAAGGCAGCTCCACTCCAAAGCCCCTCGATCCCAACAAAGCGCCGAATGTTCCGCCTGAGCAGCTATCGGATAAGCAGGCACCTTCTCCTTTAAATAATGGCGAACAGGAAGCCGGTACACAGGAAGCCGAATCCCAGCAGCCGAAGCTGAAACAGAACCGCACTGAAGAAGCGAAGCGTCTGGCTCAGCCAAATGATGATGGCCAGGAAAACAACTCAAAGGAATACGGCAGCGAACCAGGCCCGGATCCGCTCGGCAATGGAGGCGGCAGTTCAAACAGGACCTCCAAATTGAAGGACACCGAATTCGAGGACATGAAACTGAAACGAGGTCCATCCAGTTCTCCTGAGGGCGAGCCAAAAGACCTTAAGCCTCGTGAGAATGAACCGCAGCGCGCGTCGGCCGGGCAGCGGTATAATCCCCGCACCGAATTGAAAGCCAACCGCTATGTGGAACCTCTCCCCATTTCGCCGCAGAGGGTCCCGCCGGAATACCGAATCGCCTTCCGAAAACTCTTTCAGCGCGATGAGTGACGAACAACCAGAACTCGACTTCGAAGACATCCGGACATTCAGCAGGGATTTCAGGGCGGTCAAGGCAGAGATTGCCACCGCTGTCAAAGGATGCGACGACCTCATTGAAAGGGTCCTCATCGCATTCTTCGCAGGCGGCCACGTTCTTCTGGAAGGCGACCCTGGGCTCGGTAAGACGCTCCTCGTCAAATGCCTTGCCCGTACGCTCGGCCTTAATTTCCGGCGAATTCAGTTTACTCCCGACCTCATGCCTGCGGATATTCTCGGCACGGAGGTCCTCGTGGAAGACAAGGTGACCGGCGCCCGCGACCTGCAGTTTCGGCCCGGACCCATCTTTACCAACATCCTGCTGGCAGACGAAATCAACCGCGCCACGCCTAAAACACAGTCCGCCCTCCTCGAGGCCATGGGTGAATTCCAGGTCACCGTGTTCGGCCGGCGCTACACGCTCGAGCCGCCATTTTTTGTCATCGCCACACAGAACCCGATCGAGATGGAGGGCACTTACCCGCTGCCCGAAGCGCAGCTCGACCGATTCTTTTTCAAGCTCCTGACTCCCTTCCCTGATTCCAAAGTCCTCACAGAGATACTCGACCTCACCACCAAAAACGTGGCGTATGAAACCCTCCCGCAGCCGATCCTCTGCAAAGAAGAACTGGAGGAAAACACAGCAGAGCAGGAACGGCTGACCGACGAGATCAATGTCCTGCGAAAGAACGAAAGCCCGGCCCCCCAGATTCAGGAGAGGCAGAATCGCCTCGATGAACTGGAGGCCGAAGCCATCGAGACACGGAGGCTTCGTATCGAACGCATGCGGCAGACAGTGCGCGGAGCAGTCCCGACGCCAGACGCGGTAGAAATCGTCCTCAAACTCATCGAAGAATTACATCAACGAAAACTGGATCGAAAGCTCGTTGATTACAGCCCCGGCCCTCGAGCGGCCCAGACCCTCCTACTGGCCGGCAAAGCAAACGCGTTACTCAAAGAGGACAGCCCCGGCTACACCTTCCCCGACGACATCCTCCCCAACGTCCTTGCCGCACTCGGCCATCGTCTCATCCTGAATTTCGAAGCGGAAGCCCAGCAGAAAGATGCCGCGTCGATCGTGAACGAGATCTTGAATGAGGCAAAGTAGAGCTCATCAAGATTCCTCAGTTGCTTGACGAGGCTGAATCTTCACCGCGGACCGCAGCACGCCGCGGTCGCGGTGACCATAACTGGCGACAGCAAGAAACCATCGCCTTATGATACTGGTTCCACTTGATGTTCGGAGACGAAATCCATGAACCAGGTCCTCTATAACCATTCCAGGCTGGTCCTGCTTGCAGCCCTCTTGCTGCCGCCTTCCTTTGCCATCGCCGAAGGACTTCAGAGTCCCGTGATATCAGTCCCCCTGCAAGGGGATCTCATGAAAGGCGCAACTGGGATAAGCAGGATTCAGGTGCGGCGAAATGGCGCTGCGACTTTTTACAGCCTCGACTCTGACTCCCTTCATGAGGCAAAAACCAACGAGCCGCGATTCCAGAGCTTCGCAGGGCATCCGGCCGGTGAGAGGTCTGGTCTCCTCATCGAAACGCCCGCGACGAATTATCTGGGGAATTCCTCATTTGAGTCCGAGCTTCAGACCTGGAAGACCGAAGGGCAGCTCGTCGCCACTGATGCAGAATTGGCTTTTCACGGGAAGAACGCGATTCGACTTTTGGGGCGGGGCACGATTTTCCATTCTGCTTTTATCCCACTCTCAAAAGGCGCCAAGATTCACGGTTCAGGGACCTTTGGCTGCCTGTCGGTCTATTGCACCACGGGCCAGGGAAATGCCGAAGGAACCATCCGCCCGGTGGTGTTTGGTCTCGACAGCAACCGGCGCGGCAAGAATCTGATTAAGGATTACAGGTTCGTCAAGATGGGGACAGGCAAATGGCGCCGGCTCGTCGGGCGCTTTGAATTACTGCGGCCGGGTACGGCGTATATCGCAGGCTTTCAGATTCTGAAGGATGTGCCGCTTGTCCTCGATGCTGCGCAACTCGAGACCAATCACCTGCCGTGGACTGCTTCTTCTTACATTCCGACCGGAAACGGACCGGCGAAGAGGGCGGTGGAAGTGTGCCGGGTTGGTGCTTCGACATTTCCCATCAGCAGGGGCACGGTTTCATTCTGGCATCGCCCGACAAATCCGTACTACCGGATGGGATACCTGTTCGTTCACGGGCCGTTCGATAACAAAGACCGGCTGTACCTGCATGGCGGTGCAGCTTTTCTGGGTATGCAACGCTCCCGCTGGGCTAAACGGATCGACCACCTGCCGGACGCCGACGGCTGGCACCTCCTTGCCCTGACCTGGGACGGAAAAAATGCCATCCAGTACTTCGACGGCCAGGAGTTCGGAGAAAAGGAAGGGCCGTTCACCTACTCCGGCCTGGAAAAATTCGGCGGCCACTTTCTTCTTGGTTCTAATGGTGGTGCTCATGACGTTGGATCGGAGGGAGTGATTGCAGATCTGTATGTCTGGAATTCTCCGCTGACCGCAGATGAAGTCTTGAGGATATGGAAGGGGGAGAGAATTGGTTCCTCGATCCGTAGCGTCGCAAAGAAGGGAAGTGATCCGCCGGTTAGCGGCGGTGCGAAAAATGAGATTGCCGCACCAGCAAGTCGAGAAACCAACCCGCCTCGAAGCGATGGGCCAGTCTCTGAGAAACCGCCCCTGAGAAGACCTCCCGGCGAATCGCCATCTGCCACCTTCGAACTGTCATCCAAGGCCCGCACAACGGTCGGAATCTACGATCTCGACGGCACGCTCCATCGCCAACTCCTCCTTGGTGAGGTCAAAGATGCAGGCAAGCACAGACTTCTCTGGGATGGGCGAAACGACAACGGCCAGATGCTTCCCGCGGGCGATTACGAATATCGAGTTGTCTCAAACAATCTGGCTGCCGAGTGGAAAGAGACAGTCGGCAACTCCGGCGATCCGCCTTGGGGCAAGACGGCCGTGCGTGGCGGGCTTTTCAAGGCGCTCGAGAAAGTCGGCAACGACATTGTCGCGACGAATCCGCTGGCGGAAGGCAACCACGGAGTCCAGCGTTTCGATCCCAACGGCAGGGTCGTGTGGACTTCCGAAATCGATCCTGTCTACGCTTACATGACCGCTCTCGCGGCAGATGAGGATTTCGTTTACATAGCAGGACTCATTCGCAACGAGCGCGATGCCCGCGGCCAGCTCTATCGTGAAGTCGTCTGGCGCCTCGACGCGGCGACCGGCCGAAACTCGCCATGGAAGCAAGGGAACGTCATCGATCTGAACGAAGCCCGTGTGGCCCCGCCCGGTCGTAGGCTCTTCGACCAGTACCACAACGGAGACGAACGCTACAAGGACCCGCTGCCTGGTTTTGAAATCCACGACATGGAAGTCGCGGGCGGCAGACTTTACATTTCGTTCCGCCGCGAGGGGTCTATTCGGGTCCTCGACCTCGAAACGGGTAAACTGGAAACGCTCATCAAAGGCATCCCTGCTCCCAAAGGCATCGCAGTCCACGGACAAAGCCTCTTTGTGGTCAGCAGGAAGAAGGTGCTGAGATTCTCGTTGAGGGGCGAGCCGACCGGCACAGCTATCGAGGGCCTCGAAGCTCCTTATGAGGTGGAGACCGATTCCGCTGAAAACCTCTACGTCACAGATCTGGGCGACTCGCAGCAGGTCAAGGTGTTCTCACGTGACGGCAGGTTGCAGAGAACTTTCGGGCGGTCCCGCGGAGGCCGTATCAAAGACGGCAGCACGGAACGGCTCTTCCTGCCCACAGGGATTGCCGTCCATGAGGGCGGTCGCGCTGCCGTAGCAGATTTCGGGAACGGACGGATCGTAACCTACGATGACCGGGGCAAACGGGGGCTGACGATCGAGGCCGCAGGCTTCGGAGGCATGGACGGCGGGGTCTCGTTCGTGCCGGGCGATCCCAAAATGCTCTTCATGAGCAACATTCACGTCTTCGGTACTCTGCGAAATCTCAACATCGTGGCCTACCGCACTGCGGCGGCCGGTGGCAATTGGGAAACCGTCTATCGCTGGCCGGACGTCACGCCCGTGTTCAGCCAGGAGCCGCTCTATGCCCGCAAACTCCGGAACGGCCGTACTTATCTGTTCCTCCTCGCAAGAAGCCCTTCATGGTTTGAGCTGATGCCCGACGGCAGACTCGCTTTCTGTGGCGCGTTGCTCCATCCACTCGACTACCGAACCGATACGACATTAAGCCCTGCCGTGAAGAAGGCAGCGAAATCCCTCGGCCTCCTGAACGATGCCGGCCTTCCCCGCTGCCGCATGTCCTGGATCGATCACAACCGCAACCTTAAGCTCGAAGAAGGCGAAATCACGCTTCAGGAATCTGATACGCGGCCTTTCTACACTGTCAACGACGCGTCTGTGTCTACCGAGGGATCGCTTCACCTCAAGGACTATCTCACTTCAACTTACTGGCGTTTCGATTTGAGAGGCTTCGATGCCGCAGGCAATCCGCTCTACGATTGGGAGTCGGCAAAAAAATATGGGATCTGAAGGACTACCCGCAACTGCAGGGCAAGCGATGGATGCTCATCGCCAGCGAAGCAGACAGCGAGGGAAGCTTGTACTTCAGCCATCTGAAAGGAATCAGCCCGTGTTTACCTTCGTCCGTGCGTCTGCTCAAGTTCGATCGAAAGGGAGTCCTCAAATGGAATGTCGGCCGCAAGGCGCGGGGCCTCAAGGACAAGCCCGGCGAATTCATGAGCGTCATCTGCCTGGCCGGAATTAAGAGGGGCATCGTCTTTGCCCTGGAATACGAAGGCCGCGTCGACCTCTACACCACCGACGGCCTCTACCTGGCCACGCTATTGAATGGCACGATCGAGGACGACACCCCTTACGCCAACTGGGGCGAGAACTTTGCGGGCGACGTGGTGGAAGACCCGAAGACCGGCGACCTTCTCTTCGTCATCAACACCCATAACTACCGGCTGCCGATTTTCAAAGTCACCGGGCTCGAAACGATCAAGCGCACAACGGGCAAAGTCACGCTTGCCGAGCCGATGAGAGCCTGGCTGGCGCAGCAGCCGGGCAAGGTCGGCGAAAAGAGGAAACCGTCAATGACCTTCATTTATCACCTCGGCAAAGACCGGGTCACCATCGATGGGAAACTCGACGAGTGGAAGGGAATTCCGCATACCACCGCGACGTTTCCCGACGAACGCAGCAAGGATCACTACGCCCGCGCCCGCGCAGGCAGCGATGGCGAGAACCTTTACCTCGCATATTCCGTCGGCGATCCCACCCCGGCAGTTAACCGATGCACTGCGCCGTCCGTGCTCTGGGATGGCGACTGCCTGGAACTTTATCTTTCGCCCAACATCGACCTCCACGCGCCCTGGAAGAAGGGTGACCACATCATCCACTTCAGCGCGACGGAGGACAGAAAGAAGACACCGGTCGGAGTGCTGCACCGCACTGTCAAGACTTGGGCCACACCACCGGGGATCGTCCGCGGCGTCCGCATCTGGCACAACGGGAGAGGCTACGACCTCGAAGCGAAAATTCCGTTCAGGGCCCTCGGCATGTCTTCGCTCCAGCTCGGACAACTCATCCACCTCGACTGGGATTTCACCTACGGCGGCAAGGACGGCAAAGTTTCCTTCAAATTGGCTTGGACCGATGTCGGGCATCGCGTCCTCAACGATCCCAACAGTTGGGCCTTCGGCCGATATGTGCAGAAGGTCGGAGGCGAGAATGAGATCTTCGTTGCTTCGGCATCAATGAATATGGACGGCAGCTTTGACGGCTGGAAGGAGATCCCTGTCCAATCACGAATCGAGATCGCCGAATCCGAAGATCAGTTTCGTGCGGAATTAAAAGCCGCGTCGGACGAGAAGTTTCTTTACCTCTATTTCGATGTCGCCGATCCCAATCCCGCAAAGGTCACGCCCGGCGCAAGCTGGGTCGGCACCGGCGACCACATCGAGATGTTTATCGGCAGCCATCGTATCTACATTCCCGCCAGCCCGGCTTTCAACAGCCCCTACATCCTGCAGGGCGCCAAGGCCGAAAAGATCACCGAATCGAGAATGAACCTCCAGACAAAGAAGAACGGCGATGGATACGAACTCGCCATCGCCATCCCCTGGGCAGCGATTGGTGGGAAACAGGCCAGCCTGAAATTCAACTGGCAGGTCGGCTGGTCAGACGCCAGCGGGGGGAGCATCTTCACCGTCCAGCCATGGCTACCGT
>JASLXP010001235.1 GCA_030740295.1 Planctomycetota bacterium
TCTCGTGACCCAATTCAATCCGTTCTCTTAACGTTTCCGGACAACTCGTCAGACGTTGAGATAACTCAAACGCGAGGCGGCCTGCTTCTTTCTGCTCGATGGCCTCTCGCTGTTGGCGATCCATTTCTATCATCTGAGCCAGGTCGCCCGTCAACGCGACCCTGGTGTAATCGCCGACCAGGATGAGTTCCGAATCCAGGGCATCCACCTTCTCCACAAAAGCCGTACAGCCGCACACATTAGAAAACACGCAGACCGCGCCATAGGTAAGTGGCTCGAGCTGAGCGATGCCGAATGGCTCATAGATGGACAATCCGAACTCGGCATCCGTGCCCTTTCGCAGCGCCTGAAATTCAACGTCCGCCCCGAGCCTGGGGCCGCATAGCTCGGGACCCCATCCGAACTGATTGATAAAAACCATCTGAATGTTTCTGGCCGCAAGATTGAAAGACTGCACCGCATCGTTGAGCGCCTCTTCACTCCCGAGGAGATCGGAGCCGCCGAACTGATGGCACGCGGGCCATCCGTATTCGGCATCCATATTTGCGACCTCTTCAGCAGTACGGCGAATGCTGCCTTCGCTGGCGAGGAGGAAGCAGGTGGCCTTCTTGCCGGACTGTTCGAGAAGGGGATCGAGCTGAACAAGAACCTGAAAATCACGCCATATCGCCTTGCTGACCACCGGCCTCGCAACATGCGTGAGAATGAAATCCGGCCGCGAGCCCGTCAGACCTTCCGCAAAGTCTTGAAGCGCACTCCGGCATCGCTGCCTCTCTTCAACGCTGATCTTCTCAGAGGGGATGCCATTGAAAACGCAGTCTATGTTGCCTCGCCTGAATGCCTCGCCAAGGAAACGGAATTCCTCGGCGACCAACTCCCCGACCGCGAAAATTCCGTCCAGGTAATGGACGAGACAGAAGACGGCGTGTTTCCAGTAATGATGCTGTGTGCCGAAAGTTTCATCGAGACAGAGCCCGGCCTCGGCAGCCCTGCGCATCACGTTGTAGAACATCGTGTCGTGTCCGGCCCGGCCCTCGACCAGTCCCCTCGCTGTGGCGACTTCATGCGCGTGAAAGATCGTGCGGTCGGATGGAAGGGATTCGAGCTTGACCTTGAGTGCGAGTGGCAGGCCCATGAAGTCGTGCGAAATGAAAATGTTTGGCCCGCCTTTCCCGAGCAGCACGCGGGCGGCTTCGTATCCCGGCTCGGCCAGCCGTATGAACTGGTCGAGCTCCTCCTCAGATTCGTGCCGGATGCAATCAAACTGAAATTGTTGCCAAAGCAGAGACTTAAATCTGTTCAGAGGCCCGACCTCAGAATCTTCCACGTTGACCAGCACTATCTCCACGCTGGCCCCATCGCCGGTTACCGGATGCAGCAGTGACCGCTCCCCGTAGACAATCTGCACATTGTGGGCAGTCTCGATGAGCTGCAGTGCCTCGGAGTGCGCCGATTCGAAGACGCCATCCAGGGATGAGAAGTGGATTACAGCGTCGCTGCCCAGCCCCTTCTTCCCAGGTTCGATTTGGAAAGGCCCAATGAGGATAGTTCTCTCAACTCCCTCACGGTAAGCAGCAGAGGTCAGCAACCCACGAAGAACGGTACCGATGCCCCCCTTCTGCTCGACGGCCTCGTGTGTAATGTGGATGAGGTTCATGTGTGTGAATGGTGCTGGCATGTCGTCAATATGTTTTTGACTACGGGTTTTCTCGGACAGCCTCAGAAATCCAGAGCGGCGGCCCTGCCGTAGGTTACTCTCGCAGGGGCTGGATCGGAATCGGATCTGCACTGATGGTGCGGATGAAATCCCTGCTGCTGCTGACCGATGGCTGCAAAAATAGAAGAAATGCTAAAGGAATCGTCCGAGCTCCGATAATACAATTTCTGCCTATTCAGGAAGAGCTCTTTAAATGCAAATTCAAGCGTCTTACGCGCCCGCCTTCTGGCACCATCGGACCTCTATCTTACCCGCGGCTAAAACCCCGCAGACAAAGCTCCTCGGTCGGGGACTCACCCCGGAAGAACAGCAGGAACTGGAAAAGCTCAAAGCAAGAGACGCGGAGGTCCGCAAACACGAAAACGACCACCATCGGCGGGCCGGGCGTTACGCCACAAGCACACCACAATACGAATATCAGAGGGGTCCGGACGGAAAGCAGTACGCGGTGGGTGGCCACGTTAAGATCGATGTATCGCCCGTCCCTGACGATCCAAAAGCGACTATAGATAAGATGAAGGTGATCAAGGAAGCGGCCAAGGCTCCCGAAGAACCCTCGGCTCAAGACAAAACAGTCGCAAGAAAAGCGGAGCAGATCGAAGCGGAAGCGCGGAAGGAACTTGCGGAGGAGAACCGTGAGAAACTCGGTCTTGGTGGAACTGAAAAAGGCAGCGCCACCGCTTACGCAGGCACAGGCGACTCGGCCACGACTTACAATTCACTGGGCAATCTCGCTTCCGCCGGCAGCCCGGCCTTCATCGACATCATTGCCTGAGGCTGTCTTCCATGGCTGTCCTGTCTGGGAAGTGGGCCTGCACATGTTAGAGTGCGAAGTAGCGATATCTGCCTTATCAGTTATCACAAAACTGATATGATGGAATCTGAAGCGGCCACTTTTCGGAGAACAGAATGGCACGCACACTGAAATGCCCTCATTGCCGGCACAAGTTTAAGGTCGATGATGATCTGCAGGGGAATTTCAGTTGCCCGTCCTGCGAGCGCACACTGAAAATCTCTCCGCGCAAGAAACGGGAACCACAGAGCAATACATCGGACGAAACGCTCCCGCCGGACCATGATCCCGATGCAACCGCCGCGCCGGACTTCAAACTTGATGAAGTGCAACAGACTCTCGAAGGAGAGAGTGACCACGGGCAGACCATCTCTGAATTCATGCAGGAGCGTGGCTACCAGGGCGGAGTGGAACTGGGAGAAGGAGACCCCGGCAAGACAAAGTCAACCGAGATCATCGAAGCGGAAGATGGCAAGAAATACAAGGTCGGCGAGATGGTCGCTCGCGGTGGGATGGGTGCGATTCTCGAGGCAATGGACCTGAACATCAGGCGTTCGGTCGCCATGAAGGTCATGCTCTCGAAAAAAGAAGTGGAAGAGCGCGTGGTGCTTCGCTTCATCGAGGAAGCACAGATTACCGGACAGCTCGAGCACCCCAATATCGTGCCCGTCCATGAGCTCGGCGTCGACGGATCCGGAAACGTCTTCTACACAATGAAGCTCATCCAGGGCCTCACCCTCAAGCACATCCTCCGCCGCATCGCTGAGGGGGACCGGGAGATCATTGAGAGATTCCCACTCATGCATCTCATCAATGTCTTCCTCAAAATCTGCGATGCGATGAGCCTCGCGCATGCGAAAGGCGTAGTTCATCGCGATCTCAAACCGGAAAACATCATGGTCGGAGATTTCGGCGAAGTCTCCGTCCTGGACTGGGGCCTGGCCAAAGTTGTCGGCCGGGATGAGCGCGCCCTGCCGGAGGGGCCTTCATGGCGCCGGAGCAGGCGTACGGCAACATTGATGAAATCGATCCCCGGACAGACGTCTATGCTCTTGGCGGAATCCTTTACAGCATCCTCACCCTGCGGGATCCGGTGGAGGCGGACAGCGTGCATGCCGTCCTGATCAAGGTCACTGATGGAGACATCCGCCCACCGGAGTACTGGAACCCGGTGGCCAGACAGGACTCGGGGAGAAACGGCGCCGCTCTGGCACACTGCCCCGGCGGGCAAGTTCCGGAGTCCCTTTCCGCTGTGGCCATGAAGGCTCTCTCTCTGAAACGTGAAGACCGTTATCAGAGCGTCAAAGAGTTTCAGATGGAGATAGAAGCCTGGCAGGGCGGATACGCCACTCAAGCCGAACAGGCCGGGCTCGGCCGGCAACTCAAGCTGCTCATCGGCCGCCACAAAACAGAATTCGCCCTCGCCGCGAGCGCGGCAATGCTCGTGTTTGCAGTCATTACGGGCTCGCTCTTCAAAGTTAATTCAGAGAAGCGAATCGCGGTTGCCGAGAAGGTTAAGGCAGTCAAGGCGCAACAGAAAGCAGAACAGGAAAACTACTTCAATGCGATTTTCGTCGCCGACAAGAAGATCGAGAACTTTGCACGGGACCAGGCAGGCGACCTGCTGCTGCAAAGCCCTGGGAACCTGCGGGGATGGGAATGGGGTAGGCTCATGTATCTGTGCAATCTGGACCTCATTGCACTACGGGGACACTCCGACGCGGTCCGCTCGGTCTCCTTTTCTCCCAGCGGCGAAAAGCTCCTCACAGCGGGTTTCGACGGCGCCGCACGGCTTTGGAATGCGCGGACAGGGAAAGTTATTCGATCCCTTAAAGGCCATCGAGGAGCGATTTACTGCGCGTCCTTTTCGAAAAATGGCAAGCAGATCGTTACCACTTCGGTCGATAAGACCGCGATCCTGTGGGACGCGCAGTCCGGCGAGATCGTGAGGACCCTCAAAGGCCACGACAGCGACGTGCGATCGGGCGCCATCTCGCCAGACGGGCAACAGATTCTCACGGGAGGTACGGACAACACCATCCGGATATGGCCGGCGTCTTCCAGCAAAGATCCAGAAATCATTCGCGGGCACACCGGCCCCGTCAACAGCGTGGCGTGGTCACAGGACGGCACGCGGCTCCTCACTGCCAGCGATGATCGGACAGCCAGGCTCTGGGACTCGCGCACCGGCAAAGAGATTCGCGCACTGACCCAGCACACCGATTTCGTCTATTGCGCTTCATACTCGCCGAACGGCCAACTGCTGGTAACGGGAAGCAGGGATCGGATCGTCAGAATCTGGGATGCAGGACGAGGCGGGCTGTTAAAGAGCCTGAAGGGCCACAAACACTCCGTTTACTGCGCAGCCTTTTCGCCGAACAGCAGGCGTCTTGCCACGGGCAGCTACGACAAGACGGTACGCATCTGGGATGTGGAAACGGGCCAACTGCTTCGCACCATCGTGGGCGGCGGCTGGATCTTGAGCCTCGCTTTTTCGCCTGACGGCGATCTGCTCCTGACTGGCAGCGAAGATCGAACCGCCCGGCTCTGGAGCACGGCAAAAGACAAGGCTCTGAAACACCTGGCCCTCACTCCGCTCGGCGTGGGCTTCACGCCGGACGGTCGGGCCGCCCCCCGTGCACCCGAAAAGAAACAGAAGGCCGATGAAGACAAAGAACAATTCAATGGGGCCCTTGCAGGCAAGGAACTGGCGAAAAGCGCACTCAGACAGGCTAGAAGAAAGAAAGCAGACAAGAAACGTGCGCAGGTCGCCATTCAAGGTCACAAAGACCGGATTTTCGATGCCTCTTATTCCCCGGACGGAAAGAAGATCGTCAGTGCCAGTTGGGACCAGACAGCAAAGATCTGGAACGTCCGGTCAGGAAAAGAAATCCTGTCCATTCTTCATCCCGACAAAGTTCTCCAGGCCGAGTTCTCATCAGATGGCAAACATGTTCTCACTGCCAGCGCAGATAAGACGGCAACACTCTGGAATGCCGAGACCGGAAAGCGGATCCGCCAATTCACGGGCCACAAAGATTGGGTCCTGAACGCACGGTTTTCTCCGGACGGCAGCCAGGTTCTCACCGGGAGCAGAGACAAGACAGCTCGTCTGTGGAATGCCCGCACAGGCAAGCTGATCCAATCATTCAGAGCCCATTCAGAATCCGTACGCGCCGTGTCCTTTTCTCCTGATGGGCATCAGATCCTGACTGCCAGCGCTGACAAGACCGCCATTATCTGGAACGTAGACACTGGCAAAAAAATTCGCGTCCTCGAGGGACACACAAACTATCTGAACAGCGCAGCCTTCTCGCAAGACGGCCAGCGCATCGTAACTTCCAGTGACGACAGGACGGCCAGGGTCTGGGAGACGAAGACGGGCCAGGAGCTCACCATCCTGAGAGGCCACACCTTCGTTGTGCACGATGCCTTTTTTCTGAACGGGAACCAGGTCGTCACTGCAAGCGCCGACAAGACGGCCAAGCTCTGGGACGCAAGAACCGGCAGGGAGATCCTCACCCTGGGAGGCCACCAGGACACCATCTGGCGCGCCACTGTTGCGCCCAACGGTCGCGACATCCTCACCGCCGGCAGCCATGCAGTCATCATCTACCCAGCCCTGGACTGGCGAAAGACTACGGAACAGCTCGAAGCAGAAAAGCTGCGCAAGTTTGTCGAATCACAACGACGATAATGGGTGATTGCGCACGCCCCTCTAAACAGCCCTCCCAATTTCAGGGCTTGTATCCTTCCCTGAGCCACAGACATCGCGTTTTCGGCCGATTCCGTTTGCGGCCCGCTCACTATAGCTATAATCCTTGCCTCCCGTGCAGGGTCGGGGCATACCTCATCTGACACGGCTACGACCGGGGCAGCATTGCCCTTTGGCGGGTCAACACTCTCGTGGCACTGGTACGGATGCTGGTGCAAAGCCAGAGCGATTTGCTAAAAACCAACGCGATTTAAACCACCACTCAGTCACTGGATGCCGAAACCGAATTGGCCGGATCTCAAAATTGGCAAAGGATTAGGAAATGGTGCAGGAAGCATCATTTACCGGGTAGTGAGCAATAAAGATGGGAAAATGTACGGCTGCAAGCATGTTACCCGTACCTCAATCGAGCATATCGACCAGGCGAGGCAAAACGCGACCCGCGCCGCGGACGTAATCAAACAGAAGCTCGAACGCTCGGTCTATCAATCTTATTTCGATCAGGTCAAGAATGAATATGGTGTCTTGAAGGATTTCCAACAGGCAGGGGGCAGCCCGCACGTGGTCACCGTTTATGACCTGAGGACTGTGCGGAAAGGGTTGCGGGTCCATGGCTATGACATGCTGATGGATTACGTGGAGGGTTTCGGCCTCAAGGAAAAAAGTGATTATGGCATGCGGAAGTTGCTCGACTTGTTCAGGCAGACGGCCCAGGGCTTGTTAGAGATCCACCAGTTCGGGCTCATCCACGCGGATATGAAGCCTTCCCACGTGATGGTCGATCCCAACGGCCTGGTAAAGATCATCGATTTTGGGCAGAGCACGTTCGTGGGAAGCGAAACTTACAGAATCCAGGGCACACCCGAATACATGGCGCCTGAGCAGCTCAAGGGGGAGGAGATTGATTTCAGGACCGATTGCTATGGGATGGGAGCAACCATGTACTGGGCTTTGACAGGGCGGCTGAATCGCCCGGCGATGACGGGTGTCCCAAGCTCGCAGGGGGTGGATTTCACTGTGAGCTTCGCCGGGCGTTCTCGCGCCGTACGAAACGACAACCCGAATGTGCCCAGAGAACTCGATGATCTGGTCGTCGCGTGCTGTGAACGCTTGCCCGAGAAACGACCACAGACGATGCGTGAGGTGTGGCAGGCGCTCCAGGAAATGCAGAAGAAAAATGTGGTACCTGAAGGCGTGTAAATTAGTGCAAACAGGTGGCAATCTGGTTTCTTAACGCACTTAATTCCAAGCATTTATTCCGTTACCTCAGTATTGAAAGCCGTGGGGCATCAACTATAATCCCGCCCCAATTGATTTGCGCATCCCTTTCTCTGGCGCAAATGGCCCAGGTGTCAACAATCGCGATCGGAACACGCGGGAGTGCGATTGTTTTTTCTCATATCACCAAAAACAGCTCCCCAGCAACGACCTCTTCCTATCTCATCCCCGCAATTCCAGTCTATTGCTGAGCCGGAGCACTGGCTGAATTCAGCGGTCAACCTAAGGATTTCAACCAAGGAGATTTGAATGTTCGATATCTTTCATGCTTTCCGGGCTCGTCGGATGACGATAGTGGCCCTGACTGCTGTCGTTTCATTGAGTGCTGAAGACGCGCCAAAGAAGCCGGTGGTAAAAGGCAAAGAGCCCAAAATCGTCTATGTCGATCCCAACCACTCTCTCCCGGATGGCAACGTACCGGTCACCATCACCGGGGAAAATTTCCGGATCGATTCCAAGGTGTTCTTCGGGGAAGAGGAAGCCACTGATGTCACAATCGAAAAGAATGGCACCGTCCTCAAGGTGAAATCACCCGCGGCTCAGAGTGTTGGGCCCGTCGATGTAAAGGTCGTGAACCCGGACGCACAGCAAGACATCGAACCAGCCTCCTATTTTTACGGCAAGGATTTTCCGCTTTATGTGTTTCAGGCAAAACGAGCCTGGCACAGATTGCTCTACTTCATCAATCTCGGCGGGAAGATCATGTATCCGATTATCTTCCTGTCCTTCGTGACCATGGCCCTGTTTTTTCACTGTCTACTCGCCATTCGCGAACGACACCTCATCCCCAAGCGGCTGGTCGAAGATGTGATGGAGTACCTTGCCAATGGCCACTGGGACAACGCCGCGGAATACTGCCGCAAAAAGAAATGCGCCTTCGGACGTGTCGTTCTGGCGGGCGTGCAGAAGGCAGATCAGTCACCGGAGCTCATTCGTGAAGCCATGGGATCGGCCGGTGGCCGAGAGTCGGAATTGCTCCAGCAGAAAATCAGCTACCTCAACAATGTGGGTGTGATTGCGCCCATGCTGGGGCTGTTTGGAACCGTCTGGGGCCTGCAACTGGCCTTTCGCGGCATTGCCGGTGAAGCCGCCCAGCACAAGGTCCTGGCCGCGTCCATTTCGGTCGCGCTTAATACCACCGTCGCTGGACTTTTTGTAGGAATTCTGGCGTTCGTGATCTATTTCCTCTTCAGGGGCAAGGTCGTCCGCCTTGTGGGTTCGATGGAAGTGCTCGCTGAACAGATGGCCGAGAGGATTATCGAAAGAAAGGGAGAAGAAGAATGAACTTCCAGCGCAAAAGCATAGACGATGACTCGGGGTTCCAGATGGCTCCGATGATCGACATTATCTTTGTTTTGCTGCTTTTCTTCCTTGTCACTTCTGCCCTCCAGGAAAATGAAAAGGCGCTCACGATCGACCTTCCTCAGGCCAGCCAGGCCAGCCCCGGGGGTCAGGGCCGCACTGAACTGATCATCAACATCAACAAGAAGGGCGATATCATTATCAAGAACGAAAAGATGTCACTGAAGCTGCTGTCCGAAAGACTCGTGCAGCTTGCGCAGCTTTACAAGGGCATCGGAATCCCCGCGGTGATTGTCCGTGGAGATAAAGATGCCAACTACGGCCGCATCGTCGAAGTTCTGGATATTTGTGCCAAGGCGGGAATGCACAATGTCTCTTTTGTAACCGTTGAGAAGGAATAGCCACTATCGCGTATGCGGTCGCGGAGCGCCCACACCACGACCATCATTCACAGGAGTTGTATCAAGAGCTATGAATGCCAAACCAGCCTTGCTGATCGCTTTGGCCTGCATGCCTCTCTTCGGCGAGGAAGCGAAAGTACGGACCCCTCGTGAAGAGGCGGAGATACAGCTCTCAATGGCCAACGCTCTGTATGCGCGTTCCATGTTCCCGCAGGCGACCCAGGCGTTTGAAGCGTTCTTCAAAATGCCCGAAAGCTACATCCATGAGAAGCGGCACGAAGCGCTTTACCGCTGCGGCGAGAGCCTCATCAAACTGAACAAATACTCGGAAGCCGTCGGTCGCTATGACACGCTCATCAGGAATTACGAGAAGAGCAGCTTCTTTAACAACGCTCTCTTCCGAAGAGGCACTCTCCGCTTCCTGCTCAAAGACCCCGGCCGCGCCATCGACGATCTCGAAAAGCTGGTAAAGCTCCTGCCCAACGACAAAAAGGCCACCCCAAAACTGGTCGATTCCACCAATTACTTTCTTGGTCTGGCCTTCATGGCCAAGAATCGACTGAACGATGCCCGGCCATATCTCGCAATCGTCTCGAAGAACAAAGCCAGCGAACATCGCAAGGAGGCATTGAAATACCTCGCAGACCTCGATTTCCGACAGGAGAGCTGGGACAAGGCTGTTCTCGATTACGAGGCTTATCGCAAGGACTTTCCAGGGGACAAGGAGAACATCCCGCTCATTGATTATCGACTAGGCCGCGCCTACCGCGAATTGAAACTCTACGACAAGGCCGTTGCTGCGCTTCGCAGGATTCCGCCGAAACATGAGTATCACACCACTGCAATGTCGATCGAAATCGATTCCTTCTTCCAGGAAGAAAAGTTCTCGGATGTGCTCAAGAGTTTCAGCAGGCTTGAAAAAATTTATCCGCCGGAGAGTGATTTCCGGAAAAAGGATGATTTCGGAACGCTCCTCTATATGGCCGGTATCTCCCACTTCAAGCTCAAACAGTACAAAGATGTGGTCAAGCGTTTTGGCTCTCTCCGGAAGCTGTTCCCCAAGCATCCCAAGCTGGAAACCACGCTCTACCTGACCTGCATGAGCCACTATTACCTGGGGGACAAAGAAGGCAGTACCGCCGCGGCAAAACTGTTTCTGGAGACCTTCCCCGAGAGCAAGGAAAATCTGAGCGACGTCCGATACATCTACGGCGATTCACTTTATTCGCTCAAGCGTTACAAAGCTGCGCTGCCGTTTTTGCAGATCATTCCTGAAACCAGTGAGTTCCATCAATCCGCCGCCCTTCGAATAGCACTCAGTTACAACGAACTGGCGCAGCAGGAATCAGAGCATACCGAGAATCTGACAGGCGCCGCGGAAGCTTACGACTACTTTGTCAAGAAGTATCCTGAGGCCCCCTCATCGGCGAACTGCCTCCTCTCAAGCGCCGACATCTATCAAAAGCTGCAGCAGTACCCCCTGGCAGAGCAGCGTTTCAACCAGTTCCTGGCGAACTATGGTGAGAAGGCCGACAAGACGGTGGTCGAGCATTCCATGTACTCCCGCGGCCAGTGCCAGCTTGTGCAAAAGAAATACGAGGCCATGGCCACATCTTTTGCCACGCTGCTTCGAAGCTTCCCAAAAACCAAACATGCCACCTATTGCCAGTACTGGATCGGCATCCATTACGAGAAGATTGGCGATTGGGAAAACGCAATCATCCGATTCCTGCCGGTTACCCGCGACAAAGAACATCAATACTCCGACGACGCTATCCGCCGTCTCGCCGTCTGTTATTACAAGGCCAAGAAGCAGAATGAAGCCGCGGATACCTTCTTCAGGATCTTCAAAGAACGCCAGAAAATCGTCCTGCCGGACAACTTCGGTAACTGGGTTGCCCGCCACTACGCGGCAAACAAAAGAGTCAAGGATGCGATCTGGTTGTACGAGCATCTGTTAGCCAACCGCCCCGACACTAAATACAAAAATGAATTCCAGTACATGCTGCACACCCACTACTTCAACCTCAAGGATTGGAAGAAATCCGCCAAGTGGGGAACGGAACTGCTAAACACGCTCGACAAAACCCCAGACCCCAGAATCAGCAAACCAAAGGTCCTCTTTCAGACGGCATACTGCTATTACCACGACAGCATAAAAGGCTACAAGAAAGCCGAATCTTACTTTCTCCAGTTGATGAAAGAAAAGGCCGATGCGGATCTGATGAATGAAACAGAATTCTGGCTCGGGAAGCTCTACCGGCGAACCGGCGAGTACAAAAAAGCGCTCGACAAACTCTTGCAGATAGGGCTGACCATGCCGAAATTCGGCGCCGAGGCCCAATATGAGGCCGGGCTCTGCTGGCTGGAAATGGCAGATCCTGAAAAGATAGATATCAAGACAGCGATCCCACACCTTGAAAACCTCGTCCGGCTGTGGGAAGGCACTGGGGAGTACGGCCTGCTCAACGAGTACCCGGACTACGAAAAGACTGATGAAGTAAAGAAACTGCTGCTGGAAGCCAAGAACCGTCTCGCCAAATACAAAGCGAAACAGTAACGCTCCCGGCTCTCGAACGTCTACCATTAATGGCATCGAGTACTTCCACTGAACGGAGAATGCAATGGCAACTTCGAAACTGATTCGAGCCAGGTCCGTGCCCCGCTGGACGATTATTCCGGTGGTCCTATCCGTGTGCATTCACCTTGTCGCAGGGGGAACGCTGCCGCAGTTCTGGAGTGTCGATGCCGGGTATGAGGCGCTGAAAACTCAGATCAACAAACGCTATACCCAGATGAAAATCATTCAGGCGCCAAAGAAGATGGAAATGACACCCACCAAGACCGGCGCCAACGTCAAGCCAATTGAAGAAACCACTGCAAGCATCGAAGAGCATGTCGATGACTTGATCCCGGAGACGATCGATGTCCCTAAACCCGGCGATCCGGGGTTCGAGGTAAAAGCGCCGCAGGCTATCCAGCCCGCCAGAAAGATGTGGCAGCAGGAAAAGTATCAAGTCATCCGCAGGCCGGCCCCGGCCTCTGCCGAGGGAACTTTGACCCCGGAAACCATCGGCACTGGCTCGGCATACAGCCAGATTGATGTCTTCGCCACGGATGTGGTCGACCAGGTCAGGATTCCCGTGAATACCCTCGCATCCAAAGGTGGTGCGCCAGGCAACAGTGAGCCAAACACGCTCGACGACAACCTGCTGAATGACGAATCCGTTCCAGACCTGGATCTCTCTGCTCTGGATACTCCGGACATCACCACCACTGCCCAGGCCCAAGGTATCATCCAGAAGAAGGCTACACCTGAGATTAAGGGATTCGCCATGAAGATGGTCAACGAAAATCCCTCATTGCGCGAAGCCATTGCCGAAGGCGTCAATATCACCAGCCTCGATGAGCCTGCAGCAGAAAAAGAAGTAGAGGGAGAGGATCCGCCCAAAAAAGGAACGGATCCCGATGAGGACACAACGGCGGTGAAGAAGGTAGAGCCCAAAGAAAAGGAGACGGTCAATAAGGAGCGACGACTCGATCTGGATTTTACCAAGGAGCGGATCCGGAAAATTCGCACTGCCAAGCCGTTGCAGCCGCATGTGATCACCGAGTTCAAAGTTTTCCGCGAACCTGGGAGCACCAAAAGCTTTTTCAAGCTCAACATTAAAGCCAGAGACAGCTCAAAACTTCCGGTCATCCGAAAGAACGTTCTCTTCTGCGTCGATATCTCGCTGAGCATTCCGAAGGAAGAGCTTGCCGAGGTCCGTAAAGGCGTCCGGACGTACTTGACAGAACACATGCATCCCGAAGACAAGTTCAACATTGTTCGTTTCAGCGAAGATGCACGCCGGGCCTTTTATTCGTTCGTACCCCCTAATCCCAAAAATATCGAGACGGGACTGAGCTTCATCAAGAAGGTGCCCGGCCAGGTGAAGACAGATGTTTATCGAGTCCTCCATTCCATCGTCCTCAATATCTTCAGCCGCTACCGTCCCTGCCACGTATTCCTGATCACCGACGGCCATTCCACCCAGGGCATCCGCGACACCCGCCGCATTGTCCACGATATCGCCCCGGTTACCCGGTCCAATATCTCCATCTTCACCATCGATATCGGCACCGACGGCAATAGGTATCTTTTGGACCTCGTCGCTTACCGCAGCCGCGGCAAATTGGTCGCAGTCGACCGGCTCGAAGAGGTCGAGGCGAAGATGGTTGGCGAAGCGGTCCGCAGAGACAAGCCCCTTCTCATGAACTTGAGCGTGAACTACGCCAACCTGAAAGTGGACGAGGTCTACCCCCAGATCCTTCCCAACCTTTACGCAGGCGAAGGCGTTGTCATCTACGGCCAGTGCGAGTCCGGCCGCAAGGCCGCCATTCAGATCTACGGCCAATCATCCGGCGGCAAGTGGAAGAAATTCCTTTACCCGATGGTCGTCCCGGAAGGCTCCAACGGAACTGCAGAGATCGCCAAAGAGTGGGCACGCGGCAAGATTCACTACCTCGTGGCAAGGATCGCCAATCAGAGCCGGCCGGACCAGAATCTGATTGACGAGGTCATCCGACTGGGCAAGAAACACAACCTGCCCGTCCCATACGAACAAAAATGACAGGCCCTTTGGACTCCGGTTATTTGGCGTGACGGGCTCCAGCCCTGATCAAGACACGAGTGGCTTCAGCTCTTCATTCATTTCTCTGGTCGCGGCGACAACGGCTTCTTCCCATTCGGTCTCTCCGAACTTCTGTTTCCACGGCTCCCTCGAGTACGCAAAGATGATCGACCGTGAAGCATTCACAATCGCGCCCAGTCCATCGCCGTTGAAGCTCGGCCTCACGTCTTCCGCGCCCCCGCCCTGGGCCCCGTAGCCGGGAACAAGAAACGGAGTCTGTGGCATCAGTGCCCGCAGAACCGCGGCCTCCTCCGGATAGGTGGCACCGACCACCGCACCCACGCTGCTGTAGCCGGATTCGCCGACGACCTCCTTGCCCCACTCCTTGACTTTCTGCGCCACGTGTTCGAAGACGACCTTGCCTTCATGTTTCAGATCCTGAAACTCGCCCGCGCTGGGATTGCTGGTGCGCACGAGAATGAACAGCCCTTTCCCGTTGGCTTTGGCAGCCTCAATGAAGGGCCGCACGCCATCGCTGCCGAGATACGCGTTAACGGTGACCGCATCGGTTTCAAAACCGGCCTGGCCGCCATCCACCGGGCCCAGAAACGCATCGGCGTATGCCTGCGCGGTTGATCCGATGTCACTCCTTTTTACGTCTGCAATCACCAGAAGGCCGAGTTTGCAGGCCGCCGCGCAGACGTCCGCATACGCGCCCAAGCCTGCGGGGCCGAGGCGCTCGAAGAAAGCGATCTGCGGCTTTACTGCCGGCACAAGCGGCGCCACGAGCTCGGCAATCCTGCAGCCAAATTCGCGGTACGCGTCCGCGGCCACTGCCAGGTCTCCGAATGCGTTGGGATGTCTCTCAAGAATCGGAGCAGGCAATTGAGAGAGGCGAGGGTCTATCCCAACCACAGTGCAAGACTGTTTTTCTCTGACAGCGATGTTGAGCCGGTCGGCAAAATTGGTTGGCATCAGTTCTCCTTTCGACCGCGGCAGGATGACCAGGTCGCGCTTACATGGCCACAGGTTGCCACCAGCCTTACGGCGGTACGATGCGGGCAGCCCGCTTCTGAAAACAGCCATAGAAGCCGCCAGGGCTGCTATGGCTGTTGCATCGGAAATCTCAGATTCTCAATCTTCGTATGAAGGCACTTCTTCCTGCAATGAGTTCAGGAAAAACTCGAACGAATCGAATTCCTCTACCTCCCGTGCCAGGCATTTGCATTCTTTGATTTTTGCTGAGTCTCTGCTGAATTTCTTGAGGAGTTTGATGAGGCGTTCAAAACTGTCAGCGGTTCTGATTTCGTCGAGTGGGATTCTGTCGAAGCAGAGGAAGGCATCTTCGTATTCCTCTTCTTCGTAAATCAGGTTGGCGTAGTATTCCATCCAGTCCCACCGGGTCGGCTCGAGCAGCAGGGCGCGATGCATGCACCTCCGCACTTCGGGGGTCGTCCCTTCCACCTCCTGAAGGCAAACGCTTTTCAGCGCCAGCGCTTCCGCGTTATCGGGCTCGTGGGCCAGGACGTTCCTGCAGTAGCCGACGGCCTCTTCCGGTTTTTCAATCTGATAGTAGGCGAATGCGAGGCTGAGCGACGCTTCCGGGTCGTTCTCGATGCGAAAGCTGAGGCGATCCAGACAGGAGTCCGCGTCTTTCAGTCGATTCATTTTCAGAAAGCACATGGCAAGTCCGAGCCACATTTCTTCATCGCAAGGGCTGAGGGTGAGGCCCTCCTGAAAGGAGCGTGAGGCCAGGACGTATTCCCCCATTTCGCCGTAGGCGTGCCCGAGACCGGCATAGACCTCAGAGCTGTAGGGGCGGAGATCGAGTGCTGACTTGAAAAAATGGGCAGCTTCTTCAAAACGGCCCTCTTCCAGAAGCTCGTAACCAGTGCGATCATCTTCGCTGCTGAGGTATTCAACCATTTAGGTTTCGGCCTTTCGTAATCGTCAGGGTTTACGTTTGGGCAAAAAACACCGGACAGCCATCTGCCAACTGCGGGCGGATTATGCATCCTGAATCCAGAATCAGCAAGCCTTGAACACACTCTTTTTCATGTTGTCTTTTCTGGGCATTGAAGCCCACTTTGCGGATAAAAAATCCAGACGTTGAAAGCCCTCACTCCCGCTGATATCTTCGGCTCATTCTTCTGCATTCAGGGGCCGCCCTGCTCTGCGGTCTGTCATCCTCTCTCACACCACATCCATTGAAATCTCATTCTCCTGAAATCCTGGTCATCGGTCTCGTGTGCATCCTTGGTTGTGACAACAAACCGTACAAAGAATCTTCCGCGACCAGCAACACGCAGTACGGCACGATCGGTGAGGATCCCAAGAGTATGGACCCCAGCTTCGCGTACGATTCGCTCTCGCTTTCGATCCTTGGCTCGATCTACGACACGCTGCTGCAGTATTCGTATCTGAAAAGGCCCTACCAGGTCGAGCCGTCTCTGGCGGCAAAGATGCCCGAGCCTATTCTGGCGAAGGAAGGCGAAGACTTGCCCGGCCCGTACGGATTTCGTATCACGCTGAAGAAGGGACTGCGGTTTCAGGACGACCCCTGCTTTGAAGCGACCAGGGGCGAGGGACGGCCGGTCAACACGAACGATTTTATCTTCTCACTCAAGAGACTTGCCGATCCCGCGGTGAACAGCCCGGTCCGTTCCATCTTCACAGAGAAGATTGCCGGGCTGGCTGAGTTCAACAAAGAAAACCAGAAACTCTTCAAAAAGTTGAAAGAGGAAGGCAAAGAACCGGCCGCGGATTACTCGATGGAAGTGAGCGGCATTCGCAAAATCGATGATCTGGTCTTCGAGGTCTATCTGACCGAAGCGTATCCGCAGTTTCTCTACTGGCTGGCCATGCCGTTCACCACGCCGATTCCTCGTGAGGCGGTGGCGTATTACGACTCTGAAAAATTTCCCGGCCGCGTGGATTTCAAAGACCATCCTGTGGGCACTGGCGCATACTTTCTGAAGGAATACCGCAAGGGACAGCGAATGGTGCTGGCACACAATCAGAACTTTCGTGAGGACTTCTATCCGAGCGATGGTGAACCCGGCGACAAAGAGGCCGGCCTGCTGGATGATGCCGGCAAACGGATGCCGTTCGTAGACGAATTTGTTATCTCGCTGGTGAAGGAATCCATCCCGCGGTGGTACATGTTTCGTCAGGGCTACCTGGATGGCTCAGGCATCCCGAACGAATCTTTCGATCGTGTGATCACGGCCGAAGGCACACTGTCAGAGAACATGGCATCGAAAGGCATCCGTCTCTTCAAAGCAAAAAGGCTCGTCACCTATTACTACGCGTTCAACATGGACGATCCGCTGGTCGGCAAGAACAGAAAACTCCGACAGGCCATGGGCTGCGCTATCAATACTGCGGAATACATTGATCTCTATCTGAACAAACTCGCCACCGTGGCGCAGAGCCCGCTTCCGCCAGGCATCTTTGGCTACGATTCTGGATACCGAAACCGGTTTCGATTCTACGATCTTGACAAGGCGCGTGGCCTGCTCGAGGAGGCCGGATACGAGGATGGAATCGATCCGGAGACCGGTGAGCCACTGGTCATTACTTTCGACACATCCGATACGAGCGCATCTGGCCGGCAGGTGACGCGCTGGCTGACCTCGCAGATAGAAGAGGTTGGCATTAGGCTGAAGGTGGTCGTCAACGATTGGAACACGCACCAGCAGAAGGCGGATGTGGGAAATTTCCAATTCATTCGATACGGCTGGCTGGCAGATTATCCAGATCCGGAGAACTTTCTGTTTCTTCTCGCATCAGAGAACAAACGACCGGGCGTGAATTACGCCAATTTCTTTAACGACGAATATGATGCCCTCTTCAACAAGATGAAAGGGATGGTCAGTCACGGCGAGGAAGGCACCAAACGCAAAGCCATCATTCGGGATATGCTCAAGATTCTTGAAGAGGAATGCCCCTGGGTGCCCAGCCACCATTCGGAGACGTTCAGTCTCGTTCATGATTGGAATATGAATGTGAAGCTCCACGGCCCCGGCCACAATCTTCGCAAATATAAAAGAATCGATGCCACCGCGCGCGCGGCCAAGAGAAAGGAGTGGAACAAGCCAAAGTATGAATGGGTCGCTCTCACATTGTGTGTGCTCTTCGCGCTGACGTTGCCCGGGTTCTTCTATGTGAGGGGGAGGAGGTAGTGAAGAGTGGTGAATGGGGAATCCCTCGCTGGCTCGTGCTCCCATTCACGCGCACGACTTCCGCAGATAACGAGACGCGGTGAAATTCAGGAAGGTTTTCACGACTTCGTACCCTGTCGAGAGCTGGTGAAAGACGCCATCCAGTTCCTGATTGCGGGCGAGGCGATGATCGCTAGCCAGGCCGTAGTAGGTCTTGCCGAAATCCATATAGAAATGTTCGTCTACAGGACGCCGGCGATAGCGGTGGCGGTGCTCGATGAATTCCGGGAAGAGCCCGGTCAGGAACAGCGTGTAGTTGCCGATGTGGCAATAGATCCGGAAACGGCGCACAGGATCAGATTTCTGACAGTCTTCGATCAGATCCACCAGGTAGTAAAAGGACTGCTCATCCGATTCGTTCACTTTGAACATCCGTGAGCTTCGCAAAAACACCGAGATCATGTTGGCCAGGTAATCGGTAATGCAATCGTCTGCGAGGAGCTTCTGCGCCCGCTCGGAAGTCCATGGAATCGCCCGCTCCTGCTGATTCACCTCGACCAGTTGTTCTTCCATGAGTTCCGGCTGGTTGATGAGGTCTTTGCTTGTCCTGCGGAGCAACAACGAAAAGAAGAAATAGGGTGAGATACTTTGCACGATCGTACCGCGATCCATGAGCCGCTGAAACACCCGGTCGCTCTCCACCATTAACTCGATGATATCCTGGTCTCCGTCGATGAGTTCCCTGATGTTCTCGTGATCCGTTCGCCGATCCGCATATGCCTTGATGACGAAGAGGAGATCTTCCTCCGACAGGTTTTCCAGATTATACCGGGTGAGTTCAGTACTGGGTTTGGACATGCATTTCCTCCTGGAATATCCATCGGGATCCCCATGCCTGTTAAATCATCGGAAAAACGGGCGATCCCTTGAGTGGGGCGTTAGCCCACTAATATTAGGTTACAAACGGCCACGAGTCATGAATGGCGCAACATAATGTAATCCGAGACTCGTATAGGCACAATACCTGGTACCTGAAGATCTGCTCGCACCGCTCCTGCCCCATCCCGCTGATACCCGATCTCACTTGGGGGAACACTGGTGTGCGATTGCGTCTTTGCAGGGAGCGGGCCTTGCATCCCGCGGGCGATTCACTGCGTGAGAGGTCACCCTTCTCCGCCTCTGACGGGCTCATTCTTTCAGGGCTAGAATCTCGTGGACGATCATTAGTCTGAATGCGCCGTATGTGCCAAACCTGTCTCTCACCTGTTTCATCCCAGCCCACTGGCCACTGACCGGTGCAATGATCTCGCTCACCTTTCTGATTGCTGCGCTTTCACTCAAACCTTTTCGCACCAGCGCGTTCACCAGCGTCTGCAGGTACCGGGCATCATCAATGCCCTCCCGGCAGCCTTCCCAACCGATGGTGCGATACCAGACACCGTCGTTTCGGAAGCGGTCGCCGTTCCTGGGTACGACGACGCAGGTACGGTTGTTCCAGTCGTAGCCGAAGGTGGTGATGCCGCGGAGCTTCCCGTAATTGCCGTAGTGCCAGGACATCAGACCAGTCTGAAATCGCTGCGCATTCGGCCATCGAAGGCGGACCTGCATGTAAGTCCATCGAACGTTCTCCCGAAACCAATGCCGGACATCCTGATCCTGTATGAAGGATTTGATGGTCTTTGTTCTCGGATCAAAGGTCACCGTCAGATGCGCCCAGAAACGTCGGTCAGTACCACCGAGCTGCTTCCTCTGCCATTTCGGATGACCCTTATCGGTCTCTTCGAGGTGCCAAATGGATGCCGTATCGCAGGAAAAGCCTGCTGCCCTTCCAAACAGGGGGCCCCACCCCTTGAACCACATCGAAATCGACCAGCCGTCTTTGAATTCCCGTTCGGTCGCCAGCTCAATGAACTGCTGACCGCCGAACTGAATTCCATTGCCCAACTTGCACGGCACGAACTTTGGTTTGCCACTAAATTTGTAAGCCTTACTGCCGGGTTCATCAAAGGATAGATATTGGACGAGTCCCCTGGTGGCCGGACGTTCGTGCTGCCTGAGGATTTCCTTTTCAGCCAAGGGGCGTTCATAGATTCGCACCTCGTCCAGTTCTCCTCGATACATGCTGAACCCGCGTCCACGAGATCCGCGGCCGATATCCGAGATCCTGCCGGCAAAGACCTCCTTCTCATACCTGTGCGTCACGATCTTAGGTTCTGAGTAATATCGAACGATCTTCCCGCCAAAGACCGCGTGGTCGATGTTGTTCTTCCAGGTGAAGCTGTTGAGTGTGGAAAAAGTCTCAAGGCCCGCTTCCTTTGCCAGGCCTGCGGCAAACGTGGTCCACAGGCGCCTCCACGGCGTGCCGTCCGGCTCATCTACCGGAAAGACGCGCATGGTGATTCCAATTTTTCCACACTCTTCTTTGACTTTGCGGAAGCCCTGAACAATCAGCGACCGCATCCGAGCGTCCATCCGTGCAGCGTCTCGTGCGGCCCTTTCGCGGATTACCTGTTTCTTGTCCACCTTTGGCGCATCATCCAGTTCATCCAGAACGGAATCATCTGTCTCCTCTCCAGCCGCAATCGAAATTCCGTCAGCCAGTGCGCCGAGTGAACTGTCCGCCTCTTCTTTGAGTGCCTTCTGCAGATACTTCTTCTCGAAGTGTTTCCTCAGATCTGTCAGCTCCTGCATGCGAACATACTGGTCTGGATCGAGCTTCAATCCCAGGTGCGCAAGCGCCGCGCGAACAATCCCATGCGCCACGCTGGTATCCGCGACCTCGAGCGCAAGGCCCGTCTCTTCAAGCACGGTTTTCAGTTTTCTGTAACCGGAGGAATTCACCGTCACTTCCCCATCCTTAGAGATCCTGAAACTGAAGTTTGCACCACAGGTGCGCGCAAGCCCGGTGTAGCCGTGCTCCCTGATGTCCCGAAGGCAGGCGACGTTCTCCGGCTGCCAGACAGGTGTCCATTGCAGACGCCACATCCAATAGGTCTGACGCGGCGGGTCTAATTTGAACGGGAGCACCTCACACTCGAGAGGGAGGGTGGCAAGCACTTCCTCGTTGGAAACCACATGAAGTGTCGACTTGTAGAGCCCCGGCGCCTGCCCATGCGGAATGCGGAGATCGAGGTAGAAACGAGCGTTGAACTTGGCAGGCACAGCGGGCCTCATCTCGGTCAGAGGAACCAGCATCTCCGGCGACCGTCCCCTGTGTTCAATCGGATTTCGTGCACCCGTAACCACCCCTCTTTCGTCGGGAGCAACAGTAACTGTGGCTTCGGGGTCCCTCTTCATTGAAACGGGCTCGTTCAGAATCTCCCGGTCAACATCATCCGCTGCTACCTCCTCGCCCTTGATAACTGCATTCGCCGCGGAATCAGGTGTTTCAAAACTGATGTCCTCTGCCGCGTCTTTGGCTGGCGGAGGCCGCCACTGATTGAGCCAGAATGTTTTGAGATTCTTCGCTGGAATCAAGTTTCCTCCCTGACCGCGAAAATCGGTCCACCTGAAGTGAACATCCTTCAGATCTCGCAGCGCAAAGAGATTCAGCGTTATTGGTTCGAATTCCCCGGCGCAGCCACTCATCCGCAACGGCCTGGAAAGCATGTCTGCCTGAGGTGTCTGCCACGAATAGAGATTCTCATCCCAATCGAGCGAAGAGACGATGAACGGCTGCTTCTGCTCCCATACCTGCACCGAGCGCAGGCGCAGAACAGTCGTTTCACCTGCGTCTGCGACACCAAACTCGAGGGTGTGCTTGCCCGGTTCAAGCTCCAACTGAATCAGGTAATCGAAGTAGTGACAAAGCTGAGCCCGGTCTGTTGGGAATTCGCCGGCGGTGGGAACGAACCAGGACTGGCGTTCTGCGTCATACAGTGGCTTCCGCTTTATCTGTTCGGCTTTTCGATAAACGATTTCCGTCTTGTTCAAGACCTTTCCCAAACCGGGAGTGAAGATTCGACCATCCAGGCTGATCTTCAGGTTGCGTTTCCCAACGCCGGGTTCCGCCTGGCCGTCACTTCTTACCTCGAACCACAGAAATACAGGCTTGTCGGTACTCCGGAATTGCACGGCCTTCGTTGCGTCTTTCGACAGAGCAACTTCGCCGGCCTGATGCAAGACATCTCTCGCGTGGAGAGAGAGGCACGCGAAGGAAATCGAGTAGATTGAGAGAATGGTTCTGCGGCGCACAGTCAGTCAGCTTCCGTCAAAGGCTGATAGGACCGCACATGATCACCGCATCCAAGACATGTGCAATCTCTTGCGCCAGGATAGTATGCTCATAGACGTCCGTCCCCTGCGACAAGAACCATCATCGACAGGCTGATTCGGGGACAGAATGGTGTGGCGCAAAAAACCATTCTGTCCCAAATTAACGTGTCTATTTTCTCTATCGTATCAGTCAGATCACTCATAAATCAGGAGCCCGAAACCATGCCTTTGCCGCCAGAACAGAAGTGGTTTTTCCGTCATAACGGTTTTCTCCAGCTCGACGCCCTCCCAGTGGAGCTGGTCGAAGAAGCCTGCGCAGAAATCTGGGCTGACATCGAGGCTGAGAAAGAACCCGTGGTCCGTGCTGCAGACGGCAGCGTGCACCGATTGAGCAACATCATCGAGCGTCATCCTGTGTTCATGAAGATTGTGACCTGGCCGGCGATTGTCGACGCGCTGCGAGCATTCATCGGCCCGAATGTCGAGCTGCATCGGAACCGGCACAATCATGCCACGCTTCGCAAAGATACCGGCTCCGTGTATTGGCATCGGGATGTCAGGACATTTACGCATACCTGTATCACCGCCATCGTCTACCTGGAAGAGGCCAACCTCGAGAACGGCTGCACCCAGGTCGTTCCCGGCTCGCAAAATTTACCGTGGTACGAATTCCCGCTGGAGAAGAATCAGGAAATCATCGATGCCGGCCTGCTGGAGCAGGCGGTACGGCTGCCCATGCCTGCCGGTGGCATCCTGCTGATGGACGGATGCTGCATTCACAGCCCGGGCATGAACTACACCGACGGCACACGCATGAGCATGACCGTGGGCTACCACGGCGTGAACGAATTCCGGAAAGGCGAAGACCCAAAATCATTGCTCATCTGCGGCGAGCGGATTTACGACGGAAATGACCGGGCGAGGTGAAACCCGATCACGAACGAGCGTCCCTCTCTCCGGATAGCGTCCACCCATCCACGTTTACATCTTCGGCTTTGCGGCCTCCCTCACTATGGCGCCGTCGTCGTCGCTCAGGACAAGCATCGAGAATCGATTCACCTGGTCGATGAGGTTGGTGTTCAGAGAGGTGAAATCGAAACGGCCTCTGAGGTCGGTGTAGCCGTCCTTGTAGAAACGGTGCTGGCCGTTGTTGAGGCGTGCGTACACTTTTACGTAAACAGCCTTGAGTGGCTTGCCTGTTTCCTGATGCGTGATCTTCAGGTGGCCGTAATTTTCGATGACCTGCAGCGCGATCGAGTTAGAGAAATAAGGCTGCGATTTGCGGATGCCTCCGGACTGGATCTCGACCATCACATTCTGGTTGTGAAATTCCTTCGGCAGGTCGAAGGACAGAGTGGTTTTATCCGCGTCGAGCTTGAACGTGCGCGTCGCATTCGGCCGGATGTAAGCGAATTGCCCCGCGTGCTGCTGGACGAAGGGGTTCTTTGAAAAAAGGAGCTCGACATCCATGCGGTAGAAATTCACCAGGCAGTCTCTGACGTTCTGGTAGTTCAGGTTCACCTTGCGGGCCTCGACCGTGAAATCGAATCCCGGCTCGGTCGCGGCGAGTTTAGTCTGCTGCTGCGAGCGGTCTTCGTCGTCGCGGATCTGTGGGCCCTCGCCTTTGATCTCGTCGAGATGGTCTTTGATTTCAGTGAAACGGTTGCGCCAGCGGTCGACCGGATGGCTGGCGTACTTGCGAGACATCGCGGCTGCGTCCTCAAGCTTGCCACGATGCATGGCGAGGTATGCCTGCAGATAGTCGTACTGCATGTTCTCTTTCACCTTCACGCGATTGGCTCGAGCAAAGGTATCCGCGGCTTCTTCAACTCTGTCCTGCAGCAACAGGTAGTAGGTGACCGCGAGCAGGTCATCGTCATCCGGCTTCGGGCTGTAGGTCAGGGCCTTCATGAGTCGCTGGTACTGCTGGAAGAAACGGGTGTTGAGAATCTTTCGCCGGCCGCCGAGCTGATGGGCCCGAGGATTGACGAGCGGCTTGTATTCCAGGTGCTCGTAGGTCTTTCGCTCGACCGGGTCAAAGGTCACCAGCTCACAATCGATGACGCCGCCCGATTGCTTCACAAAACCGTTGTTGTGTTTGAGATACTCACGAATCGTATTGACGTCGTTGTGCAGAATACCGTACGACCAGAGCGCGTTGTTGTAGGCGTGGCGTTCCTTGAGCAGCTTGATCGTCCTGGCAAAGAACGCCTTGTCACGCATGCGGAAGGCGATGTCGTTGAGATTGATTCGATTCAGATTGTTCGTGTCCAGATGTTTTGCGACGTTATCGTTCGCGCTGTTCTGAGAAACGAACTCCCATGATTCGGTATCCCGCCTGGTCGGCTCTCTTACTACCTTTAGCGTGCGATCCTCGCCGCGGGCGATGAGTGCTTCGTTCTTGGCCACGTGCACCGGAAAGAGCGAGTAATCGCCGGGCGCGGGGAAGTAGAAGTGGTAATCGAAGGTGCGCGTGGAGTAGGGCTGCAGCTCCCAGTGAAAACTGCGGGTGTAGAAGCCGTTCATCACCGGCACGGAACCGTGCGGGATCTGCAGAAGGATGTCGAGCTTTTGCCGCGACGAGGTTGGATTGGTGATGACGACTTGGCAGCCGTAAACCGTGTGGATGAGAAACTCGTCAGTCACGTATTTATCGAGACGTTCGTTGTTGACGTGACGATAGCGATCGTTGTGCTTGAAGAAGTTCTGGCTGACGAGAATGGGGGTCTTATCCTCTGCGTCCTTCGCTTCGAGAATCTCCTTGTGGAAGAGCACCGCAGGGCTTCCGCCGATGAGGTCCATCTGCGGCCCGTCGAAAGTGACCTTGTGTTCCTTGCTCTCGAATGGCAGATCGAGCACGGAAAGGGCAAACATCATTTCGGCGAAATTACCTGTCGCCAGGGGGAAGTGCGTCGAAAGGAACTCGCCTTCGCCCTGAAAAGCCGCGTAGTCGTTCCAGAATCCATTCACCTTGACGAGGCCGGCGTTCTGTTGATGGATGGTGAGCTTGTAGTAGTTGTTTTCAGCCCACTCGCTGGTCTTCTCGAGCTTTCGATAAAACTGCCGAGCCTGTTTGCGGCTTTGTCCCTCTGATCTGTAGAAGGCTTCGCCGCCGGCTTCATCTTCTTCGTCAGCTTTCGCAGCCAAATCCTTCAGCCCCTGCCTGCCCTTTGATTTCTTGGCAAGGACTGCCTTTGATTTTTCCGCCAGGGCCATTTCTTTCCTGTCCACCAGCTTATCCTGCGCCATCTTCTTGTTTTCGTTTCGACTGAAACCGCTGCTCGGGGCGGAGGCCGCCGTCTCCGGAGCATCCATCGGCGGCAGGGCTGCGCCTGGCTTTTGCGGCATCCTCTTGAGCAGCTTCTTTCCGGCCTGGGCAAAACCGTACTTGTCCGCAGTATCAAGAGCGCTGCCTTTGATGGCCGTCTTGAAGAGCTGATTAAAACGCTCGACGTTCGGCGGGATCATGTCGAACTTCTCTTTTACGTGACGGGCCAGCGATGCCTGGCGTGCACGAATGTTCTGTCCAAGCAGGATCCGCTCGGCCACGTTGAGCTGTGCGAATTTCCATGCATCGAGGTAGCTGTCCAGGTCTTCCTCGAGCAGCCAGCGGTCGAGAAAAGTCTTGTCCTTCTTGTTTTTCAGGTACGGTTGGATGACCTTCTTAAAGAATTCAGGATCTTTCCTGTAAATAAAAAAGTTCAGCTCATGGCAGGCGTATTTGGAGTATTTCTCCTGCTTTTCCTCGGGCTTGAGGCCCGGCCAGTTGTTGATGAAGACGAACTCCTGCAGTGTGCTGTTGCCGCTCAATGTGTTGAGCAGTGAATACACCTTCGGCAGGCTGTCGTAAGCCTCAAACTTGGAGGTGGTGATGTCATTCAACACAAACTTCTCACCGGCCTTCAGAGCGGATACTTTTTTCTGCTCTGTAAATGGCTTTTCCGGATCGAGGCCGCGGGTCAGGCGCAGGTCCGCGAACTTCGGTGCATCCTGCTTGAGCGATAGCTCGCGGAACACCGTATTCTCGGGGTCGACGGCATAGATGCGAAGGTGCTGCCGGTCCCCAAGTTCTTCTCGTTTGATGGTGACGATTCCCTTTTCGGGCCGCAGGTTGGTTAAGAGCAGCGCCGGTTCACCCACGAAATCAAGATTCGTGAAGCTGCCGATGCTGCCTCCTCCGCCTCCCCCTTTGCCCGTGGCCCTTCCGCCAAACTCCTTGAGCTGTCGAGCCTTCTGTTCCTCCAATCTCTGCCATTTCTGGCCTGTCTTTGCCAGTTGCTCTCCCGTGTCTGTGGTGCGGACACTCCACGGATTCAGCAGGAGCTCCGGCCGGGGCAGCATGTTGCCAGGGAACTTCTTCGCGTACTTGCGTTCGATGATGTAGCGGAACTCATCCCCAATTTTCCGACCCGAGACGTATTGAGAAGTCGCACGCATGATGTTGCCGTAACGGGCCTCAGGCGCGCGCACCCTGGCAAACGACTGATATGCCCCAAAGTCCGGCACAAAGCGGGTGGCGCTTACATGCACGCGGGTGAACTTGGAATCATTCGTCAGGCTGACACGTACCAGATCATCGCCGGCCTCGATTCCGGTAATCTGAAGCGGCTTGCGATCCTGGATCTCGAGAGCGCGCACACGAGACAGCAGCCAATCGTCTTCTTCATTGCCCTCGGCAACGCGCAAACCGATCAGTTGTCTCGCCTGTTTGAGGTAGAGGTCGTAATCGCCGGCCGGCAATCCGCCAATCTGCAGGAAACCGTTCTTGATGCCAAGTTTTGAGGACCATTGGCTGTGATAGGTGTTGCCCCTCTTTTGAAGCAGCGAAAACTCGTCGGTAGTCTTGGCGACAGCACTGCCCATGAACGGCACTGAAAAGGGCGTATCCGCCTTACCGTGAATGGTCGGCGGGTAGGTTCTCCTTGCCACGGCCGGATAGCAGGTCTTGGTGGTGCCTTGGCCGCCGCGGGCCTGCGCATGCTGAATGTTGGAGAGATGGCCCAGGGATACCGAGCCGCTCACATCGGTCTGAAGAACCGTGTGCACTGTGTTCTTGAAATGCCGGGGTTTGAAAGTCACGTAGACCGGGTGATTGGCCCGGGGCTCTCCCGACTTGCCCAGCACGCGCACGTGGTAATTGCCGTCAACCAGCGTGAAATGCAGGTCTTCGATCTTATCGGTCGAATCGATCTGGTTGAGGGTGTATTGGGCGTGGACGGCCTTATCTTCCTTCTTGTTCCCGCTGAGGTTTTTCACTTTTGCCTTCAGGGAAAACGAGAGCCGTGTGAGCTCGTCAGGCACCTGGAATTCATAAACAGATTCACGATCTTCGAAGAGTTTGAAGTTCGGAATCTCTTTCTGAGTGCTGACGTTCTGCCTGTCGACGGAAGCAATGACAAGTTTCACTTCTTCGAGGATGGAGAGCGATACCGGCCGGCCGTTTACGTAGAGCGCGGGCCGGACGAGGACCTTGGCTTTTTTGTGTTTCACGAGGGACTCTCGATCCACGTGGATGCCTGCAACAAGCTCGTATCGCTCGGCCTGGTGAAGGAATGAATCGAGAATGGAAAAGCGATCGGATGCCTTCGTCTTGGGGCCGCCTGCGCTGAGGATGATGCTTTGCCGGCCGGGCCGATTGGTGAACGGCACATTGATGGCGCCGTCTTCATCGGACCAGTACTCATGCCCCGCAAGCCAGATGCTGGCCTCCTTCAGCACCTTGTTGTCATCATCAAACACCTTGAAACGATGTCCCGCGCTGGTATTAGTTTCGATGTAGTTGAGCCGGCCCTTGCGGATGAGCGCACGTGAGCTCTTGCCATTGCCGATGAACTCCACCACGTAAACGCCACGACTCTTGAGCGTCTGAAAATCAAAAGTGCGCGCAACGCGGCGCAGGGGGATCTCATCGTATTTGTGAACCTTATCCTCATTGGCAACAAGGCCATCAAGGTCAATGTTCGTCCCTAACTCCCGGCCCTGATCGCGATAATAGTTGTAGGCATTGAGCTCGTAGACTTTGACGATGAGGGACTTCACATTCTTGATATAGAGCCCGAGGGAGACCTTCTCGTCCGAGCGGAAAAGTTTCTTGTTGGTTGGGAGGAATTCGATATCCACCCGCTCCTTCAATGCCTGGTAACGGGCGGGCGAGAGCATGGAGTACCACTGCTCCATATCGCCGATGCCGTTGAGGATCTTCGTGGTGACGAAGACTTCTTTCAGCCAGCTCTCTTTGAAGTAAGCTTCGAACTCTTTTGCGGAAGGCGCATCAACGAGAAAGCGATCCAGATAACGGCGGACGAGCTGCTCGTCGTTGCGAATGGGCGGCAGCCAGGTGATGGACTGGTAATTCGCATGAAGGTTCACGCGGTTGTATCGATTCTCCTTGCGATTGAGATACTCAGGCCGGATGTAGTGCACCGGCCTCGGCAGCTTCAGGTATTCGACGAAGCGCTGCTTGTCGTAATTGCCCAGCTTTTCTTCGAAGACCAGCCGCTGGTAGAGGATGTTGGCCTTGAGCGAATTCTGCGAGGCTGGGAGTTTGCCTACAAAATTCCAGAGCCGAAGCAGGTGCGCGCCTCTCGTTTCTTCGTTGTGGGTCCAGTCTTCGTCAGGGCCGGGCTGAAGCTTGCTCATCACCGCGTTGATGTAGTTGCCGTTGTTCATGAGGGCCGGGGTCTTGCGGCCGAGGTCCTGGAGCTGCCCGAGGAGCATGTTGCGATGAATCCCGTGCGATCCAAATCCGCGGCTGTGCTTGTATTTGAGGTCGGCATCGACCAAGTCAACAAGGTTTATGTAATCAGGGCGCTTCAATCGGCGCAGCAGGTCCCGCCTCTGGTCCGGATTGAGGTTCGCAGTGACCAGAAACTCGAGCGCGCTGTCTTCGAACCCGCCGAGGTTGTTTCGATAACGCCGGAAAGCATCCGCGGTGAGACGCTCCCGGCTGATGAGATTCTTGTCGAGGACCGAAGGCTTCTTTGCCGCCTGTCCACGCATTACTTTCTTCTGATGGTCGAATCGCAGACCAAGCCGCTGCTTGATGAAGGCGAGCGACTTCTTTGAATCCTTGTCGTACTGCAGCAAGGCCTGCCGATTTCGGATCTCTTCCACACGGCCGGTGTATCGGTAACGCTTGATCCATTGGGCGAGCAGCTTTTCCACCTCAGCAAACTTCCCCTGGTGCTGCAGGTGCAGGCAGTGATAGTAGTAGTAGTCCTCAGTCCCCGGAATGAGCTGTTTGAGCGGCTCTGAGCGGTCACGGGCGAGCGCGAACTTCTCGATGAAACCAATGTCGTTCGCAGTGAGCCCGAAAGAAGGAAGGAAGAAAAGAACGGCCGCCGCCCATCGCGCATTAAGCGTCTTGCGGTTCATGTTGCCCTCGATATGTGGGTGGGGAATCGTTTGGTTCTGTCGCAGATGCTACGAATACCAGAAACGGCCTTGAGAGGCCATTTTATTCAGACGTATTGGTGGTGGGGAGGTTACAGATGGGAGTGTTCTGGGCAGCAAGCGCTGGAATTCGATACTGAGCTCAGAAACCTGTTCTGAACCAGATCAAGACGGCAGGCCATGTCCCGTTTATTGGCGCGGATTGCTGGTGGAGGGTTCACAGACTCAGCAAAACCACTTGTATAGATCCCGCTCCATCTGATTGAGCGTGAGCAGCAACATGCGCTGCGAATTCCATCGCTCGCCTGAATCCTGATAGTTGCGTGTGCATATCCGACCACCACGTTTCAGAAAGCGTGCACTATTCGCGATGGAAACTGCCATCCCTACGCCTACAGATCACTGTAAGAACAGATCATCCAGATCCGGGGCCGAGCCAAAGCTGTTGAGAGCTTCGGAGTATCGGTAGTAAACCTCGAGACAGAGGGCGCCGAGGGCGGTGGTGTAAACCCGGCTCGCCCTTCCTCCGTGAGTGTCGCCCTTGGGGTCCCAACTGCCCGCGTGGTCACCTTCACGGGATTGGTTATCCAGGAGGACATCCCGGATACGCCGGTTCCACCAGATGCGGTATTCGCCGCCCATGTTGTGCATCGCGTAGGTGGCGTAATACCAGTGGTAAAAGTTCTTGCGCTGCCAGGAAGGCGCGTTCCCTTTCGTAATCTTGGCGCCCTTGACGAGCAGGTGCGATTTCACACCAACGCCGCTGAACTGCCGCACCACCATCCCGGCCGCGGTCATGGAAGGACTTGCCCCATAGGTCTGAGTGGGGGTGTATGTGTAGCCGACCGCGCCGCTCGAATTCTGGCCTGCTCCCATATCGGTCAGGCTGTCGACATACGAAACACCGCGCGAATAGACGCTGTGATCGAATTTGATTTGAGCGAGCTTGGCGGTCTTCAGTGCCTGCATGCCCCAGCCGCTGACAGACATGTCGCTGGTGCCACTGTTGGCCGAATAGCGCCAGCCGCCGTCCGGATTGACGCCCTTTTCCAGGTACTCGACGGCCTTGCGAGCCGCGATTCCGATACGCTCGTCCCGCGCGCGGCCAAAGGCTTCGCAAAGGGCGATGGTAGCGATGGAATGGGAGTAGATATTTGCGTTGATCGCACCGTTCTTTTTGTTCTGCACCTGGATCAGCCACTCTATGCCTTTGAGAACGTTGCGGCGATATTCGCCGCGGCGCGTGGTGTGGCCGCCGCCCATGAGTGCCAGCAGCGCCGCCCCGGTGATGGCGCTTTCCACGCCTGCGGCGCCTTCATGCTTGCTGGGATCCCAATGCCCGTCGGGCTCCTGATGGATGGCCAGCCAATGGAGCGCGGCATCGACGGCTGAGCGTGCTTCTACGCCGCCGTAGCGTGTCATTGCACGGAAGAATTCTCCGGTGCCGAAAAGGTTCACGTTCGCAGGGCCCAGCCTGCCAATGGCGGATACATCCTGATCGCCGAATGCTTTTGGTAAAACCTTGAGCGTCCGGCTCGGCCTAGGCGCACGGTTGATCGTGTAAAGCTTTGGCTTGTTGCGGGGGGTCGGTTTTTCGTACTTGAAGATATCTGCCGGGGTCGGGACGTCCGCGGCAATGGGTGTCAGCGCGAATGTAGTAGTCTCAGAAATCTCAGTGATCTCTTCCGGCGCGTCGATATCAATTTCGGTCGCGGATATATCAATCTCGGGCGTGTCGACTTCGATGTTATCCGTCTGAATGACTTCCTGGGTGACTTCCACTTCGGTGGGCTGAACGGTCACCTGGATGTCCGGCGTTTCCTCGAGTTCGAATTCGTCCGGCAATTCTTCGACCTGCTCCTGAATGATGTCACGCTGAGGATCGTTGAGCTCGAATTCTTCGATTTCCGGCTCGGCGATCGTGAACTCGAATTCTTCCATCTTTTTCTTCGTGCTCGCATATGAGGACAGCCGATAGAAGAACATGCCAACTCCAAGCAGCACAAAGATGAGCAGCCCGTAAACCACGGCCCGCCAGTTGATGATCTCCGTATCGGCCGGCTCGATCCATCCGCGTGCCATGACGGCCTGGCCGCCGGATACGATGCCGAGTGGAGAAGGAAGCACAACTTCCGCGGGAGTCGGTGTCGAGGCTAAATCTGGTGTAGGCGCCTGAGCTGTTACTTCTTCGAGGGCTGGTGATGGTTCAACCGGCTCTCCGGATGCATCGGATTCTGGCTCAGCCAATTGTTCCGGTTCATTCTCCGGAGATGCCTCCACTTCAGTCGAATTCTCACTCACTTCATTCTGTGCTGAGGCAGGAGTCTTCTGAGCCTGAATGTCTTCGCTCGTTAGCGCCGCTGCAGGTTTTACAGTGCGGGTAGCTTCGGTTTTGGGCTTAACCATCAGCGATTCTTCATCTGAAATCGGCTTCGCTTTCCGTCGAGGACGGAGGACGCGGGTCTTTTCTGTCTTCGGCTCGATGAACTCCTCTTCCGGCTCATCGGTGACAGGCTCGTTATCGGGCGCGGGGAACATCACTGTTTCCAAATCCTCGTGCGCGGCCGCTGCCGGGCTCTCCCGGACCTCTTCCGCAGGTCCTGCTTTCTTGTTCTTTTCAGGAATCTTCAGGTCGAAACGCAGCTTGAGAGGACCGAAATGAATGGTATCCCCCGGCTCGAGCAGCATTGGCTCGCCGGCCGCGAGCTTGGCGCCGTTCATTCCCGTCCCATTCCTGCTGCCCAAGTCTTCGATGAAGTATTCGCCGTCCACGCGGGTCACCACACAATGATGCCTGCTGACCGCGGTATGCTTTACCTGGATCGCATTGCCCGACGTGCGGCCAAGGGACGCTTCATTCCCGCTCCACTTGTAGATTCTCTTATTTTTTTCGTCTATGAGGACGGGCATGGGGAATCAGGGATCACGTGTTGCGACGAACTTCGAAAAATCTCTGCGATCGGAAGAAACAGACTTCAAACTCCAGGAAAAAATTCACCTGTCCCAGGAGCACCGGTACTTCGTCTGTCTTAGTCCAAGCGAAAGCCATCCTCACAGGCGGAATGTCCGACACTGTTGCTTCTAACAGCAGAGCACGGGCTTCAATACAGGCCAGGTTACCGGTCAACTGAATCTCGACATCTTGTTTCTCCCATTTTGCACCCAATGAGAGACCGGCCTGGTATGGCAGGACATTTACAGAAGAGCCTGTATCAAGCAAAGCGGACAATTCCAAACTGTTGGGCCCAATGCTCAATGTCAGCGGGAGGAGAGGCTGAAGACTTGAGTTGCCCAAAGATTGCTCTACAGCAACAAACGGGAATCGAAGAGCATTAGCCATCAGAATCCTCTTCAAGCAGTTTTATCAATTGCTCTGCCGCCGAAAATGCATTGTGCGGTGACCACACTGGGTAAGCCTGCTGTTCGCTGAGATCAATCTCCTCATCTTTGGCCAGATCAGAAACCAGCGTCTGTAAAACACGAAACTTTGCCGGTCTTGGCAGAGCGTGCAGTTCATTGATGATCTCATCGACAGACATGACAGTTTCCTCAGAGGGTAGATGGACACATATCCAAATCCGTAAAATCACCTCCGTGTTGACCAGCTATTCCGCAATCTCCACCGTGGCCGATACCTTCGATACACCGGCCTGGGCACAGCAGCTCATCACTGCGGCGATCTGTTCCCACTTCACACGGCGGTCACCTCGAATGATTACGGCCTGGTCGTTGTTGCGGACCTTGGCGCGACTCAAGTTTACTGTCAGCGCCGGCAGGGACATCTTTTCGTTGTCGACATGGTAGTAGGCTTTGTCGCCGGGCAGGTAACGGACGTTCACCACGATGGGCCGGGCCGGCGGTTTTTTCACTTTGAGCTTGCGGCTCTGGATCGGCAGATTGATGGAAAGATCTTGCTCCATCTTGATGAATGATGTGGTCACGAGGAAGAAAATGATCAGCAGGAATACGCAATCGATCATGGGGTCGAGATTAACCCTCATTTCTTCGTCGTCTTCGATGCCTTTGAACTTCATCCGCTCGGCCCTCCTGCACCCGCCTGCCTTGCCTGGGCCTCGATCATCCGCTGCTTCAAGTGCGCGAGCTCTTGAACGAACTCAGCGGCCAGGCCCTCGCAATCCGCAATGAGCAAAGTGAGCTTCTGATTGAAAACAAAGAAGGTGAACAACGAAGGCACTGCCACGGTCAGACCGGCTGCGGTGGTAAGCAGGGCGATCTTGATGCCGTCTGCCATGGCCTGTGATTTCGCCGCGCTTGCCGCATCATCGGACAGGCTGTCAAAGCAAACAATCATACCGATCACGGTACCGAGCAGCCCGATCAAAGGCGCGACCGCGGCAATGAAATTCAAGCCCTTCAGCGGGGTACGGAGCAGACTGATCTGGCGCATGGCTTCACTTTCAGCCCTCACGCGAATGTCCTCCATGGTCGAAGTCTTGAAATTGTTGACCATGGCCCGGCAGATGTTGGGAAAGAAGCCCCTTTCATTGAGGGCAAGCCCGGCAAACTTGTCCAGATCGCCGGCGAGTACAGCGGCCCGGGCCTCGTCAACAAACTGCTTGGGACACTGCTTCTTCCGCCGATAAACCCACATGCTGTTGATGGCGATAATGATCATTATCAAAAGTAGAAACGCGAGGGGGTACATCAGGGGCCCGCCGCTGAAGAACCAGCCCAGCAAAGTCTGACGGCTCAGAATGGTGGAAGGCCCCAGACCTGAGACGCGGCTCCATTTCTTGCTCGGATCCACCTTGCCCGCGATGCGTTGTACCTTGAACTCGCCGCCGGCCGCGCCCTTTGATCCTATCGCAACAACCTTATAAAAAGCGCCATTACTTTTATAGATATCACCCACTTCAAGAGAACTGACATCCGTTTCGGTAACCACGCTGAATTCCTTCTGATCACCGCGCTCCAGGGCATCCATCTCGTCCTTGAAGGTGTCGTCTTCCGTCTCGAGGAGGGAATCGAGGTCCGGCTCAAATTCCTGGGCGCGAAGGCTCGCACAACAGAGCCCTGCCACGATAGCACAAACGTTCATGTGTCTTGTCATCATCATCGGCACGTATCCTTGGTTGGATTCGAACTCTCGGATTTCGCCGCTCTAAATAGTGCGGGCGCTCCGCGACCCCTCTTTCTCGCCGCAGGGCGACGAGACAAGTTCCTCAGATGCGGAATTCTGGAAAACTTCTCGGATGTGGCAACCAGTCGGAGTCAATTCCCTGATTTCAGCCGTTTGAACCCGCCCGCCGATACCACGTCATCCTTCCACCAGTATTTCTTTTTGGATAGCCCACCCTCTTCGTCGAACTGCTTTTCAACGCCGTGGAACTCGCCATCCTTGACCTGGACTTCCTTTTTGAGAACGCCGCTGTCGTAAAACTCTCTGACGACGCCCTGCAGGTCGCCGTTCCGGTATTCAACGATTCGCCGAGGCTTGCCGGTCAGTGACCAGTATTCGGTGACAAGGCCGTGTCGCTCTCCTCCTTTGTAATGAGTGGACTTGACCAGTCGCCCGTTGAGATCAAATTCCTGGCTCTTGCCTTCCCTGCCCGCGGCTTTGAATACGATTTCCAACCGAAGTCTGCCGTTGTCATGGAATAGCTTTTTTGTGCCGATGATCTTTCCATGCTCCCATGGAATCTCGGCGGTGACGATTATTCCCTTGCGCGGCGCGTTGCGGCCGGTGAGGTAGCGTTTTTCCAGGCCGTGCTTGGCTCCCTTTACGTACGGAATGGTCTTGGAGACCTGATAGCTGTCGAAATGTTTTTCTTCGCCGTTCGGCCTGCCTTTCGAATCGAGCGGCGTAAGGGCGAGCAGGATACCCAGGATTTTTTGCTCATCGTCGGACCACTTCTGCGTGAGGAGAGGGCGAAAGCTGTATCCTTTCGGCAGCGACTTCTGGAATTCTTCAATGTGCCGCTTGGCGAAACCTTCGAGCCTGTTGATCAACTCGGCCTGGGAGAAATCCTCGCTGAAGAGGGGGGGAATGAGTAACGAAATAATGAGTGATAAGTAATGAGTAATGCTCAGCCTGATAGTCATTGGATGTTGTCTGTGGAGAATTCCCTTCAATTGATATCCGTGGCATCTTCTACTTTATGCCAAGGCAGAACCCGTGTGTTCTTGTGCGTGAAAGAATCAGTGCCACCGTATATCAGGCATGGTGTGCCGCTCGAATCTCCAGCGAGTGACAGCCACCGATTCAATCCTTTGAGGAATTCCGTACGAAAGGTGCTACCTGACTTAATCTCGATTGGATGCAGAAGAGCGTCTTCGCGTATCACATCGACTTCTATCTTGGCGCGGTCTTGCCAGAAGTAGAGATTGGCTGGCAACCCCCGATTGAATCGTTTTTTCACCAACTCGCTGATGATCCAGGACTCGAACAGGTGGCCTCGCATCGCGTGGGAATTTAGCTGCTCTGCAGACTGGATTGAAAGCAACCAGCAGGCGAGACCGGTGTCGTAGAAATACAGTTTGGGCGTCTTGATTATTCGCTTGTTGAAGTTCTTGTGATGCGGCTGCAGCAGGAAGACCAGATAGCTTGCTTGCAGGACTGCCATCCATGATTTGGCGGTGTTGTGTGTAATGCCGCAATCCGATGCCAGGTCAGAGTAGTTGACCAGATTCCCAATTCGCCCGGCGCAAAGCCTTACAAAACGCTGAAACGCTGCCAAATCCTGAACATTCGTCAGCTTCCGCACATCCCGCTCGATATAGGTTCGAGTGTAATTTGGATACCACAGAAGCGGATCGAGTCCGCGGTCGTGAACTGGTGGATAAAGTCCCTGAAACATCACAGAGTCCAGGTCGTTTTCGGCCGCATCGACATTCCACTCGTTATACGAGAAGGGTAGCAACTCCAATGTTCCTACTCTCCCCGCCAAGGTCTGTGTGATACCCGACATCAAATCGAATTGCTGAGATCCCGTAAGTATGAATCGCCCTGGCGCCGGGTCTTCGTCTACGACTTGCTGGAGATAGGAAAGAATGCCGGGACATCGCTGAACCTCATCGAAAATGGCCCCCTTCACGTGGCTTTTCAGGAAGCCTCTTGGGTCATCAGTCACACGCTCGAGAACATCTGGATTCTCGAATGAGACATAAGTCTTTTTATCAAAGAAAGATCTGCACAAAGTGGTCTTTCCAGACTGGCGAGGTCCAGTAACAGCGATGACAGGAAAGCTCCGCTGGAGTTGGCGTAAAAGCTGTTCGGATTGTCTTTGAAGCATGCCAGGCATTCTCCGCCAAAACGTGCTAATTGGCAATTGAATTTACAATTAGCACGATTCTGCTCTTCGCTCGGCGGCCATTGCCCCCATCAGAACACATCCATCTGGGTCACTCTCAGGACCTCGTCCACCGTGGTCTGGCCCCTTTTCACTTTTTCTGCGCCGTCCATTCGCAGGGTTCTCATGCCGTGGTTGACGGCCTCGCGTTTGATCATGCTCGCGCCGGTTCGGTGCATGATCTGATCGCGTACGGCATCGTCGACGATCAGCAGCTCGTAAAGGCCGGTGCGGCCGAAATAACCCGTACCGCGACAGGTGTCGCAACCGGCGCCCGACATGACTTCGCCGTTCGGTAGTTCTTCCGCCTTCAAGCCGATCTGCTCGAGTTTCTCCTTACCGACGAGCGTGCCGGTCTTGCAGTGCGGGCAGATGACCCTTACCAGCCGCTGCGCCATCACGGCCACCACGGATGAAGAAACCAGGTACGGCTCGACGCCGATATCCAGCAGCCTGGTGGCCGCGCTCGGGGCATCGTTGGTGTGGAGCGTGCTGAAGACGAGATGTCCGGTTAGCGCGCATTGGATGGCAACGGAAGCGGTATCTCTGTCGCGAATCTCTCCGACCATCATGACGTCCGGATCCTGGCGGAGCACTGAGCGCAATCCTTCTGCGAAGGTTAAGCCCTTCTTTTCATTGACCTGCATCTGGCTGATACCGGAGAGCTGGTACTCGATAGGATCTTCGATAGTGATGATGTTCTTTTCTTTGGTGTTGATTTTGTCGAGGGCCGCGTAAAGGGTGGTTGTCTTGCCGCTGCCGGTCGGCCCTGTGACGAGCATGATGCCGTGGCTGAAATGGATCAGCGTATCGAGCTTCTTCAGGTGATTCTCTTCCAGGCCGATTTCTTCCAGACGAAAGAGACCGGAGCTTTTGTCGAGAAATCGCAGGACAATCCGTTCACCATGCGAGGTCGGAATGGATGAGATGCGGAGGTCGATCTCGTGCCCTGCCACCCGAACGGTGGCGCGGCCGTCCTGGGGAAATCTGCGTTCGGCGATATCCATACGGCCCATGACTTTGATGCGCGACACGAGCGCGTCATGGACCTTTCTGGGCAGTACCTGGTAGTCATCGAGCAGGCCATCGATGCGGTAGCGGACGACGACTTTTTCTTCGTAAGGCTGAATGTGAACATCGCTGGCCCGATTGCGGTTGGCCTGGCTGAGAATGGTGTTCACCAGTTTTATGACCGGCGCTTTGTTGGCGACGTCGAGGAGATCTTCCGTATCGCTGATCACGGCGGACAGGCTGTTGATATCCTCCTCTCGAATCTCCTCCACCACCTGGCCCACCATCTCCGCGCCCTGGGGATAGGTCTGATTGATGATCTGGAGTATCTGCGGCCGCGTGGCCAGCACCGTGTCAAACTCGACATTCAGCATCCGGCTGAGATCGTCGAGAGGATGCAGCTCCAGCGGAGCACAGGTGGCGACCTCCAGCCGGCCACTGCCGTTCATGAGACCGACAAGTGCATTCTGCCGTGCGAACTGCAAAGGCACGTGATCGAGGAACAGATGTGAGACGCGGCGGCCGCCAAGTTCTTCAAAAAATTCCATTCCGAGTTTTTCCGCGTATTGCTGCAGTATCTCAGCTTCAGAGAGCAGGCCCTCTTCGACGACCGTCCGCTCCAGGGTGCGGCCGGTCTCTTCGGCAAGATTGCGGCAGAAATCCAGTTTCTCGGCTTGGATCACCCCGTGACTCACAAATTGATCCAGAATGTTGTCGGATAGATCGGCCATGGTGTCGTAAAGAGTAATAAGCAATGAGTAAGCTGGGGCGACAACAAACTCACTGAATCTTTACTCTTCCTTTTTGTCCCTGTTCCCGTCCAGATAGTTTCTCACCGGAGCTTCCGTTCCTTTGTCATATTCCTTGCGCTCGTCTTTCTTCCAGAGCTTCCAGCCCCGGGTCTTTTCCTGTTCCTTCATGAATTCGTCCATCTTATCTTTCTTTTCCTCAGAGAGTTTCCGGTAGTCTTCAAATGACTCGTCTTTCAGAATGGTGGTAGTCACGAAGACATAAAGGCGGGTGGAAACATTTCTCTTGCCTTTCGCCCTGAAGGCCGCGCCGAGAATCGGAATGTGCTGCAGGATGGGCACGCCTGACTGGCTGCGCTCGACACGGTGGTTGCTTAGCCCCCCTACCGCGACCGTTTTCCGGTTGGGCACGGTGAGGGTGGCTTTGACCTGCCGGCTCACCTTGCGGGGCGGAAGATTTGTGGCGACTGGATCGCCCTGGAAGGATTCTACGAGCTGATCGATTTCCAAACGCAAGTAGCCCTCTTCCTCGTTTATGTTGGGCTTGATTTTGAGCTCAATTTTTGCTTCCTGAAAATTACCGAACGAAGTGACGTCCGTCGTGGACTGAGTGGTGGTGAACATGGCAACGGGGAACGAATCGGTCGCGGAAAAAGTTGCCTCTTCATTGTGGTCGGCGATGACCATCGGCACAGCGAGCACACGGACACCGGCCTTCTCGTCGAGCGCTTTGAGCAGGACGGGGATGTCGCCGAAAGAATCTTTGAACACGCCGGCAACGATGCCGTTTCCGGGCAGCGGTACACGGGCATCGATGGTGCCGTCGTTGTTCGTATCCACCAGGCTGGAGATACCGACGCTGGTAGCACCGAAGGGCTTTGGCTTGCCGGTGGGCGTATCCACGGTTGCGAGCTCGACCCCGAGATTGAAATCATCCGTTACAGTGAGCTCAACGATGGCGGCCTCGATCAGTACTTTGGGTCTCCTGACGTCGAGCTCTTTAATCAGCTCCGCAATGCGGTCGAGGGTGATACCCGGTGCCCGCACAACGATAGCTCCGCCCTGCGCGACTACCTCGAGGTCCGTCGGCGCGCCAAGATCGACATCGCCCGTTCTAGCCGCCTGCTTGGCGGCCGCTGCCGCTGCGGCAGTCTTCGATGTGGACGTGCCTTGCGCTTCTTTGGGTTTGAGAATCTGCACCAGCACTTTGGCCAGATCTTCCGCTTCCGCGTTCTTGACAGGAAAGACTCGGACTTCCGATTCAAGCTGAGGCAGATCGACGTCGAGTTTCTCGATCAGGTTCTTGAAAACTGCCAGCTCGTCAGGTGCGGCTGTGATCAAAATACCATTAGTCCGTGCGTCTGCGGACAACTGCACGGGGCCGAGCCCATTTTTCACGCCCGGCTTTTTCCGCTCGTCAGTCATGGATTTCACGATTGGCAAAAGATGTTTAGCCACGTCAGTGGAGACCGCGTAGTTGAGCTCGATGAATTCACTCTTCATCTCGACGCCCGGCTGGTCGATACGGTCGAGCAGGTCCTTTACATCCTGGACTTCTTTTTCAAGCCCGGTGATGATAAGGCCGTTCGTCTTTGTGACCGCGGCGATGGATGGCGGCGGTATTCTTTTGTTGATGAGGCCAGTGGTCGGCCGGGATGCCTGGATATTCTTGGCGATGGTGATCAGTTGCTTGGCTACATCCACCGCGTCCGCGTGCTTAAGCTCACGGTATTCGGAGATCACCTTGGGCGCAGGAGTGTCCGCAGCTTTCACTACAGCCCCGATTCGTTCGACATTTCGCGCAAATCCGGTGACGACCAGCATGTTGCTGTTA
>JASLXP010001236.1 GCA_030740295.1 Planctomycetota bacterium
CTCTTCATACATCGTAAAGCTCCACCCGGTCGTTCCGCCGCTCTTCTCGACCGCGTATCCGTACCCTGAATCGCTGTATGTAAGAATGGAATTGCCCTGGAGCAGGTTGGCATAGGCCACACCTTTCGAGCCATGCACCTCGGCGCGGTCATCCATTCCACCCAGCTTCGTCCAACTCTCTTCCGCTATGGCCGTGCAGCCGTTTTCGAATTCCAGGATGATAATGCCGTTGTCGTCACCGCGGGTCTTATCCGCGTGAACGGAAGTGCTCATGTGAGCGTAGACCGAACGGATTTCAGGTTTGCCGAGCATCCATCGGAAGAACTCGATCGCGTGGCAGCCCATGTCCATACACACGCCGCCGCCGGATCGGTCGACATCCCAGAAGTGCGGCGCGTGTGGGCCGTCATGTTTTTCGCTTTGCTTGATAAGGGTGGGATCACCGAGCGCGCCCTCATCGAGGAGCTGCTTCAGGCGCACATACTTCGGGGCGAAGCAAAGCTCCTCCGCATACATCAGTTTCACGTTCGCCTTTTCGCATGCGTCGATCATCCGGTCTGCTTCATCCAGATTCAGGCACATGGGCTTTTCGCAGACCACGTGTTTCCCCGCTGCGGCCGCGTCGACGGTCGCCTGGCAATGCAGGTCGTTCGGGATGCCCAGGGCGATCATGTCAATCTCGTCCATCTCCAGGATCTTCCTGTAATCCGTGAAATGATTCGGGATTCCATGCTGCTCCGCGAACTCGCGGGCGTGTCCCTCAGTGGGTGATGCCACGGCCAGGATCTCAGCATCGGGAACAGTCTTCAAAGATTCCGCATGAATGGTTGTCACGAACTGTGAGCCGAGCAGGCCTACTCTTACTTTACTCATGGCTGTTTCTCTGTATGCATTTCGGTTGAAGCCGTTACTCCAACAAGTCTCATTTCCCTTTGCCCGCACTCAACACCCAGGCGATCAAATCCGCCATCTGCTGTGGCGTCAAGCCCTGCTGGAGGCCCTCCGGCATGAGGGACTGACCGGTCGTTTGAAGCTGAACAATATCGGCCCGAAGCACTGTTTCCTGCTTTGCTTCAGGCCCCATTAAAGCGATGCTTGTGGCCGTTTCAGAAACGAGGATGCCGCTCAGGGTTCTTTCGTCCTTTGTCCGGATCACGTAGTTGAGATACTTGGGCTCGACCGATTGGTTCGGATTGAGAATGGTGGCCAACAGAGTTTCGGGACGACGGTCTGTGAGCGACGCGAGGTCAGGTCCGACGTGATGACCGATGCTGTTGAGCCGATGACACTGAGCGCAGAGCTTCTTGAAGGTTTCAAGTCCCGCGGCCGGTTTTGGTTTCAGCTTCAGAGAGGCCTGAAATTTCTGATCATCTTTCTTTGCCCGCGCCTGCTCACCGAACAATTTCTGTACTCGCGCTTTCTGTCTTTTGTCCTTCGTTTGAAGGAGCTGCTGCCGAACCGTTGCTTCCAGTTCCGCTGCATTTATCGCGCCCGCCTCGCAAGCCCTGATGAGTGCGTTCTTCCACGAAGCGCGACTTGTCAGGACTTTGAGGATTCCAGATTTCAGAACCGGTGTGTGTCCTTTCCAATTCTTGATGAGTGAGGTGGCTACGGATGGGTTCGTCTGCTTTGCCAGGTTGGCCAGAGCGGCTTCCTGAACGAACATCGGCATCTGCGGATTCAGAAAACTGAAAAGGAGCGTAAGGTCCTCTTCTCCTTTGCCTGGATCGAAGCCAAGCAATGCGATGCCTGCCTTCCTGAGTTCCGGCTCGGCTTTACCATCCTTTGCTTTCTGACGTGCAAATCCGAAGAGCGCGGAGACTCTTTTGAATGGGTCATCCGTACGATCACCCGCAGCCTCTGAGAGAGCGTGAAGGGAAATTTTCTGGCGACGTAGCTCTGAAAATAATCTGGCCCCTGCATGAAGCTGAGCGATCGCGAAGGGACGCTCCTTATGGCCTGTCACAGCGGCGACCGCTGCAGTTATCGCCGCATAATTCTTGAAGGCGGCCGCCTGCTGGATCAGACCCGAGAGGATACCCGAGTCTCTTTCGTTTCTGATGACTGCTGCAAGGACATCCTCGATGTTCTCCTGATTCAGGGAACTCAGGATCGCAGCCCTCAGATGTGGATCGTCTGATCTGTCTGAGGCCAGTCTGCCAAGCAGTTCAGACGCTTCTTTATGCCTCCATTCCCCTAGTGAGCACGCAAGCTGAAATCGCACCTTGAGATCGACATCTTTCACGAGGGGCGAAATCGCCTGCTGGAAATCTTTAAAGTCCCTGGACTCCGAAAGCCGAACTGCATGCCGCCTGATACCTGGATGGGGATCTTCAAAAGCCTTCTCAAGTTTAGCTGCTTTCAGTTGGCCAAGGCCATCAAGGATGCTGAGCGCGGCCAGCCTGGTCTGAGGCAACGGTGCGCCAGCAGCGAGACCTTCGAGAGGTCCGATGGTCAGAGGATCGTTTCGCCAGAGGAGCTGAAGATGAACGAGATCCCGCTGAGTGCCGCTTCGGCTGTTGAGCGCATCGACGAGCTGCGTCGAGGTAAGCGTGTTGATCGTTGGCGCCGGCCTCGGTTCTGATGCGCTTGGCAGTATCCGGTAGATACGGCCGTGGCCGTTTCCCTCTCGATAAAACGGTGCGAGTTCCTTCTTTCCATGTGCTGGCAAGAACTGCGGGTGTTCGATCATGTAGCGATACATATCGACGACCCAGAGCGCGCCATCCGGCCCGGTACGGGCCATGACCGGTCGACACCATCGATCCTCTGAGGCAAAGAAATCAATCTCGCCGTCGTCGGCTCTTTGCGCGTGGAAGCTGACGCCATCGGGCTTTACCACATGGTGCTGCACGAGATTGTGAAAGGGCTCGCAGGTGAAGGCGTGCTGTGATGTGGCGTTCGGGAAGAGCAGGTCATCCCGATAAATCATCGCGGAGCAGGCCGAGGTGTAATGCCCGGAGTTGGGAAAGCTGTGGAAACGCTTCTGTGGTGTTTTTGCCGGGAAGACTTTCGGATTGCGCGGGAGACGGAGCTGTTTCTTCGGGTCGGGCGGGGCGTAGTGAGGATTTCGGCGGATGTAATGATCGCTGAGCACGTAATGCCAAAGCGGGTAGCTGTTCTGGACGCCGAACCAGTTGCCCCAGTCATCGCAATTGCGGCCAAACTGAGAGGGGCCGGACTGCGGTTCGAGAAGATGCTCATCCGGTCGAATGCGAAAATCGCGGCTGCCGAGTGCGATAGTCTTTCCCGTGGCGGTCGCTTTGATCTTTCGGCCGACGCCGTAACGGGCGTGGTGTCCTCCGCTTGCGCAGTAGACCCAGTTATCGATGCCCCACCGAAGGCCGTTGATCCGGAGCTGCTGGTTGCCTTCATTGAAACCGGCGAAGAGCACTTTCCGGACATCCGCACGGCCGTCGTTGTCCGTATCTTCCGCGTAAAGAATGTCGGGCGCCGCGGTGACGAGAATGCCTTTTCGCCACGGAAGGACACCGGTAGGAAAGCGTACGTTTTCCATGAAAAGCGAAGTGCGATCGTATTTGCCGTCGCCGTTTGAATCGATAAGAAAACGAATGCGCCCTCCCGGTTTTCCTTTGCCATCGATGCCGAGCGGGTAGTCCGCCATTTCTGCGACCCAGAGCTTACCGTCCGCGCCCCAGGCGATCGCTACCGGATCCTGAACCAGAGGTTCTGCCGCGACGAGTTCGACACGATAGCCCTCGCGCACATGAATGGATTTCAGAGATTCTGCCGGGGTGAGGGGCCTGGATTCCACTCGCGGTTTGGCGGCAGCCGGTGGACTCACCTGCTTCACCTCCATCGCTTTGAAGTGGGCCTCGGCCTCCTGCGCGCTGAGGGCTTTGGTGTAGAGGGCAACAAGGTCAACGCGTCCCCTGAAGGGAGCGAAATGGTCGCAACGGCCACCGATGAATATGTTCTTGTTCTGGCCAATGGTCGGCACTAAATCCGCATCGATTTCGGGCGCTGTATTTCCGTTGAGGAAAACACGAATTCTTTTGCCTTTCCGGGTCAGGACGACGTGATTCCATGAACGAAGCGGCAGGAACGTCTTTCCTTCGAGCACTTCGTTTCTGATATTGCCGTTGAAAACGATGAGCTTGCCGGACGCGATGTGTGAACCTCCGATGCCCAGGTGTTCACCGGGCGCCTTTGTGTCGCCGTCGGGGCCGCGGGAAAAGAAGTAGCCGGTGACCGGGCGTGCGCTGTTCGGCATCTCATTCCAGAACCACATTTCCGCGGAGTAATCGTTACCGAGAGCGGGGATGGCTGCCGTCATCCGGCCGCCATTGAAATTGAGTGACTTTCCCCCCGGCTTTCGAATGGAAGCGTTCTTCTCAAGTGCGAGGGCAGGGCTGTCCCCCGCTGCACCTGGCGCTTTGCCGTCCTTCAATTCGTGTAAAGACCAGAAGGCGACGGGGCCGGTTTTGGTGACCGCGTCAGCGTAGCGTTTCAGATCTTCAGGTTTGTGAGGCCGTTGTGGATGGAATGCTGCGGTTCGCGGTTTTGCGGGCGGCTTCGGCGGGGTGAGGCCGGATGCCTTGTAGTGGAGTGCGATCTCCTCGGCGGGCAACGCTTTCTGATAGAACGCGACGTCGTCGAGTTTGCCTTCGAAGTTGAAGGTGTTGTCGATGCTGCCACCGATGGTGAGTTTCTGCGGCGTGGATTTGGATTTGGATTCGGTCTTGATTTCCTCCTGGCCGTTGAGAAAGACGGAGACCCGGTCGCCCCTCCGAACGAACGCGACGTGATTCCAGGTGTGCCGAGTGAGCATCGTTGTGCCAGATGCTTGATCACCGTTCTTGAGAGCGAGCAATCCTGGAGTGGAATCAATGCCGGTAATGAGTAGTCCGTCGCCGTTTTTGGCATCAGTGGTCTTGGCGCTCCGCGACAAGCCTGTTTCGCCGAATTCGAAAAGGACGCCGGTCGTGGAGCGTGCGCCTTCCGGCATTCCGTTCCACAACCAGAATTCGAGTGAGTAATCTCTGCCGGGGCTTACCTCAGCCAGCATGCGGCCGCCTGCGAAATGTGCAGCGCGATTGGGTGTCAGTTCCCAATGCTTGATGTCCTGCGGGTGGCGGCCCGGCAGGTAGAAGGCCACACCCATTTCGTAATTGCCGTCCTTCTTATTCCCAGAGCTGTCAACGGCGAGCGTGCCGGCAATCTCATCCAGTTGCCAGAGAGCCGCGGGCTTTGATGCGCGCGCGGCTTTGATGTAATCGTCGTCCGGCACTTTTCGATAGATGCGCTTCTTGTCCGAAACTCTTTCGAGAAGCGCGAGGAGCGTGTCGACGATCTTTGGCTCTGCGTCTTCTTCGAGCCCGGCTGTACGGGCAGGCCAGGTGGTGTAGCCGCCGAGATGGTGCTGCTCGGGTGGTGGGATGTAGCCCTGTCCGCCGTTGGCCAGCTCGATATTGAACGTATGCGCGAGTGGGCTCTGTTTCTTGAGCTTGAGGCCGGTGATGCCGTACACCTCGTTCGGCAGCGTTGTGATGCCCATCTCACCAATGCGAACGGCCTGGAGTTTGAGCTCCACCTCCGGCTCGTTGTGCAGGAAGACAGCCTCGAGCGCGTAGACCTCTGGTCGGCTGCGTGGAAGACGATCCTTGGTCTTTTCTGCCACCTGCTTCGCTTGCGCCAATCGTTTCTCATCGGGGACTCGGCGCCGGAGTTTTAATGTTGTTTCGGCCATGGCGAGCGAGATATCCCGGCGGTACTTCACCTGATCGAGCGCGGTCTGTGCGACTTGGGCGAGTTCGCGGTTGTATTGCTCAAAGCCAGGTTCGCCCCGCTTTTTCGAATAGTCTCGCCACATGCTGTCGCCGCTCGTGCCCTGGGAGAGCATGCCGACGAAATTCTCCTCCACCTGGTCTTTGCCGAGCAGGACGGCAAGGGTGTTGCCGAATCTTCCGCACACATCGGCCGAGACAGGCGCGGCGCCGCGATAATGAAACGCGTAGTTGCCCAGAACCGAAAGGAGTTTTCCGTTCATCCTCCTGACAGCCAGCACAGAGAAATCGACATCGGCCGGACCGGAAGGCCCGGTGTGATTCCGGCTGAGATTGCCGGGATGCATCATGGCCCGGACGTTACGTTCACCGAAGGGATCTCCGCCGATTCGGTCGGGTCGAAAGATCCAGCGCCGACAGAAATTGTGTTTGTAATCCTTCACCACTCCCCAGCCGGCCTCCGCGGGCTGCAGATTTTTGTTTGCCTGAACGATGCTTTCGACAATCTTGCCGGGCAGAAACTTTGAGTAGGCTTCGTCGACAGGTGTTCCAAGAGCGCCCATCACAGAGGGAGCGGAGTGTGTATGCGTCGCCGCAATTAGAATGTTGCTGGATGGTATGCCAGTGAGCCCGGCGGCCTCTTCTTTCGCGGGATCGAGCAGTTCCCGCCGGAACATAAGGCTGTCGACGATGACGATTGCCAGCCGCACTTTGCCGTCATCCATCACGAGAGCCCTCGAGTGCAGAGGGCCGTTGGCCCTGGTGCCGCGCCTGGCCAGAAACCCGCCGCTTACCCACACCGGGTATTTCTGCGAAGTGATATCCACCGCGGCCGCGCCTGCGCGGAGTTGGTCTTGTGCGTGGGTGGTTGAAATAAGCAAGGGGCAGAGAACAGTTATCAGGATGGCTGGCTTAGGCATTCGTTGATTCAGATGTGGGCAAACGAACTGAAGGGCAAGCGAATAAATGGAAAATGCATGCCGCCAATTAACCGATCATGCACAAAGCATCAAATCTCGATACGTAATTGGGATGGCATGCAGTTTGATTCACAAGGGCGGGAACCTCTTCAAGGACCGAAGCCGTGAGAATAGTCGCTGTTGACGATGAGCCATACCTGATCGACCTGTATCAGAATATCTTTGAATCCATTGGCGCTGAAGTCGTTGCCTTCCAGAACCCGGCACGTGCCGTCGATTACCTTATTTCCGGTAACAAGGTAGATCTTGAAGTAACTGATTGGGATATGCCGGGCGGAACGGGGGGTGCCGCTGTGGAAGAGGCGAAAAAGAGGGACATTTTCACCATTCTATGCTCCGGGTCTGCTCATTTGGGAACAGCATCGCAGGAGTGCAGCCGACAACCGGTTATTGTTCTGAAGAAGCCCTTCAGCCCCCTCAACTTGCTGGAAATAGTCAGAGAATCGGTAACCGAAGACGGCAAGAATACGACAAATCTCCATTGGCGGGAGGCTTCAAACGTGGCGGGACTGCAACAGCCTGGATGCAATTACTGAGAAGGCTGTTTCGCTATGGCGAGTTTTTCTTATCTCAATAAGACTTGACTTCGTCGTTGGGTCTGAGGCTGTTGCATCCATCAATTGGCAGATGTACTCGGTAAAAGAGATTTATTTTACGATCCAGGGAGAGGGCCGGAATACCGGGCAGGCCGCGGTGTTCCTGCGATTCACAGGCTGCAATCTGTGGTCGGGTCTTGAAGCAGACCGGGCGAAGGCCGTCTGCCAATTCTGCGATACGGATTTCGTAGGCACGGGCGGACCGGGCGGCGGTGTATTCAGCTCGGCCGACGAGCTCGCCCAATCCGTTCATCGCATTTGGCAAATGGATGAATCCAACGGTGCGCAACCTTTCGTTGTGGGCACGGGCGGTGAACCGCTCATTCAGATGGATCAGGAAGTCGTCGATGCGCTCCGCTCGCTCGGGTTTACGGTCGCCATTGAAACCAACGGTACGCTCCCTGCCCCAAGCGGCATCGACTGGCTGTGCGTCAGCCCGAAGGCCGGCACGGATCTGGCCATCTCAGAAGGCACGGAACTTAAACTCGTTTTTCCACAGGAAGGCGTAGAGCCGGCCCATTACGAGCGCCTCAACTTCAAGCACTTCTACCTTCAGCCAATGGACGGCTCGCAGAAGGAGGAGAACACCAGAATGGCGATCGAATACTGCAAGGCGCATCCAACCTGGAGGCTCAGCCTGCAGACGCACAAGATCCTGGGCTTGCCGTAGGGCTCACCCCTGGCGTAGAAACTCCAGGATTTCATCGATGTGTTCTTCCGGTTTCACCTGCCGCAGGACCTGGCTGAGCTTGCCGTCGACATCGATCACGAAAGTGGAGCGCTCGACGCCCATCCGTCCGCCGCGATCCTTCCATACGTCGTATGCTCTGCAGACTTCCTGGTCGGTGTCAGCAAGGAGCGGCATATTCAGATTGAACTTCGAGATGAACTGCTGATGCGATCCAAGATCGTCCGGGCTGATGCCGAGGACGACGGTATTCAGCTCTTCAAATTCGCGCTTCAAATCACGGAAGCGGTATGCTTCCTTTGTTCAGCCGGGTGTGTCGTCTTTGGGATAGAAAAAGACCACGACATTCTGGCCGTTGAGATTGCCGAGACTGGCTCGTCCTCCGTAAGAAGATTCAAGATCGAAATCAGGGGCAGGCGCACCCAGCCTCAGGCTTTCGTCAGACATCCCTTTGGTCGATCGCAGAATGCTTGCTTTCCAATTCTCTACCGGAGGCATCATGTCAAAAGCAGAGGAGTGATTGCCGCCGCGGAATCACTGTTAGCCGAAAGGCGCGACCTCGATACCGTCCTCAATTCTGTACTTAGCCACCTCACCGCCTTGTTGATGAAACGCGGTTTCATCACAATTTGAAGACCGTACGCAAAAGAGACGAAGACACCGGCTGAAGAGAGCTTTCCTAAGCATCCACCAGCTTTTCGCGCAGGCTCATGTAGTGCTGGTAGCGTTTATCCTTTTCCGTACTCTTCCTGCTCTTTCGCTGGCGGAGACGTTCCACTTGTTCGTCGAGGAGCTCGACGGCCATCTGCCGGTACTTGCGATTGTTCTTCGGATCGACCTTGCCGGCGAAGTAGAGCTGTTGCAGCGCGGATTCAAGGTGCTCTTCGGAGCCGCGTTCACTCATTTTCATGATGTGCTTGCGGGCTTGGTCGAGGTATTTGGCTGCCATGTTCTGCTGTTGGCGATCGAGCTGGTTTTGCAGGTCGTAAATCTGATTCCGCTGGGTTTCGAGCAGCTTGCCCATTTTGGAGCCGGCGTCGCCTGAATGGGTCAGGTTCTTCTCGAGGCTGGCCATGCGGGCCTGATACTGGCGCTCCTTGAGATCGAATTTCTCTCTGAGGTCGATCAGTTTGGCGCGACTCTCTTCGTAGGAAGCCTGCACCTTTACCAGGTTATCGCGGGCGCCATTCAGTTCGTCGGTGAGCTGCTGTTCACTCTTTGTTGCGTTCGTTTTGGTCTTTTCGAGCTCCGCACTCAGCGCATCCTTGTGCTTCTGAAAGTTCTTCTTTTCAGATTCGAGCTCTTTGATCAGCTTTCCACGCTTGGAGAGCTCACGGTCGAGTTCCTCGGCTCTCTCCTGTTCTAGTGTCAGAGAGTCCCGAAGCTCGTTTACCTGATCTTTCAAATCCTGGACAAGACCGGTTGGCTCTTCCGGTACGGCCGGCTGTTTGCCATCGGTTTTTGAGGGGTCGCCTTGTTTGACGGCCGTGGTCCCGCCGCTGTCACCTTCACCTGGAATCATCAGTGAGCTTTGTCCACCTGTACCACCGGTGTCTGTAATGGCGCCTCCGGTGCCACCACCGTTGCCGGCGGGGGGAGTGTTGAGGATCAGCCCGACGCCCAGCAAAGTGCCGACGAGGAGTACTCCAACGGCGGCTGCCAACATGCGGCGACGGCGGGTACGTTTGCGCCTCCGTTTCGGTTTACCGAACTGCGCGGGCTCTGCGAACTGATGCAATTCTCCGGCACCGGGAAGCCCTTCATCCTCATCCTGTTGTGTGGTGACATCATCCTGCACGGTTGCCGGCGCATCTTGATCTGCCGGGGGGTCTTGGATTGTCGGCGGCTCCTGAAGAGTGGAAGGCGCTTCACTATCGTCCGGCTCATCATCAATCAATTCTGCATCGCTGGGCGGGCGTCCAACCGTGGGTGGAGGAGCAAGTTCCCCTGAATCGTCATGCTTCGTATGGATTTCGTCGGCCACTTCTTCCTGGGGATCTTCCTGAAAATCGGGGAGATCCATCTCCGAGTTTTCTGAGAATGCCGATTCACTTTTATCTTCTGACATGGAAATTCCTTCTGTAGATCAAGAAGTTGCTACCTGACAGGCAGTTAGCTATTATAGGCCGCTTCCCAAGCCCAGCAAGACTCCAGAGAGGGGTCAGCGGTGCGCCTGACAGCGACGCGAATATACGAATTCTGGTTTTTTCCGTCTTTATTCTCGGTATAGAGACCGGTCAGTTGAGGCATTGCCTGAACTTAAAGTGCCGGCCAGCTTATTTCACCCTAACCCGACGCAGTAAAGGCATTTATTGAGTCTCCTGTTTAGTAAAGGAGTTAGAGTAGATCATGATAGATAAAGATTTTGACGAGCTTGCGTCCAAGGTCGGTGGCCGTTTCAAGCTCTGCACGCTCGTGATCAAACGAGCCCGTAACATTCTAATGTATCAGGACACCGGCGAAGATGAGATAGGCCGCCTGAACTCCCAGGTAATCCGTGCTGCTCTCGATGAAATCGAAGATGGCACACTTCAAATCAAAGCTGCCGAAGAGGTCGTTGAAGAATAGCTCCATCCCGGTAACCGAGAAATCATATGGCTGAGGAACTCGACTACTCTGCATACAAAATTGACATGGAAATGTTCAGCGGGCCCATGGACCTGCTGCTCTATCTGATTCGAAGAGAGGAAGTCGAAATTCACGAAATCCCTATTGCCAAAATAGCGGATCAATACCTCGAGTACATGGAGATGATCGAGGGACTGGACCTCAGCCTTGCGGGCGACTTCCTTATAGTGGCGGCCACACTGATGGAGATTAAGTCCCGCTCCCTGCTACCCTCGGAAGACCTGGACGACCTGGATGATGACGAGGACGATCCGAGCTCTGAACTCGTCGCGCGCCTGCTCGAATACAAAAAATTCAAAGATGCGAGCCGTTTCCTTTCGGTGAAGGGCGAGGCCCGCCGGATGATGTTCACACGGCCGCACAGCGTGGTCAAGATACGGCCGGAATGGATAGCGGAAGAGCTCGAAGGCAAAGATCCTCTTGAAGGCGTTACGCTCTGGGATCTGCTCAACGCGTTCACCAAGGTGATGGAGCAGGCCAAGCCCATCGAGCACGCGAAGGTCACCTATGAAGATGTGCCCCTGCCGGTATATTTCGGCAGGATTACCGCACTGCTCGAACAGAAGTCTCCGCTGGCATTCGAAAGCCTTTTTGAGAAGGCCAATCACCGGGGAGAGTTGATTGGCACGTTTCTCGCCATCCTCGAGCTCGCACGGCTCAAGAAGATTAAACTGATACAGACTGAAAACTACCAGCAGCTCTGGATAGAATGGCAAGAAGGCGCAGAGCTCTCAGACGACGAGGTCGACGGCGTCGATGCCTCCTTTGGCTACGAAAGACCGTCTTATGCTGACGAACTCGATGTCACCATGGCCGACGGGGAACAGGCGATCACGACGGGTGCATCCGGCGGGGAAGAGGACATCGAGACCCTCCGCTCACAGCAATCGCAGAAGCTCGAGGGCACCCCCGAGCCGGTAGATGAGACGGAATCGTCTCTGCCAGGATTTACGCCGCTCGAGGATAATCCTTTCGGGCATTCCGATCAGTCTACTGACATTGTTGAAGGCGGGCTCGCCGCCATCCTGGACGACGAAGAATTCGGAGAAGAAGACGAAATCGACAGAGCCCTGGCCGCCGTTGAAGTGCCGGACCTGGAGGCAGGCAACATGCAGAACTATCGCAACCACGATGTGGAATCTGCACCTGAAGGCGAGGCACAGCCAGTCGCGGCAAACGAGCCCACTCCGGCTGAAAATAATTGAAGGGCGGCGCAGGTCATTCCACTCTCTTAAAGAGCCGGAAGCTCTGGTCCATCACCAGCAGCGCGTAGTCGTCCCGCTTACGCAGTTGGTCCATCATTCTGTTCAAGTGTTTGAAGCCGGCATCACCCCATGCGTCTCTTCGATCCAGAAGAATGTAATCCACTGAAAACATGAGTTCCGGGTCTTTCCGGTCGTTGAGCGGGATGCAGTAGAGCTGCTTCCGGTCGGTGAAGTGAGCGGCCGCGCGATGGGTGGTAACTATGGAGGCGTCCATCGGTATCAGCTTTTTCATTCGGGCCAGAGCCTGCGCGCGCGGGGTACTGGTGTCGTAAAGACGTGGCACGTAGGTTTTCGAAAGTGGCGTCGGGCCGAAGTAATAACAATGAATGACCGAGCTGATCAGGATGCCGATTCCCGCGGCGCGAATGATTGCCTTGCGTGAATCGATACTCAGGATCGCGTTTGAAAGACGGTTCGACCTCTTCCAACGGGCCAGGCGCTGAATCCAGGATTGCCCTTCCGCCAGTTGCCGCACACCGATTGCTGCGGCCCAGAATGGCACCATGACCAACGCTATTTTGTAGTGCTGGAAGATGCTGAAGAATTGCGGCTTCTTAAAACTTACCAGCATCAGAAATCCATGAGCTGCTCCAAGGAGCAGTGCCGCAGGTGAAAGCAGACTGAGCATGCAGAGCGGCAGGAGCATCTGACACGAGAATATCCAGACCTCGCGGTGCAGAAATCTGCCGACGGTTTCCACCGGCGAAGTGAAAAGCATCGTCAGGAGGTTGTATGCGATCTCGGTGTAGCTGCTTCCAAGATGTCCGAAGAACTGTTCCAGTTGGTAATACTGTTCGGCGCCTGTCGCATCCAGCAGAACCTCGTCAGAGGGCCACGCAGCCTTCAGCCAGGGCAAGACCAGCTTGGTAGAGGCGAGAATCCACACCACCGCGAGAACGGCGACGGCGACTCCTTGCTTTCTGTTCTTCTGCACAAAGATAACACACAGGCCCATGCCCAGGACGACCGCGGCGAGCGTCTCTTTGCAGCAGAGCACCAGCAGCACAAACAGCCAGAACCGTTTCCACCATTCGCGGCGCATGCAGTAACAGGCCCAGGCCAGAAAGGGGATCGCCATCACCTCCGCCTGAAAGCCGAAACTGAAAGAACAGACTTCGTGCTGCGACGCGGGAAACAGAAGGAAAGCCAACCCGAAACAGAGCGCTTACCCATTGCTCCGCCACTCCCACCGGGCAAGTAGAAAAAGCGGCACGGCCGTCATGCCCAGCGAAACCGCGCTGGCCACGATCAGAGTCTCATGCCGCGGGAAAATCGCATAAAACGGCAGCAGCGTCAGCCAGATCGGTGACAGGTGATCGGCCAGGAGCATCGGCGGTACAAAATTGTGAGCATACATGAAACGCCCGTGCAGCGTGTTCCAAAGAGCCTCCGCCACAAAACCTGAATCAGCGTAACCATAGTTCCCCGCGTGGTACTGAAGAATCGTCTGATAGCTGAAGAACAAGATGAAGCCGCCGACACCACCTGCGAGGACGAGCTTTACAGCCAGCGGCACAGAAGCCACCAATTCCGTTTTCTTCTCTTCCTCCCCCCTCTCCTCTCCCCAACTCTCCTCCTCTCCCCCTCTCCCCTCCTCCTCTCTCTCCCCCCCTCCTCTCCTCCCCTCGCCCAGGGGCAGGTGATAGCCGAGCATCAACAATGCCACGGCCACCAGACCCAGGAAGAAGAAAAACCAAGCCATGTCCGGCTTCATGCCGAGCCCAATCAGGACCGGACAGAGCCACAGAATGTGAAAGGGACGGCCGGCCTTCCGGGCCGCTTCGAGAGCCGGCTCAATGCTTTGCGTGTAACCATCAGCCTCTTTCAAAACCAGCGGGACAAGCACACAGGCAGCGGCCGCAAAAAGCCCGACAAGAGCTGCCCACAACCACTCCTCACCAGTGAGCTGATCGGGATAGTGGTAGGACATCGGCCAACTGATGTATGAGGTGTAGCCACCCAGATGAAACAGATACACGAATACTGCCAGCGCCGTGTATGCGAGCACTGCCTGCAAACTAATGAAATGAAGTGACGCATTTTTCTGTTCGATGGGATCCGATGGCATGATGGAGTATTCCAATGCATTGCCCGTGCGACGGCAAACCGGGCTCGGGTTCTTGCGCGTTCCTTATTTCTCCGGCGACTCCTGCCCTGTTGGATATGATGTCCATCCCTCCATAACAGACTTCAGCATGGCGACCCGGTGACACCCGCCGATGTCATCCCCTTAATTCGAAACGCTCACGCGGGCCTATGAGCCGCATACTTATCATTGACGACAACAACGTTGACCGGCTGATTCTGAAAAAAGTGCTCACCACCCGGGGTCACGAGACTTTTGAAGCAACAACCGGCGAGGAAGGCGTAGAGCGGGTCCGGCATGAGAGCTTCGATCTCGTGCTCATGGATCTGATCATGCCCGGCATCAGCGGCGTAGAGGCCCTCCTCCAGGTGAAGGCCGTGAGCCCGCATCTGCCGGTAATCCTGGTGACGGTGGTCGAAGAAGCGGAAGGCGCCATCGAAGCCATGCGGAACGGTGCACACGATTACGTCATCAAACCGGTTGAACCCGAAAGCCTGCACAGGGTGGTAGACTACGCGGCGGAAGTCTCTCGAATGCATGGCCGCATCGAAATACCGGAAGAGTTGGAGGAGCCCGATCTTCGGGAGCGCATCATCGGACGGTCTCCCTCCATGTGGGAGCTCTACAAGCTGATCGGGCAGGCCGCAGCCAGCGATGCCACCGTCCTCCTGACCGGTGAAAGCGGCACCGGCAAAGAGCTGGCCGCTCGCGCCATCCACCAGCACAGCCACCGATCGGATGCCGAGTTCCTCGCGGTCAATTGTGCAGCTATTCCGGAAAACCTTCTGGAAAGCGAACTGTTCGGGCACGAGCGCGGAGCGTTTACCGGCGCCGAGCGCACGCATATAGGACGCTTCGAGCGGGCCCGTGGCGGCACGATCTTTCTCGATGAGATTGGGGAGATGGACGACACCGGCATGACCATCCTCGAAATCGAGCCCGACCCGAGCCTCAACCCCGAGCGAACGGGACCTGGACGGCCATCTCACCCGGTCAAAGAACAAACTGAAGGCGACCTTCAAACAGGGAGGAGTAAAACATCCCTCCGATTGGGGAGAGATATTCACACGTAAGAAGCAGTTGCTGGGGCAGCTTGGCGAGCGCCCT